>JBCCOV010000014.1:0-45511 GCA_039039985.1 Pseudomonadota bacterium | reverse complement strand
TTCTCGCTCACGGGCTGTTCCGGCCTAACGGCCGGGCCCTGCGCGGGCGCGCCGCAACGCGGCGGGCCGCGTTCGCGGCCTGGAAACCGTGCTCGACGGCTGGCCCGCGCTGGTTGTTAACTGCTTACGGGCTATTCCGGCCTAACGGCCGGGCCCTCCGCGAGGGCGGCGCAACGCGCCGGGCCGCGTTCGCGGCCTGGGAACCGTCCTACCAGGATAGCCAGCGCTCGAGCCGCGAGCCTGCGAGCGTGCGAACAGCGCAACGAAAGACGTGAAGCTGATTTGGCGCGACGAGCCTTAGTTCGCGCGGGCGATCGAAAACTCGACGACGTCTAAGAGCGCGGTCTTGGCCGGTGAATCCGGGAACGTTGCCAGCGCGTCGCGTGCAATTGAACCGTAGTAACGCGCGCGTTCGAACGTGGCCTTGATGGAGTCGTGACGATCAATCAACGCCATGGCGTTCTCCAGATCGCCGTCACGGATCTCGCCATCCGTTATGGTCCGCTTCCAGAACGCGCGTTGCTCCTCGTCACCGCGGCGATAGGCCAGTATGACCGGCAGCGTAATCTTGCCCTCGCGGAAATCATCGCCGACAGACTTGCCAAGGCTTCGGGAATCCCCGGCGTAATCGAGCGCATCGTCGACCAGCTGGAAGGCGATCCCAAGCGTCTTTCCATAGGACCTCAGAGCGTCACGCTCTTCGGCCGGGCGGTCTGAAATTGCGGCGCCGACCTCCGATGCCGCAGCAAACAGGGCCGCAGTCTTGGCATTGATAATCGCGAGATACGCGTCTTCGGTGGTAGCGAGGTTCTTTGCCGCGGCCAGCTGCATGACCTCACCCTCGGCAATGACAGCGGCGGCGTTCGACAGAATTTTGAGCGCCGATAACGAGCCGACATCGACCATCATCCGGAACGCTTGCCCGAGCAGGAAATCGCCCACCAGAACGCTGGCCTGGTTGCCCCAAATCAGTCGCGCCGTCGACTTGCCCCTGCGCGCATCACTTTCGTCGACGACGTCGTCGTGGAGCAGCGTCGCCGTATGCATGAACTCGACGCTCGCAGCCAGCTTAATATGACCGTCGCCGCTATAATCGAAGAGCTTTGACGCCGCGATTGTGAGCATCGGGCGCAGTCTTTTGCCGCCACTGTCGATTAAGTGATGTGCGAGTTCCGGGATCATCTCGACATCCGAAACGGACTTGTCGAGGATGATCCGGTTGACGCCGCCCATGTCCTCGCCGACCAGATCAAGGATCGCGGTCAGAAATCGTTTCGGGTCTCGAGACCCGTCAATTGGTACGACTAGACCCACGATGTGCTCCTTGCGTCCTTTGCTAGAGTGTTCCAGGGTTTACTGGAACCATCTCACACGTATTCGTCGGTTTGCCCTGGTCCGCTCTTCCTGGCCGGCCAGGTTGAAGCAACAGGGTGTGGGCATGCGATGTGTTTCCGTCACTGGCGGAAATGATTTAAGCCACAACATAACCGCGCAGTCGGTTGCACCGAGCCACGGCACGTTGACGCAGAAGTGGTGCCGGTGCTTCGCCCATACGTAAAGAGAAAGCGTGACGAAATGCGAGAGTTGATGCGTTCAAACGATGTTGTCCTCGTAAATTTCGTCGAAGTGCTTCTGCGCGATGCGGGATGTCATGTCGTCATTGCGGACCAGAACATGAGCATTATGGAAGGCTCGATCGGCGCGTTTCCGAAACGTGTTCTTGTGCCGGAGGACGATTTTAACCAGGCAAAACGCGTTTTGCGGGACGCTGAGTTAGGGCAATGGATCTTACCCGATCACACAGGATAGGATCGTGGAGACGACTGAGGACCTGTTTCTCGGCGGTGCACTGAAGATAACCCAGCCGCGATTGGGCTATCGGGCCGGTATCGATGCAGTGCTATTGGCCGCGGCTACCCCGGTAACGGATGGCAATGCCGCCCATGTTGTGGATCTTGGCGCGGGCGTTGGCACAGTCGGCCTGTGTTTGGCAGAGCGGCTTCGTGACGTGACCGTTGACCTGGTCGAGCGTGAACCGGAGTTAACAGCACTCGCACGTCAAAATGTCGCGCGAAACGATCTGTCAGACCGCGTCCGTGTCCTCGACTGCGACCTCACGCAAAAATCCGCAGCCAATGTGCTGCAGACCGGCGGTTATGACCATGTGGTTGCAAACCCGCCGTTTTATGCTGCGGGGTCCGCACGACCGTCCGCGACGGCCCTAAAGTCTGCGGCTCACATTCTAGGGGCTGGAGAACTGGAGATGTGGGCGCGTTGCATGGCACGTGTTTTGCGACCGTCCGGACACGTCACTGTCATTCATTCTGCGCATGCAGTCGACGCGTTAATCGGCGTGCTCGCGCGGCGTTTCGGAAACATCAAATTGGTGCCTGTGTTTGCACGTGCAGACCATAAGCCTGCAATTCGCTGTTTGGTGACGGCGCAAAAGGGCAGCCGCGCGCCGTTGCAGATCGGCCAAGGACTGATTCTGCACGGCGATGGGCACGCCTTTCGCGATGACGTCTCGCGGGTGCTCAAGGAACCTGCGACCTTGGACGTTTGGCCTCGGACGTGATGACGCGCGTGCTTTTCGTGTAAGACAAGCGCCGATAGAGCATGCCCACCGTCGGCGGATTCGCATCGCCAGCCCACACGCTGGGTGGAGGAATGGTTCCAGCGAAGCCCGAAAGCCTCTAGAACACCCTGCAACCATCACCGGAGACCGCCATGTGGCCATTTTCATCCAAACCAACCGTGCCCGTTGTGCGATTAACCGGGGCGATTGGGATGGCGACACCGTTGCGCCCAGGCTTGTCGCTTGCCCTCGTGGCAGGTGCGCTCGAGCGGGCCTTCGCGATGTCGAAGCTGCCGAGTGTCGCACTTCTGGTGAATTCACCAGGTGGATCGCCGGTTCAATCGAACCTTATCTTTCGACGTATCCGACAGCTCGCGGCTGAGAACCAAAAGACCGTCTATGTGTTCTGCGAAGATGTGGCGGCGTCCGGCGGCTACTTTCTGGCGGTTGCCGGCGATGAGATCTACGCCGATCCGTCCTCGATCGTCGGCTCGGTCGGCGTGATTGCGGCTGGCTTCGGCCTGGATAAGGCGATCGAAAAGCTCGGTGTCGAGCGGCGCGTCTACACGTCAGGCGAGCGCAAATCGATTTTGGATCCGTTCCGCCCGGAGGATCCCGACGACGTCTCGCATCTGAAGCAGTTGCAACGCCAGATCCACGACGTGTTCATTGGTATTGTCAAAGATCGCCGGGCCGGGAAGCTGAAAGCGGCGGATGCGGAGCTGTTCTCGGGTCAGTTCTGGGATGGATCGTCTGCCATGGATCTGGGGCTGATCGACGGCCTGACCGATGTGCGGACCAAGATGCGTGAATTGCACGGTGATAAGGTGAGATTGCGGGTTGTCCCGCTCGCCAAGCCGGGTTTGCTGGCCCGTCTCATGCGGTCGCCGGGAGGCGCCGGTATGGTTGGCGACGGGGCAGAGGGCCGCCTTGCTTTTGCCGATGATCTGGTGTCCGCTGTTGAAGAGCGGATGCTGTGGTCGCGTTATGGTTTGTGACGTGCACCGCGCCCGAGTCTTAAAAGATCCCGCTGCATTCAAGCGAGCGTAGAGGTTCGTCCATGCCGCAACTCATCATGATTGCGCTCGCCGGTGTCGGCGCTTATGCAACTTATAAATGGGTCAGCAAGCAAACGCGGCAAATGCGAGAGCGCGCGCAGGCCAACGCCAAAGCGGCGACTGCGGAGCCTCGCGACCTCGGTTCGCTGAAGCAAGATCCCGCGACGGGCGAGTATCGCCCCAACTAGGCGCCTATTACTGTGGTCGTCGGTCTGGCGAACCGGCAGGAGCGATGTGACCGCCACTTCCCGAGCACCATTCTTCCTGATGACAGATCCAGCGAAGGTCGACGTCCTGAGTGACACCGGCCCGCTGATCTGTATAGTCCGGCGCGCACGAACCTTGCGAGGCGAACCATGGCGTCGGTCTCTGAGCTCAATCCCAGAGCGTCGTTTCAAGATCTGATTCTCACGCTCCAGCACTACTGGGCGCAACAGGGCTGCGCGATC
Source organism: Pseudomonadota bacterium (assembly GCA_039039985.1). Classification (GTDB taxonomy): domain Bacteria; phylum Pseudomonadota; class Alphaproteobacteria; order Rhizobiales; family Hyphomicrobiaceae; genus JBCBWG01. The sequence goes on along the minus strand of JBCCOV010000014.1, from coordinate 41,429 downwards.
CTGCAGCCATACGACATGGAAGTCGGGGCCGGGACATTCCATCCGGCGACGACACTGCGCTCGCTTGGCCCCAAGCCGTGGAACACGGCTTACGTGCAGCCGTCACGCCGGCCTAAGGACGGGCGTTATGGCGAGAACCCGAACCGGTTGCAGCACTACTATCAGTTTCAAGTACTGATGAAGCCGTCGCCTGCCGACATTCTGGAACTCTACCTCGGCTCGCTGGATGCGATCGGCATCGACACGACCGTCAACGATATTCGCTTCGTTGAGGACGACTGGGAAAGTCCGACACTCGGCGCCTGGGGGCTTGGCTGGGAAGTCTGGTGCAACGGCATGGAGGTGACGCAGTTCACCTATTTTCAGCAGGTTGGTGGGTTTGACTGCCGCCCGGTTTCCGGCGAGATCACGTACGGATTGGAACGTCTGGCGATGTACGTCCAAGGCGTCGATCGCGTGTACGATCTGAATTTCAACGGGCGCGATGATGCGCGAAAACTGACGTATGGAGATGTTTTCCTCCAGGCCGAGCGGGAGTATTCGCGGTTCAACTTTGAACACGCCAATACGGATCTTCTGCTGCAGCATTTCAAAGACGCAGAGCACGAATGTCAGGCGTTGCTCGAGTCCGGGGCTTCGGGCGAGGGGGATGAGCATTTGCTTGCGTTGCCGGCCTACGATCAGTGCATCAAGGCCAGCCACATTTTCAATTTGCTGGATGCGCGCGGCGTCATTTCCGTGACAGAGCGGCAAAGCTACATTCTGCGCGTCCGCGAGCTTGCGAAAGCCTGTTGCGCGGCGTGGCTTCGGACAGAGGCCGGTGGCGCCGAGGCGGAGGCCGCTCATGCCCAATGACGTGAACATTGACGACCTGACGTTCCTCACGGTGCAACTGAATGACTGGATCGAGCAGATTGCCTGACACGCCGCATCTACCGGTTCCGATCACGCATATGCCCGACGTTCCATGTCCCGGTGGAGGATTACCGTGAGCGGGAAACGGGCCAGCATCGACCTTTGGAGCCCAGGACCTTGGGCAGACTATAGTGAGCTTTCGGATGCGCTTCAGCGTGCCGGAGATGTAGGCCATCCGCCATCGCCTGTTTTTGATCTGCTTCCGCGCGAGCCACTGCTAGCCGAATGGATGCAGCATGGTTCCGGTGACGCTTTTGATGCCGCAACTCTTGCAGCGATTGCTGAGCATCGATCCATTGGTCGTGTGCAGATCCAGGTTGCGGGCGCTGATCTTGCCGCGCGGTTGCGCGACGTGGCGGACGTCATCGCGCGGGCCGGTGGGCTCGGTGTTCGATTGGCGCGCTGCGGGTTGGCTCATCCCTGGTCGCGATGGCGCCAGTTCCTGGGCGAAGGTGAGCCGGCAGGGCTGCAGAAAGCACTTGTCGTACAGGTGTCGAATGCGCAGCGCGGACGCATCGACTCGTTTGGGATGAACCAGTTCGGGCTGCCTGATGCCTCTTACGATGGTGATGACATCCTCGATCCTGATGCGACTTGGATGGTGTTTGCCTTTGGCGTGTATCTGCGTACCGAAACCCCAAAGCTCAATGATGGTGACCTGTTTGAAATCGCCGAAGACATGCCACCGCTCCGTCTGATGCACGAGGCTGACGATCGATTCGCCGTTGACGATCCCTTCTTCAATCCGCATGGGATTTGGTGTCTCACTCCGGAATAGGAGGCGTCCGCTGCAGGGGCGCGAGACGATGAGCGGTCTTGCCGTCGCCATCCTGTCCAAGTGTGGTGGCACATCGCGCTGGTAGCCGTTGTTTTCGCAAGTTGAGACCTCTGTGGCCGACTGAGTAGGCCCAGCCGCATGTTGGAGAGGACCCATGAATCTATCGCCGCCGCAGGTTGCGGGCTTGCTTCTGATCGGCCTGATTATGCTGATTGTCGGCTGGCTGGCGCTTAGGCGGCAGCCCCGCGCCATTCGCTTGTTTGCGCTGGCGTTGTGCCTCGTTGGGCTGGGTTATCTCGCAACCACGCCGGCCCCGACCAGTATTGTGCGTACCATATTTGGGGAACAGTACTAGAACACATCAGATTTCGCAGCCGCCGGCCTTGGCCGTGCTTCAACCTAGGGCCAGAATGTTTCCGCCTTAGGCGGAATTGTTTTGCCGTGGCTTGCGTTTTTTGCTGAAGGGCCTAAGCCGTTGGCTCCTGACTGGACCGGAGCGCCGGCAATGCCAAACCTGCTTATCGAACTGCTCTCTGAGGAAATTCCAGCACGGATGCAGACCCGTGCGACGGAGGACTTGGCTCGACATATGAGCGACGGGCTCAAAGACCAAGGTCTGACGCTCGGCGAGACACATGCTTTCGCCACGCCGCGCCGCCTCGCGCTTCATATCGCGGATATTCCGGCCAAGTCGCCTGCGGTGAACGAGGAGCGCAAGGGCCCCCGCGTCGGTGCGCCGGACAAGGCGATTGCAGGATTCCTGCGCGGGGCCGGGCTCGCGTCAATCGACGACGCGGACATCGTGAGCGATCCCAAGAAAGGGGATTTCTACGTCGCGCGGATCTCGAAGCCGGGGCGTCCAACGCCGGAGATCGTCGCCGAGATCCTGCCGGCCGTCTGCGCCAGGTTTTCATGGCCAACGTCCATGCGCTGGGGCTCGGGCGACTTCACATGGGTGCGTCCACTACAGTCGGTGCTGTGCTTGTTTGATGATCAGGTGGTGCCTGTATCTGTTGCCGGTCTGGAAGCGGGGCGCACCACGATTGGGCATCGCTTTCATGGTAAGTCGGCCATAGCCGTTCAGAACTTCGAGGACTACGGGCGAAAGCTGAAGGACGCCAAAGTTCTGCTTCCCGCGAGTGAACGCGTGGCCATGATCACAGAGCAGGCCCAGGCGCTTGCCGAGGATGCCGGTCTGGATCTGGTTGAGGATCGCGCGTTGCTCGACGAGAACGCCGGCTTGACGGAATGGCCGACGGTTATGATCGGCACGTTCGATGAGGCATTTCTTGCCGTCCCGGCGGAATGCCTGATCACTGCGATGAAGACGCACCAAAAGTGCTTTTCCCTACGCGATCCGAGCACGGGCGAACTCGCGAACCGATTCCTATTGGTTTCGAACTTGGTCGCGGCTGATGGCGGCGAGACCATCGTTTCCGGCAACGAAAAGGTCATCAATGCGCGCTTGTCGGACGCAAAGTTCTTCTGGGAGAAGGACCTGGCGACCAAGCTCGAGCCCATGCGGCAGGCCCTCGGTCACATTACATTTCACGCGAAACTTGGCAGCCAGGCGGATCGCGTCGAGCGGGTGACCGAGCTTGCCCGCCTGATTGCAGGCGCCGTGGACGCCGAGCCGGACCTTGCAGGCCGCGCCGCGCAATTGTGCAAGGCGGACCTCGTATCGGAAATGGTGGGCGAGTTCCCCGAGCTGCAGGGTTTGATGGGGCGGTACTACGCTGAAGCCGAAAAGATGAACCCCAAAGTCGTGCGTGCGATCGAGGAACACTACAAGCCCAAAGGTGCTGGCGACACGGTTCCGACCGAGCCTGTGGCGATCGCCGTCGCGCTCGCCGACAAGCTGGACATGCTGGTGGGATTCTGGGCGATCGGTGAAAAGCCGACCGGCTCCGGCGACCCCTATCAGCTGCGCCGGGCCGCACTCGGCGTGATCCGCATCTGCATCGAAAACGACTTGCGGGTCGGCTTGTTTCGCAAGTTTGAGGCGGCGCAGGCCGCGCTTGAAAAATCTGGACTGGTCGGGCAGGCCGCTGACGTGGAAGCCGTTGACGACCTGCTGGCGTTTTTCGCTGATCGACTGAAGGTTTATCTGCGCGATCAGGGCGCCCGCCATGATCTGATCGACGCGATCTTCTCGTTGGGCGGGCAAGATGACATTGCCTTGATCGTCAAGCGGGTGGATGCGCTGTCCGATTTCCTTGAGACCGACGACGGCGCCGTGCTGCTGGCCGGTGTGAAGCGTGCTGCCAATATCCTCGCGATCGAAGAGAAGAAGGATAAGCGCACGTACGAAGGCGCACCCGACGGCAAGCTCCTGGTCGAGCCGGCGGAGCGGGCGTTGGAAGCAGCGATCGCCAAAGTGAGATTTGATACGCAGGCGGCGATCAATGTCGAGAATTTCGAAGGTGCAATGCGTGCGCTGTCAGATCTGCGGGCACCGGTCGATGCCTTTTTCGATCATGTGACCGTCAATGCCGACGATCCCAAGTTGCGCGAAAATCGCCTAAAGTTGCTGTCAGAGATCCGCGCGGCGACACTTACGGTTGCGGACTTCTCCAAGGTTGCCGGGTGAGCGAACCAGTTACGTTTCGGCTGGGTGTGCCGCAGGCTCAGATTGCGCGCGCAACGCGGATCTATTGCGAGGCGTTCGGCGAAAAGCTGTCACCGTTTCTCGGCTCCGTCGATGACATGGTTGGTCCGTTGTCGTCTGCGCTTGTCGCCGATCGTGCTGTCGTCGCAATGCGCGGCGGTGAAGTGGCCGGTGTGGTCGGGTTCAAAGTGCGCGGGCGCGGCCTGTTTGAGCCGACGTTCTGGCAGTTCGCAAAGGCCTACGGCTGGTCCGGGCCGTTCCGCCTCCTTGGGCTCTCTTTTCTCGACCGACCGGAGCGATCCGGTGAACTGCTGTTAGACGGGCTGGCCGTTGCAGCAGACGCGCGCGGCCAAGGTCTTGGCACCGGTCTGCTCAAGGCGACCGAAGCGCATGCGGCCCGGCTGGGCAAAGTGTCTGTCGGTCTCGACGTCGTTGATACCAACCCCCGCGCGCGCCAGCTCTACGAACGCGTCGGATTTGCTGCGACCAAGACGACCGGTGTTGGTGCGATGCGACTGGTCTTTCCATTCCGCGCCGTGACGCGGATGACCAAGCCCGTTGATGTCCAAGCTGCGGCATCGTTGCACGGGGCAATAACGCCGCTTTGAGTTGTCTTTGATCGCCCGATGACGCCACGCTTGCGCGGGATGATCATGAGCAACAGACACGCAGGGTTTCCATGAACGTTGATGTTGTGCGCAACTATTATGGGCAGGTTCTTTCGACAAGCGACGACCTTAAGACATCTGCTTGCTGCACTCCGGGTGACACACCTGATGTCCTGAAGCGGACTTTGGCAAACGTGCACGATGAGGTGCTTGCGAAGTACTACGGCTGTGGCCTGCTGCTGCCGGAGCAGCTTTCTGGACTGCGCATTTTGGACCTTGGTTGTGGTGCGGGTCGCGACGTCTTCGTCTTGTCGCAGCTGGTCGGGCCGGACGGTCATGTTGTCGGCGTTGACATGACGCCCGAGCAGATCGGTGTCGCACGGAGCCATGTGGATTGGCACATGGATCGCTTCGGATATAGCACCCCCAACGTCACGTTTCTGGACGGCTATATCGAAAAGCTGGACGAACTCGATCTGGAGCCGGCAAGCTTTGATCTGATTGTTTCGAACTGCGTGATTAACTTGTCGCCGGATAAGCCGGCCGTTCTGCGCGGTGCGCGATCCTTGCTGAAGCCCGGCGGAGAACTGTACTTTGCCGATGTTTATGCGGACCGGCGGTTGCCGCTCAATGTCCAACAAGATCCTGTTCTGCTTGGCGAGTGTCTCGGCGGCGCACTCTACTGGAACGATTTTCTTTCCGTTGCGAAGGACGCGGGATTTGGCGATCCGCGTCTTGTGACGAGTCGCAAACTCGATGTCAGCGATAATGCCCTTGCGGCGAAACTTGGCGAGGCTGTCTTCTACTCCGCGACGTATCGCTTATTTCACATCGATGGCCTCGAACCTGCCTGTGAGGACTATGGCCAGGCGGTTCGTTACAAAGGCACAATTGAGGGGCAGCCGCACGCCTTCGCCTTGGACAATCATCACCACATTGAAACGGGACGTGTCTTCACCGTTTGCGGGAATACCTGGCGCATGCTGAAGGACACCCGCTTCACCGAGCACTTCGATTTCATTGGTGATTTTTCGACCCACTACGGGATCTTTCCCGGATGCGGCACAGTCAATCCGCTACAGAACGAGACCGTCACGGCTGCGCGTGAACCGTCGGACGCAAAGGCAAGTGGCTGCTGCTAAAGCGTGTCGCATTTCGCTCACGGGCTATTCCGACCTTGCGGTCGGGCCCTGCGCGGGCGCGGCGCGACGCGCCGGGCCGCGTTCGCGGCCTGGGTACTGTCCTACCAGGATAGCCAGCGCTCGAGCCGCGAGCCTGCGAACAGCGCCATCAAAGACTCGCCCGCGAACAGCGCAATCAAAGACGTGAATCTGATTTGGCGCGACAAGCTCTGGTTTGCTTTCGCGTCGGGCTGACAGGCCAGTGGCCGGAGCACTTTGCTCCGGTTTGCCTCATAATGTTTTCGGTAGATAACGTGCGTCGCTGCAGTCTCAGAGCGGGCCGCGACACGGTGTTGCCAACGCACGGCAACGCATCTGTTTCTCATTATCGCCGACCGGAAAACACATCATGGATCTGCCCTGCGCAAACAGCCACGTGTCGAACTTGGTTCCGACGATCCGTTTGGTGCGACGGCTCCAAACCCGTCTCGCGCTTGCGGCTGCGCGGACGCGGAACTGGCTTATGATGCCCCGTGCGGATATCCGATAGCCGATACAGGTTCTCGCCTCGGCCGATGTGGCCGTAATGGCAGAGCTGCCAACTGTGGCTATGGCCAACGCCGTAGTGGCAATCAAAGCTCGAAGCATGAGATTTCCCTCTGTTTTCACTCCGCTCCCGGTTTCGGTGCCCCGCGATGTTTTGGTTATTTATGCTTACGTTACACGATGTTGCGATCTGAGCCACTCCTATCACTTACGCCGCAGGCCGACGAGAAGCAACCAGACGAGTGTCGTACCGCCAATCATAAGGCCAAGGCGCGTCGGCAGTCCGCCCGGCAGGACGCCGCTTTGGATCAACATGCGGCCGCCGACCATCGCGATCGCGATTCCGCCTGCAACCGCGACGAGCAATCTCAAGAGATCGCCAAACACACTGCGGCTGCGCGGCACGGGCGACTGGGCCTGATGAGCCGTCGGCGTTTCAGCCCGGCGCCGACCTGAGAATGCGGCTAGGATAATCGCTGTCGCGACACCTCCGACAATTGATACGATCAGTTCCGTCAAGATCGGCATGCGTCGGCCCTCACCAAATCCGTCCATAACTCGATCATTTCTGCCTGTGGCGAAAATGAACTAATCTCGTTCCACCCTGTACCGGGGAATTCACATCATCATGTCAGATTATCTGTTCGTTTATGGCACCTTGATGCGCAAGTCCCGGAGTTTGCTCGGCCAGGATCAGCGTCGTCGGTTGATGCGCGAAACGACCGTTATCGGACCGGCGCAAACGTACGGAACGATGTACGACCTGGGGGCGTATCCGGGGGTGGTTGTCGATCGCGAGGTGTCGCGCCGCGTGTCGGGCGAGCTCCTTCGCCTGCGTTCACCGGCAGCCACGCTGCAATGGCTGGACGTTTACGAAGGTATCGCGCCTGGCGACCTTGACCCGGATTATCGGCGCGCAATCCGCCCTGTTACGTATGGAACAATGCGGGCGTGTGAGGCGTGGGTATACGTCTACCAAGCGCCTGTCGCCGTTGCGCGGCGGGTGGCCGATGGGGTCTGGCGCAGGTGACTGCGGTCGATGTTGATGCGACATGGCTTGGCATCCAGCGCCAATTCCCGCTGTTGTTGAACCGGCGCCTTGCAGAGCAGCACCCAGACCTCCAATGGCTCAATTTTCTGAGATGCGACGTCTGACGTCTGAGACTTGGAGACTCCACTATGGCTTATGTTGACTGGATGATCCGCGGTCCAAAGATCGCGGCGTGCAACTGCAACTATGGTTGCCCCTGCGAGTTCAACGCGCCGCCGACCAACGATGTTTGTGAAGGCTTGGAAGCACATAAAATCGTTGAAGGCTGGTTTGGTGATGTGCGCCTCGACAACATTATTGTCGGCGCACGATATCGCTGGCCCGGGCCGGTGCATGAAGGTGGCGGGACCGTGCAGGGTTTTGTCAGTCAGCACGCCACGGAGGATCAGCGCAACGCGCTCTTTCAAATTCTCGAAGGAAAAGAGCAAGAGCCGACAACGCCGTTCGCAATCTACGGCTCGACGATTGAAACGGAAATCGATCCGATTTTCGCTGATATCGAGTTTGAATGCGATATCGTTTCGCGTATCGGCCGTTTCAAAGTTCCCGGCTATATGGAGATGAAACTCGAGCCGATCAAAAATCCGGTGACAGGGAAGCCGCATCGCGCGCAGATCGTCCTGTCGGAGGGTTTCGAATTCCGGACCGCGGAGATGGCAAGCGGTACATTTCAGGCATCCGGCGAACTCGCCCTCGATAGCGTTTCAACTTACGGATTTCTCACCGACGTCGCCTACGGTCCGTACGGTGTAATCGAAGAGAAAACACTCGGCGGAAAACGTTAATGCGCCTCGCTCACTTTGGCTTTCGCTCACGGGCTGTTTCTCGCTCACGGCTGTTCCTCGCTTCGCTCGGGCCTCCGCGGGGGCGGCGCAACGCGCCGGGCCGCAGTCGCGGCCTGGGGCGCCAGACGGCTGGCCAGCGCTCGAGCCGCGAGCCTGCGAGCGTGCGAACAGCGCAATTAGAGACTCTTCGCTCACGGGCTACTCCGGCTTGCGGCCGGGCCCTCCATCGAGATGGCGTGTCCGCCATCTCGACATTTAAAGTGCCCAACGCGGGAACACCCGCGTTGGGGAGGGGGGCGGCGCAACGCGCCGGGCCGCAGTCGCGGCCTGGGATCGTCCTCTCAGGATTGCCTGCGCTCGAGCCGCGAGCCTGCGAGCGTGCGAACAGCGCCAACGAAAACGCGCTCAAGTAGCGAGCGCTTGTCGCGAGCGGTAGCGCACGTAAAGACTCGCGAACAGCGCAATTGAAGACTCGCAATTGAAAACAAACAAACACTATTAGCGATCGTTTTGACTATGTCGGATATGACCAAGACGGAATTGGTTTTGCGGAGAGATCGCGCGGTTGTGCTCTGCGGTCTCGGTGTGATTACCGCATTGGCGTGGTGGTGGGTTCTGGTTGGTGCCGGCACAGGCATGAGCACGATTGCCATGACGACGTGGGCGTTTCCGCCGCCGATCCGGCCGGCAATGGTTGTCAGTTGGAACCTCGACTACGCGATTGTCATGTTTCTCATGTGGTGGATCATGATGATCGCGATGATGACACCCAGTGCTGCGCCGATGGTTTTGCTGTACGCGCGCGTGCACCGTCATGCCTACAAACTTGGGCAGCGCGAGTCTGCCGTTGCGCCAACGTTGTCCTTTGCGTTCGGATATCTGCTCGCTTGGGGCATGTTCAGCGTCATCGCGACTGGCCTCCAATGGGCGCTTGAACACGTCGGTTTGCTGCACGCCATGATGATGTGGAGCTTAAATCCATTCCTCACGGCTGCAATCTTGATTTTTGCCGGTGTCTACCAGTTGACGCCGCTAAAACACGCCTGCTTGGAGCACTGCCGATCACCCGTTGCGTTCCTCTCAACGCACTTTCGGTCGGGTGCCGTCGGCGCATTGCGGCTCGGATGGATTCACGGCCTGTACTGCTTGGGCTGTTGTTGGGTTCTTATGGGATTGCTGTTCGCCGGTGGGATCATGAATCTGGTCTGGATTGCCGGTTTGTCCATTTTTGTGCTTGTCGAGAAGCTGGCGCCTGCAGGTCAATGGGTGGCCCGGTTTTCCGGAGCCGGTATGATTGCTTTTGGCTGCTGGATCATTTTGAAAGTCATCGGCACGGGAACCTGACTCCGCGCCGCGTTTTCATTCTGGCCGAGTGCCATGTTTTTCGCCGTTAAGCGATCGACACGTCGACTGACCCAATCCCGTCGATCGTGAAAGACACGACGTCGCCGGCTTCCGCCGCGAACGTGGGCACAAGGCTGCCGGTGATCACCACCATACCCGCTGTCAGGGGTATGCCCCGCTCCATGGCGAGGTTGGCGACCCAGGCCAGCGCACCCATCGGATTGTCGGTTCGGCCGTCACCTGCGGACTGGCCGGCGCGTGTCACGTGTCCGGCGAGGCCGTTCAAATCCATGTCGACTGGCGGGGTCAACTCAGCGCCGATCACGACGCCGCCGTTCCACGCATTATCTGCAATCAAAGTCTTTGCGTCTGTTTCGCGATAGATGGCATTGCGATCCTCGATGATTTCGAAAGCCGCCATAACGCTGCCCACGGCGCTGCGGACGTCATCCGGGGTGTAGGGTTCAGGCTTCGTCGGCAGATCTTGCGCTAAGCGTACGGCAAGCTCGCACTCGATGACGCCATGGATGAAATCCGATTGCCGTATCGTCGCGCCCGATTGATGGACGCAGTTCGCGAAAATCATGCCGCCGCACGGGTGATCGATGCCCATGAGGTCCTGCATGACCTTGGTTGTCGTCGCGATCTTGAGGCCGGCGATCGTGCCGCGTTCGCTCGCCCAGAGTTCGCGAAGTACGTCTTGCGCGGCATAGGCGTCGGCGATGGATGGGGGTTCAAGCTCTCCGGAGAGATTGGTGAAGGGTGCTCTGGCCGTATGGGCGTCGGCAATCGCTTGCGCTGCTGCGCGCGGATCAAATGGCATCGCTGTCACTCCATCGGTGCCGTTTCGGCGAACGCCGGTACGGCGTCGGCATATCTGTTGAGCCAGCCGACAAGGTTGGGATGGTCGGTGCGCCATGCGCCGCCTTGCCGCAAGTCGAGATAGCCAAGCGCGCAAGCCACGGTGAGGTGCCCGTAGTCCGGATGACTGGTCCACTCCGGTGGTGCCTGCTCAAGATGGCGAAGTGCCTGATCGACCTTTGCTTGTTGGCGCGCCATCCAGTCCGGGTGCCATTTCTCTTCCGGCCGAAACCGCTTCTCGTAGACCAACAGCAACGCCGCATCGAGCACGCCGTCAGCAAGTGCGCCAAGCGTCAGAGCGCGCCAGCGTGCGGGGCCTTCCCCCGGAAACAAAACCGGATGCGCCACCTGAGCGTCCAGGTATTCGCAAATGACCGCGCTGTCGAAAATCGTGGTGCCGTCATCGAGGACAAGCGCCGGGATCTTGGAGAGCGGATTGGCGGCTGCCAACGCTGGATTTTCGGCGGCGCGCGTATCGGTCGGTATGATCTCGATGGTGTTGATCAGGCCCTTGATATGTGCCGCAAGCCTAGCCTTGCGGACATAGGGGGATGACGTTGATGAAAGCAAACGCATGGAGTCGTTCCCTCATTGGCGACCAGCTGGGCGCTTTACCCCGCCTTGTCTTATCTGCGGGTCTTGTTTGTGTTTGATGGCTGCATCGTGCGCAGGCGCCGCGGAAATCGCAAGTCGCCTGAAAGCGAACAGACAGTCCGGCGATGGTGCTGAGATAGCAATGGTGGAAATGAGTGGCCGAGAAACTGCTGAACGTCGCGACATCTCGCGCAGACGTAAACTGGATCCTCCCCGCTGCGGATCAAGTGTAGCAGCTCCTCGGCCCGGACGTCGTAGTGCCATGGTGGCCCAAGTGGAAGAGTGTTATCCGCAACCATTATTGATCGTGGAAAACCGCACAATAGTGGCTTGCACAACCGCATGCCGCCACTTTGGCCTTCGTATGCGTGCGCTTGTTTTACAGGTGATCGGGTGCATTGGCGGCGTGCTCGTAGACTTCGAGCGCCTGGATCCAGGCGTCTTCTTCTTCCGAGATCCGCTTCGCGAGACGGCCACGCTCGGCAGAGAGCTTTTGCGCACGATCCGGGTTGGTGCTGAAGAGATCAGGCTCGCTGAGTGCGGCGTCCAATGTGGTCAGTTCGTTGGATAGTGCGTTGACCCGGTGCTCTGCCGCGTCTGCTGCGCGCTTCAGCGGTGCAAGCTCCGCACGTCTCTGCGCTGCATTGCGACGTTGCGTAGCACGGTCGGGTTTTTGGTCCGGTCCGGGATCAGACCCACGATCACGCGCGCGATGTCGGCGCGCGGTTCGCTCATCAAGCAACTGTCGACGATAGGCATCCATGTCGCCGTCAAATGGCTGGGCCGTTCCACCATGAACCAACCACAGGCGATCAACCGTGGAATCGATCAGGTGGCGGTCGTGGCTGATCAGAATGACGGCCCCTTCGAAGGCGTTGAGACCGCGAACCAGTTCCTCACGGCTGTCGACATCAAGGTGGTTTGTTGGCTCGTCCAGGATCAGCAGGTTCGGCCCGTGGAACGATGTGATCATCAGCAGCAATCTTGCCTTCTCGCCGCCTGACAGATGTTCGCATTTCGTATCGGCCTTATCCGCGCCGAAGCCATGCGCACCCAACGCCGCACGGCGTCGCGCTTCTGTGCCGTCAGGCATCAGGCGCTCGATGACGTCGAACGGAGACTCGTTTGGATTGAGTTCATCGAGCTGATGCTGAGCAAAAAACCCGATGTCGGTTTTCTTTGCGCCGTAAAGCTGGCCGCCCATGAGTTGCAGGCGGCCGGCTATCAGTTTGGCCAGTGTTGATTTGCCGTTTCCGTTTTGTCCGAGAAGGGCAATGCGGTCGTCTTGATCGATCCGTAAGTCGAGATCGGTCAGGATCGGTGCGTTCTCGGCATAGCCTACGGCGCCGTGCTCAATGCGCAGCAACGGACTGGCCACGATCTTGCGCGGCTTCGGAAACGCAAACGGGACGACGCCGGCCTCAACGGATGCAGCAATGGGTTTCATCCGTGCCAGCGCTTTCAAGCGGCTTTGCGCTTGAGCCGCTTTGGTTGCCTTGGCGCGAAAACGATCAACAAACGCCTCGATGCGCCGCCGTTCGTCATCCTGCTTCTTCTTCAGTTTGAGCTCGAGGCGCTGGCGCTCGCGCCGGACCTCCTCGAAGGTGTCGTAGCCGCCCGAGTACAGCGTCAGCTTGCCGGCCGAGAGATGCAGGATGGCGTTGACCGCCCGGTTCAGCAAATCCCGGTCGTGGCTAACGATGATGACGGTGTGCGGATAGCTGGACAAATAGGTTTCCAGCCACAGCGCCCCTTCAAGGTCGAGGTAGTTTGTCGGCTCGTCGAGAAGCAAGAATTCTGGCTCAAGAAACAGAACGGACGCAAGCGCAACGCGCATGCGCCAGCCCCCGGAAAACGCGGTGCAAGGTCGCTTCTGGTCTGCGTCGTCGAACCCGAGACCGGCGAGAATTTGGGCTGCGCGTGCTGGCGCAGAATGTGCGCCCAAGTCCGTCAATCGCAAGTGAATGTCCGCGATCCGCGTGGGATCGGTCGCCGTCTCTGCCTCGGCCAAAAGCGACGCACGTTCGACGTCGGTATTGAGAACCCAGTCGAGGATGGACATGTCGCTGCCAGGGGCTTCCTGGGCGACGTATCCGAGGCGCGCCGTCTTGGGCCAGTTGACACTCCCGCTTTCCGGACCGATCTCGCCGGCAATCAGGCGCAGCAACGTTGTCTTGCCGGCACCGTTTCTGCCGACAAGCCCCACTTTATGGCCGGCCGGGATGCCGACCGTCGCCTGGTCAAAGATCAGCTTACCGTCGATGCGGTAGGTGAGGTCGTTGATGTGAAGCATGGGTGGTGGCGATACCTGATCACGACGCCGTTGTCAGCCGGCTGATGCCAAGTGCCAAGGTTGCTGGCAGCCAACGAACGGCCGCGCATAATGTTATGTTCCGCCCGAAATATGCCGACACGACGTGCCAATGGGCGCGCGCAGTTGCGCTGATATCAGCGCAGCACTCACGGTTATTGCTCAGCCGGCGACGACCGGGCGCAGCGACCTGACGAGGAGCCTGGTCTGGGCCTCCTGGTCGCTGAGCAGGAGCTGAGCCCGGAACCAGTCCGTCACCAACTTGCAGACTTGCGCCGGTTGCGCTTCCGCAAGCTTCTTGGGGTCTCCGAACAACGACATGTCCTCGCTGGTCCACCCCATTTTGGTGAGTTCCTGTGAGACCATGCGATAGTCTTTCTGCAGCGGCGGCGCATGGGTTGTCGGGTCCTTGCTGCCATCGACAATCGCCTTGATCACCAGCTCCGATTGCCGACGAAGCGGAGCTGCCAGTGCCTTGTCGCTCAGGAGCTGCAAGACCGACGGACTTCTCTCACCTCCACGAATGAAATCGTAGCAGGCCTTTGCATCTTTCGCCGTCAGTGCGCGGAGATTGTCAAGGAACGCGGAGGCGATGCCCCGCAGTGTTTCGGGTGCAGCGGCAAGCGCGCTGTTTGCGTGCTTTCGGCGAAGTTGCGCGATGCGAACCGTTAGGACTTTCTCAATCTCAACGCCCTCGGTCCCGCTCTGCTGCATTTTAACAGCATCACTACGCTGCTGCTCCGCCCAAGCCGGAAATGCATCCGACAGTGTCGTCCAGAGCGTGGTGTCGAGCAATGCGATCGCTGGATCGTCAGCATTGGTTGCCGCCGACGCCGTTCCAGTTGGTGACAGGGTTCGAACGGTGTCCTCCCCCGAGCGCACAACCGGAGGCGGGCTACCGGACTGGGTGACGCCAGCGATCTCGAGGAGTTCGTCTTTGTGTTGGTAGGCGAGCCACCCGACACCGCCGATGAGGCCCAGTATCAGAAGTGCGGCTATCGTACGCAGGACGACCATGGCTGCGCTGCCGCGGCGCGGCTCTTCAGCCTCACCAAAATCGTCTTCAACCTCGTAACGGCGGCTGCGCCGTGCAGAATCCACGTCGTGAGGCCCGGGATCAGCCGGGCGCGCAGGGCGGTCCGGTGCATCGCCGAATGCAGCCGTCGGTCCATGTGGCTGATGGGCCTGGGGCTGATGCGGCTGGCGCTGTTGCGGGCCCGGTCCGCCCGGATGCATTTGAGGATCGAAACCGCGTGTCGCTGGCTCCCCCCGCTGCGGTGCGACAGGTTCTGGCTGTTGTTGAGGTGGTGCCGGAGGCGGCATCAACTCTTCAACGACAAACGCAGCGGACTGCCACTCCGTCAGGCCGACACGCCACACGAGATCCGTATTCCGAATGTGCCGCAGCTCAATCAGCTTTCGCATTTCCCCGGCCGTGATCGGACCAAACTGCTGTCCGTCGCGGGCGAGGTACCATTCGGCATCTGTAGATTTATTCTCGGCCATTAGTTTTCCGGCAAATTTCCTGCGGCCAGTGCAGGAGTTGCAGATTTCAGCACTTCTGCTGCACGCCTAACACGTTTCGCCCTTTTCCAACAGTCATGCTTAACGCAAGACCGTGACACGAGTTAGCCGAGCTGAAGTGCCCAAAGAAACGGACTCTCTCGGTGCCACGCCGATTGTGGCGATCTCTAGGCAAAAATCTAGCTCCTGACGGGACGAAATTTCGGACAGTGGCCCGGACGGCCCTAATGACAGCTCTGGTGAAGGCCGCCAATCGGTGTGTTGATGGCAGCGAGACAGCTGGCTATAAGCGCGCCGAACGCCCACCACGGGAACGCATTTCCCGCATTAACCAGGACATCGTGATGGCCATCGAGCGCACATTCTCCATCCTCAAGCCGGATGCCACAGCCCGTAATCTCACTGGTAAAATCAACGCGATCATTGAAGAGGCTGGTCTGCGCGTTGTCGCGCAGAAGCGGGTTCGGTGGAGCACCGAGCAGGCTCAGGAGTTCTACGCAGAGCACAAGGAGCGTCCGTTCTACGGCGAACTGGTGACGATGATGACGTCTGCGCCGATCGTCGTGCAAGTGCTGGAAGGCGAAGGTGCAATTGCCAAGTACCGCGAGATTATGGGTGCCACCAACCCGGACAACGCCGATGCCGGCACGATCCGTAAGCTGTATGCGAAGTCCGTCGGTGAAAACACAGTCCATGGCTCAGATAGCCCGGAAAGTGCTGTGCGCGAGATCGCCCTGAACTTCACGGACAGCGAGATTGTTGGTTAAGCCGGGGCACGCATCGCGTGCATCGGGTCCTGGACGCCGCGCGTAGTCGGGAGAAATTCTATTGGCACGCTCATTGATTTCTTCCGGCTCGACCTTCGAGCGAGACATCGGCTATTCTCGCGCGGTCGTCGACGGTGATTGGGTTTTCGTTTCCGGGACGACAGGCTTCGACTACACCACAATGACGATTTCGGACGATGTGGCTGAGCAGTGCGCACAGGCGTTGCGCAATATTGAACAGGCGCTCGCGGAAGCCGGTGGGAGCTTCGCCGACGTTGTTCGCGTCAGATATTTGCTGCCAGATCGCGATGACTGGCCGGCTTGTTGGCCTATCGTCGCGTCTGCGTTGGCCCCCGTGCGACCGGCCGCGACCATGTTCGTTGCAGACTTGCAGGATCCGCGCATGAAGATCGAGATCGAGGTCACGGCGCGTCTGAAACAGGCAGGGGCCACATGATTACGCCAGCGTACGTGCGCAAAATGTCTCAGTACAGCGCATGGCAGAACAGATCGCTCTACGCCGCCGCAGGTACCCTGAGCCATGACGATCGCATGGCGGATCGCGGTGCGTTTTTCGGTTCGATTCACGCAACGTTGTCTCATGTTCTGTGGGGCGATCAGGCTTGGATGCGACGGTTTGCGCAAACACCGGAACCGAGAGCCAAAACGATTTCAGAGGCGCTGACGGCCTACACAACCTTGGATCAGCTCGAACGCGATCGTTTCGATTTTGATGCGGTTATTGCCGATTGGGCCGAGACGCTTCAGGCTGACTGGCTTGAGGGCGACCTGACTTGGATTTCGGCGGCCGAGGGCCAGGAGCTAACGCGTCCGAAGTGGGTTTTGGTCACGCATATGTTCAACCATCAGACCCACCATCGCGGCCAGGTTCACGCCATGCTGACGGCCGCAGGGGCGCGTCCCGAGAAGACGGATATCCCGTTCATGCCGCAGTGATGCCGTTCATGGTGTGACGCAGCGGTCCGTCGTCCGGCTTTGCCGTCGCGATCTGACAGGTTAGCTTGGCAAGAAACGGCGGTAAGGTAGAGCATGGACGTCCAGCAAAGGATCGGGCACTCGGTTTGCCCGCATGATTGCCCATCGACCTGTGCGCTCGATGTCGAACTGCTCGATGGCGGTCGCATAGGCCGCGTTCGCGGCGCCACGGACAATGACTATACGGCCGGTGTCATATGCGCGAAAGTAGCCCGCTATGCTGAGCGCATCCATCACCCGGATCGCCTTCTGCACCCGTTGAAGCGGACCGGGCCCAAAGGGTCTCGGCAATTCACGCAAATCAGTTGGGATGAGGCGCTCGATCTGACAGCGGACGCGATGCTCGCCGCGGAGCGACGCCATGGTCCCGAGGCGGTTTGGCCGTACTACTTTGCTGGGACGATGGGGCTGTTGATGCGCGATGGCATCAACCGTCTGCGGCATGCCAAGCGCTATTCGGACATGCACCAGTCGATTTGCACGACCTTGGCCTGGACCGGCTTCGTGGCCGGCACGGGTAAACTCGCTGGGGTCGACCCCAGGGAAATGGCGAAGTCCGACCTTGTGATCATCTGGGGAACCAACCCAGTAAACACGCAGGTTAACGTCATGACGCACGCCGTGCGGGCGCGGAAAGAGCGCGGCGCCAAGATCGTCGTCATCGACATCTACCAGAACGGCACGATGAACCAAGCTGATCTAGGGCTGTGTTTGCGACCGGGCACCGATGGGGCGTTGGCTTGTGCGGTCATGCACATTTTGTTTCGTGACGGATACGCGAATTGGGACTATCTTGAGCGGTATACGGATTGTCCCCGAGATTTTGAAGTTCACCTGCGCCAGAAGTCGCCGGAATGGGCAGCGGCCATCACCGGTCTGTCGGTCGATGAGATCGAGACGTTTGCGCGGCTCGTCGGTACCACGCCACGCAGTTACTTTCGATTGGGTTATGGATTCACCCGACAGCGGAACGGTGCCCACAATATGCATGCGGCGCTCTGCATCCCAGCCATCACCGGTGCGTGGCTCAACGAAGGCGGCGGCGCGTTCCACAGCAACGGCCAGATCTATCACTGGGACAAGACCCTGATTGAAGGTCTCGATGTGAAAGATCCGACTGTCCGCGTTTTGGACATGTCGCGCATCGGGCCGGTGCTGACAGGAGACACGTTCGACATTGGCGACGGTCCGCCGGTCGAAGCGCTGTTCATACAAAACATGAATCCCGTGCAGGTTGCACCGGAGCAAACCAAGGTCAAAGCCGGCTTTGCACGCGAGGATTTGTTCGTCTGCGTGCATGAACAGTTCATGACGGCAACAGCCGAACTGGCCGATGTCGTTTTGCCTGCAACAATGTTTCTGGAACATGACGACATCTATCAGGGCGGCGGGCATCAGTATATTCAGCTCGGGCCGGCGCTGGTGCCAGCCCCTGGGGCGTGTCGATCAAACCACGATGTCATTTCAGCTCTCGCAAAACGCGTCGGCGCCGAGCATCGGGGCTTTGAGATGACAGCTCGGGATATCATTGATGAAACGCTTCAACAGTCTGGTTGGGGCACGCTGCGCGAACTTGAGGAAAATCGCTGGATTGATTGTCAGCCGGATTTCGAGACGGCCCACTATCTGACGGGCTTCGGATACCCAAACGGCAAGTTTCGCTTCAAGCCGGACTGGTCGGACGTGCCCGTTGCGCGGCGCTATGACTGGGGCATTGCCGATCAGATGCCCGAGTTTCCAGACCATTGGGAAGCGATCGAGACGGCGGATGAGGAGCATCCGTTCCGCCTCGCAACGTCGCCGGCGCGCAACTATCTCAATTCGTCGTTCAACGAGACGCCGACCAGTCAGAAGCGCGAGGGGCGACCAACGGCCAAGATTCACCCCGGCGATCTTGCTGCGCTCGCTATCTCCGACGGCGACCTCATCCAAATCGGGAACACGCGCGGACAGATCGAGATTTGGGCAGAAGAATTTGCCGGTGTGCAACCCGGTGTTTTGATTGTAGAGTCGATCCCGCCAAACGCGCATTTTCCGAACGGTGTGGGGCTGAACACCCTCACCGGGGCTGATCCCGTTGCACCCTATGGTGGTGCCGCATTTCACGACAATCGCGTCTGGATCAAACCTCTGGCGTCCGATTAAGCGGCTAACGGTAAATGAGACTTCCGATTAATCCGTGTAAACCCGGATTGCCATGTGTGGTTTGATATGTGTTACAGTTGTGTGACGTCCTGTGATAAAGGATGCGCCACTTCCGTCATGGTGACAACTACGGAGAAAGTGATGAGGAAACTACTGATCGGTGCATTGGGCTTGACCCTGGCTACGGCCGGGTCTGCTTCGGCTCAGCAACGGTTCATCTCAATCGGTACCGGCGGTGTGACTGGTGTCTACTATCCGACTGGCGGTGCCATCTGCCGTCTGGTTAACCGCAAGCGCAAAGAGCACGGCATTCGTTGCTCGGCTGAGTCGACCGGTGGCTCGATCTACAACATCAATACGATTCGTGGTGGTGAGCTGGAGTTCGGTGTTGCCCAGTCCGACTGGCAGTATCACGCCTACAACGGTACATCTAAGTTCAAGGACAAGGGCAAGTTTTCAGAGCTTCGCGCTGTGTTCTCCGTACATCCGGAGCCGGTAACGGTTCTGGCACGGAGCGACGTCAATATCTCCAACGTCACGGATCTCAAGGGTAAACGACTCAACATCGGCAACCCAGGCTCCGGCACGCGGGGAACTTGGGACGTGCTTGAAGCTGCACTCGGCTGGAAGCGGACAGACCTCAAGTTGGCCGCAGAGCTGAAGTCAGCCGAAACCGGGCAAGCACTTTGCGACAACAAGATCGATGCCTACTTCTGGTTGGTCGGCCACCCGTCTGCGTTGACGCAGGAAACGCTTTCGACCTGTGACGCTAAGCTCGTCAATGTGACAGGTCCGGCGATCGACAAGCTGATTTCCGACAACTCATTCTATCGGAAGGCCACGATCCCCGCCGGCATGTACAACAACAAAGAAGACGTCACGACGTATGGCGTCGGCGCGACATTTGTCTCCAGCTCGAAAGTGCCGGCAGACGTTGTCTACGTTGTTGTGAAAGCCGTCTTCGAGAACTTTGACGACTTCAAAAAACTCCATCCGGCGTTTGCGAACCTCAAGCCGGAAGAGATGGTCAAAGATGGTCTTTCGGCTCCGCTCCACGCTGGCGCTGAAAAGTACTACAAAGAGAAGGGTTGGTTGAAATAACCACCAAGATCTCATGGGCGCCCAACGTGTTTGGGCGCCCTAATTGTATTCGTGTCCCCTCAAGACGTCTGTTTTCTTCCCATTCAAAGTTGCCTTAAGGAGCGTGCCCATGGTCACGAATCCCGATCAGACCGCACCCGTCTCTTCCGCACGCTCTGCAGATGCCGCCGCCGAGATGGCCGCTGCCGCCGACGCCGGCGGGCGACATCCCCGTGGTTGGCAGGCCGGGCTTATTCCGGTCACGTGTTTCATCTGGGCTGTTTTTCAGATCTTTTATTCGTCGAATGTCCCGTTCTGGATGGCGGACGTCTTCGGCGTAAACATTATTCTGAACAATACTGAGATCCGTCTGTTCCACCTGTCCTTTGCGCTGTTTTTGACTGCCGTCGCGTTTCCGTTGCTCCGCAGCAGTCCGAAGAATTACGTGCCCTGGTATGACTGGGTACTGGGTATCGTCGGTATAGCTTGTTGCCTGTATTTGTTTGTATTCAAAAACGAGATCGCCGTTCGCGCTGGCTTGCCGACGACGCCGGACCTGATCGCATCGGCGGTTGGCTTGGTCATTCTTGGCGTTGCCGTCTATCGGTCGCTTGGTCTGCCGCTTCTGATCGTGGCCAGCGTGTTCCTCGGATACACGTTCTTCGGATCGGCGGAATGGCTGCCTGATGTCATTCAGTGGAAAGGCGCATCGTTTGGTAAGGCGATGTGGCACTACTGGATGCAAACCGAAGGTGTGTTCGGTGTCGCGCTCGGCGTCTCGGCTCAAATGATCTTCCTGTTCGTGCTGTTCGGGTCGATCCTGGAGAAAGCCGGCGCCGGCAACTACTTCATTCAGATTTCCTTTGCCGCTCTTGGGCACCTCCGCGGCGGCCCTGCGAAAGCTGCCGTGTGTGCGTCCGCGATGAGTGGCCTGTATTCCGGTTCGTCGATTGCCAACGTGGTCACGACCGGGACGTTCACGATCCCGCTGATGAAGCGCACGGGCTTCAAGCCCGAAAAGGCCGGTGCCGTTGAAGTCGCCTCGTCGACCAACGGACAGCTGACGCCGCCGGTGATGGGCGCGGCCGCGTTCCTGATGGCCGAGTTCACAGGCGTGGCCTACACAGACATCATTGTGCACGCGCTGGTGCCAGCGCTCGTGTCGTACATCGCGCTGATCTACATTGTGCATCTGGAGGCGCTTAAGTTGGGCCTCAAGGGTCTCGATCGCCCGCCGGCTGTGCTCAGTTTGGCCCGGCGACTGATTGGCTTCCTCACAGGGTTTATCGTCATCGCGATTTTGACCGGCTTGGTCTATTTCGGCCTGGGTTGGGTCAAGGTCGCACTGCCTGAATGGTCATTCCTTGTCGCTGTCGCCGCCTGCGTCGTGGCCTACCTTGTGCTGTTGATGCGGGCGTCGCGACATCCAGATCTGGAGATTGATGATCCGAACAAGTCGGAATCGGTATTGCCGTACTTCGCCGATGTCGCGATTACCGGCCTGTACTTTGTCCTGCCGATCGTCATTCTGATTTGGTGCATTATCATCGAGCGGTTGTCTCCGACGCTCTCGGCCTTTTGGGCAACCATGGCGATGACGGCCGTGGCGCTGACCCAGCATCCTCTCAAAGCCATTATGCGCGGCGAGGTCGGTCAGCTCGGCAGTGCCACCCGGCGCGGCGTCGGCGAATGGATCGATGGCATGATCGCTGGATCTCGCAATATGATTGCGATTGCGGTTGCAACGGGGATCGCCGGCGTCATTGTCGGGACCGTCTCGCTGACCGGCATGCACCAGATCATCAGCGAGTTCGTCGAGTATCTCTCGGGCGGCAGCTTGATGCTCATGCTCCTGCTTGTGGCAGGGATGAGCCTGATTCTTGGGATGGGTCTGCCGACGACGGCAAACTACATTGTCGTCTCCACGCTTATGGCGCCGGTCATTGTAACTTTGGGCGCAAAGAGTGGTCTGATCATTCCGTTGATCGCAGCCCACCTCTTCGTGTTCTATTTCGGTATTCTTGCGGATGACACGCCGCCCGTGGGGCTTGCCGCGTTTGCGGCATCGGCGATCTCCGGTGGCGATCCGATCAAGACCGGTGTTCAGGGCTTCATGTACGACATTCGTACCGCGCTGCTGCCGTTCCTGTTTATCTTCAATACCGAGCTTCTGCTGATCGACGTCAGCGCAGCAAAGGCCTTCTTTGTGTTCGGCGTCGCGGTTATGGCGATGATGTTATTCGCGGCCGCAACGCAAGGCTATTTCCTCGCGCCCAATCGATGGTGGGAGACCGCGGCGTTGCTCCTCATTGCGTTCACGCTGTTCCGACCGGGTTACTGGTTGGACCAGGTCTCGCCGCGATACGCCTCATCGCCGGGAACGGCATTTGTGCAGGTTATCGATGAGGCCAAACCCGGAGACAAACTCCGCCTCGAAGTCAGCGGACCGAATGCGGACAATCCGGATCGCACGGAACGTACGACCCTGGTCGTTACCGTGCCGGATAAACCGGCTGGCGGCGCGCGATTGCAGGCGCTGGGTCTTCTGGTGGCCAATGAAGGCGACGTGGCCAAGCTCGATGAGCCACTGCCGACATCCAGCTTCGCCAAGATCGGCCAACAGTTCGACTTCTATGGTGATAACCCAGTGCAGATTGCGGAGCTGCGGCAGGAAAGATCACGCTATCCGAAGGAGTTCTTCTACCTGCCGGCTTTGCTGCTCCTCGGCATCGTGATCTTGTTCCAGCGGCGGCGTCAAACGCAGCCGGCGTTCTAAGCTGCTCAACGGGCCGGTGCCTGGCCGGCCCGTAACCTTGTCGACAGAAATCTAGCGGCAATGTCCTGATAACGCGGGTTATCGTTCGTTTCTGGAAATTAGTCTGCTGAATGTTTCCGGCACGGGTAAGATGGCGCTGTGCCGCGCAAGCAGAGCCGGCCCGCATCGGGGTGTGCGGGGCCGTTTCCAGAAGGGAGACGACATCGTGTCAGAATTACAAGATCGTTTGACGTGGCTTGGGCGCTCCGTGGCGTCAGTCGCAGTGGCAACCACACTCGCCGGCGTTACGCTCGGAATGGGATCGCATCGCGCCGAAGCGCAGGACTATGCGTACATGAGCTGCGGCGAGCTATGGTATGCACGGAATGCAATCTATGCACGCCGCGGGTACTGTTTCCGCTCGGCGCGGGCCCAGTCCGTATTCGGCCGTGCCTGCTTCCCTCCGTATGGTCGTCTGCGTGGCTGGGAACGACGCCAAGTCAATCGCATAAAGCGTTGGGAACGTCGCAACGGGTGCTGAGGCGCGATAGCCAATTTGATTGGACGGAGTGAACCTTGTGATCAGCCAGTCCCTTGTCTGTTCGCTGCCGGTGCGGCGTCTGCTGGGCGCCGCGTTGGGACTTGCAGCGCTGTGTCCGGCGTCGTTACACGCCCAAGCAGCCAAGACCGTTAGCCTCGCCGAGCGTCTTGAGGTTCTGAAACAAGCCTATCCGTCAGCGATCCGTGACGTTTCAGGTGGGACACTGCGACTGGCAACAGGCGCGGAGCTGGTCATCGACGACGGTCGGCAAAAGTCGCATCAGGACAAGCTGAAAAACGCTGACATTGAAGACATGCTCAGCCAAGTCTATCCGCTCGGCCAATGCGAGACGGGCAAGCCTGCGCGCAATTTCGACCCCGGCCGGATCCGCAGTGATGCGTTTATGCGGGCGGTCTATGGGAACAGTCGCTCAGCCGTGGCGAGAACCCTGGTGTCGATACCGTGGTTTGGTTCAACGGTTCAGGTCACGCGTGTTGCCGGCGCCGACAAGGCGCTACGAGCCGTCGCCGCTGATCTTGCGAAGCTGCCTACAAAGTACCGCCGTGTCTTTGCGAAATCGGCTGGGACGTTCAACTGGCGCCTCATTGCCGGCACGCGGCGCCTGAGCGTTCACAGCTTTGCTGCCGCGATTGATGTCAACACCAAGTACGCGGACTACTGGCGTTGGTCGGGTGGTCAGCCAGGAAACGTCCCGACCTACCGCAACAAGATCCCACGCGCGGTTGTCGATGTGTTCGAGCGGCATGGCTTCATCTGGGGTGGTAAGTGGTACCACTACGACACCATGCATTTTGAGTTCCGCCCCGCGTTGATTGCCATCGCACGTCTGTTCGAAAAGCGGGGCTGCGGACGATAGCGGGCTGTTGAGCCAAAGTGTCTCCAATTGTCGCAGCCGACATGTGAGGCCGATTTCGAACGCACAATCGTGACGGTTTCCGTCGATCTCGTGCGTTGGCAATCTGGATATGCACGCGCACGTTCTTCATATCCGTGACTGAGGGTTGTCCGAATCCTGTGGTTGATCGTGCTGTGCCTAGCGTGCGGGTTCATGTGCCATTTCCGGGCCAAGTCAACAAAAGGGCAGCGTATGTCTCAGATGTTCCGTGACGTCTGTCGGGTTATGCGTTCATCGTTGGCGGTCGGTCTTCGGGTCGGTATCCTGTGCACGTTGAGTGCGACCGTCGCGATGGCTTGCGATGAGAGCGAGACCGACGATCTGGCCTCATCCTGTGATATGTCAGGCGTTTCGCGGATTTCGTCCCTGCTTGATGAGGATCCGACTGACGGGCGTCTTGCCAGTTTGCAGGACGGTACGCCCTGGATTGCCGCAACATGGCTCCGCGTGCCTGTGACGCTCGCCGCGGACAGCGATGCCTGGTCGTTCCGAGGAAGCTCACGCAATCTCGCTGGGTTCGCCAACAGCCGAATTGCGCAGCGCATCGAGGATGCCAGAGCACTGGCCGGGGACCGCTTGGTCGTACCGAAGTCCGCGGCTGTGGACCTTTCGGCGCCATTCGACGTCTGGGGCGCGTTCGATCTCAAAGAGATCGATGACGGCGGTCCGGGACGGACGCATGGCCAGTTTGGCATCGACTACAGCGCAAGCCGCAATACCGTGTTTGGTATGATGTTGCGTCTTGGCGAGGAAACCGACAACGACACCTGGCAAGACAGCCACGGTGTTTCTGCCTATGTTTTAATGCGCCTGGGGCCGCCACTCACGTTCGATGCGACGGCGCAATGGAGCAACCAAACCGGGACCTGGTCCGACCAGGCTGTTCAAGGCCGACATCGCATTGTTCAGGCACGGCTTCGCGGAAAGTTCGACTTACCTGGCGGCATTGTGTTCGCGCCAAGCGCGGCGTTCGCACGGGGACTGGAATCTGTTCGGTCTTCCGAAGACAGCGCTGCGTTTCGTGGCAACAAACTGACCTTGGAGCCGACTTTCAGTCGCTCCGTCAACTTGGATACCGGCGCGATCCTCAAACGGCACTTTTCACTGAAAGCGGATAGCGAGTCGCATAGAGCGATTGGCGCTGGCATAACGCTGACGCAGCCCGACATGTACGCATTGGACGTGACAACAGGCATTGAACGCAGCACGGACTCTGACTCGCCGAATGTTACAGGGCAGCTCAAGCTTTCGCTGCCGCTGCGGTAGCGCCCTTTCGCGAAGTGTCAGCGGGTCCGCGTCGCTGGTCCGCATCACCTCGCTTCTGCATCTAAGGCTTATGTTTAGCGCTCGTGGACTTTGAACATGAGCCCGCCCTTCGGCGTCAATGTCACGGTTGCGTTGATGCCTGCGGGTTCCGTTCCGACATATTCAGGTTGAAAGCGGCGGAGGAGAATGGACAGTGCCAAGGTGTTTTCAACCTGGCTCATGGCGCCGCCGATGCAAGAGCGTTTTCCTGCACCAAATGGCAGGTACGAGTACTTGACACGTTTTTTCGCAGCGTCGCCCATCCATCGCTCCGGCCGGAATTCCTCCGGTGCTTCCCAGTACGCCGGATTGTGGTGGGCACCGTAAGCAAACAGAACAATCCGATCGCCCTTCTTGATCGGCTTGCCGCCGATCTCGTCATCACCGTCGGCGACGCGGATCAAGCCCCAGATCGGCGGATAGATCCTCATGGTTTCCTGGATCACCGCCCGCGTGTACGCCAGCGCGGAATAGTCCTGAGCGTTCGGCGTGCGGTCTCCGCAGACGGCCTCTCCCTCAGCGCGAATACGGTCTGCTGCCTCAGGATGTACTGACGTCAGATACATGGCCCAGGCCAATGTCAGAGCCGTTGTTTCCGTGCCCGCCCACAGATACTGCTTAAGTTCATCCACGGCTTGTTGCTCGTCGAATTCGGGAATTTCAGGATCCGCAACGGCAGCTTGGATCATTTTCAGCAGCGTCCGCTCGCGTTCTTCGCGTGGATCGGCCGCAATCACCGTTGGTGGAACGCCAGCCCAGGTTTCCATTGCCTTGGCCGTGTCTTCCTCTGTGATCTCGAATTCTTCACCCGATGTTTTTTTCAGCCGCACCGACTTATGGTTCATGACGTCCGTGTACGTCTTGACGCATTTGAAGACGAAGTGCGGGTTGAACGGCATCTCACGATCAAACAGGGCCTTGCAGATCATGTCGGCCGCGAGGGTCCAAGTCTGCTCAACCATCTCGAACGATTCGCCCGTTCGCGCCTTCTCCTCCCAGAGCTTCGTCTTGGTATCAATGGCTTCGAGGAAGTATGGGATGTACTCCGCGAAGACGCCGGGATGGAATGCGGGCTGTTGCGGCATCCGGATCTTCTGCCAGATCGCGCCATCGTGCGTGATCATGGACTTGCCGAAAATCGGCTTCAGTCCGTCGAAGTACTTAATGTAGTTGTCCGCATTTGAGACCAGGACGCGCTTGAAGTGCTCGGGATCATAGAGCAGTACGACGCGCTGATCCGCCATGTTGATGGGTACGACTCCGCCATAACGCTCCCCCATTTGCATGAGGATCGTCATCGGGTTCGAGCCGCCAGCGACCTTCAGGAGCGGTGTTAGTTTGAACCAGACCGACGACGCGTCTCCGAGCTTGTCGACGTGAGATGTGATCGCATTCATGGTCGGTCTCCAGATCCCGGGGCCACTGGCGGATTGCGCTGACTCAGCACCTTTTCTTGAGCATCGGGGCCTGTGACCTTGACTAAGGTCAAGTGTGACACAGCTGCAACTGCTGCCACCGCGTATGACTTGTGGAAAGCCTCTGACAACGAGGTCGATGTGATGCAGCGCCCCTCAAAACCAGGGAGAGCTACCATCGGCCATTACAACCTGTCCATAGCCTCGCAGGCCAAAGGACACAGCGCCGCGGGGGATTGTTGCAAACATTATGAACGCGTGTTGCAGCTGAGTGCCGGGACGACCGTATCTGAACCTGCGTCGACCCCATCTGCGTCGACTCCAAGTGTGCCGCGTACTGTGACGACGCCGTTGTCCAGTTTGATACGGCCGGAGGTGACCCATCCGAGTGCCAACGGATAAATCCTGTGTTCCTGACGAAGGATCCGGGCCGCTAAACCGTCGGGCGTGTCGTCCCGCTCGATGGCAACGGGCGCTTGGACAATAATTGGCCCGGAATCCATTTCCGGCTCGACAAAATGCACGGTGCACCCAGATCGCGCGACTCCGGCCGCGAGGGCACGCTCGTATGTGTTCAAGCCCTTGAAATCCGGCAAAAGAGACGGGTGAATGTTGATCATTCTACCGGCCCATTGCTCGACGAACGGCGCCGTCAAGACGCGCATAAAGCCCGCCAGCGCGATGCACGCAATTTGGTGTTCCAGCAGCATTCCCTGAAGCGCCGCCTCGAATGCCTCGCGATCCGGAAACGTACGATGATCAACAATGCCGGTTGGTATGTCCTGATCGCGCGCCCAAGCAAGGCCCGGCGCTTCAGGGCGATTCGACAGCACGAGTGCGATTTCGGCCGGATAGTCGCTGGCGCGGGCCGCCTCGACCAGCGCCATCATGTTCGAGCCGCGCCCTGAGATCAGGATGGCGGTCTTGATGCGTCCTGGCGGTTGAGGTGTCATGCGTGTGTGTGTCTCGCGGCGTCGGGCCAAACGGATTCCGGCTACCGCGGCGCCTCTCACCTTTCAGATTTCGGTAGAACTAATCCGCCTACGGCGGACATGGTCCAAGCGTTAAGGTGTCGTGCGTCCAGGCAGCGCCTGATACATGATCTCCGGAAGATCCTCGACGAACTTATCCCGAAACATGTCATATAGGCCAATGCGGCTCAGTCCATCGTCATTTGCCGGGTCGAAGGGGATGTCCCATGTTTTGATGTTCCCCTCGGCGAATCGTTTCTCGATGAGCTGTTGGATGGCCAGCAGGACCGGAGCATCAAGGGTGTCTGACGGGTTCACGCGACCGGCAAACTGGCGATTGTATTCCGGGGCGGAGCGCCAATAGACCAAAAGCAGCGTCCCGGCATCTGCATGGTCATGGCTTGCGACTGTCTTTATGAACGCCGGGTCATCATCCCAGTTCCAATACGTTGCGAACAGGTGGAGTTCGTCTGCTGCCGTAGTTGTGTTTAGAAACTCGCGCGTTTCCTCAGCGCACTGCTCCGAGTGTTGTTCCAGTTCTTCGTCGGTCCAACCCGTGATGTCGACGTCAACTTCGCCGATCATCTGTGCATAGCGCATGATACGCGCGCGCCGCGCCTCTGAAACAGCCATTTGCAGGTCTCTCCGACTAATCAAGCGAAAGACAAGGCATCGGCTTTGTGCGGGGATATTGCGTTTAGGCGATGGCGTAGCTTTCAGTCGCCTAGGGTCAAACTGCTCTAACTCCAGGACACGGCCGAGTCTAAATCGTTGGCCCGCGCGACGATCTCTCCAATGGTGCTGACTGGTTCCCAAAGGTTGTTATTGAGCACGTGTCGCACAGCGTCACTGTGGTCCGGCGCAACGACTGCAACCATCCCGATTCCGCAGTTGAACGTGCGGAGCATCTCGTCTTGTCCAAGGCCGGATCGGTCTTTGAGCCATTGGAAAACGGGCGGAAGCGGGCTGGCACTAAGATCAAGGCGCGCCGCGAGCGTATCGGGCAGAACCCGAGGGATGTTCTCAATCAAGCCGCCCCCGGTGATGTGTGCGAGCGCTTTAATGGCGCCGGTCTCGCGGATTGCCGTCAGCAACGGTTTGACGTAGATCCGGGTTGGCTCGAGGAAGGCCGCCGCAAGTGTCGTGTCAGGTGACCATGGCGCTGGTTGGTCCCAATCGAGGCCTTGATCCGCGACCAGTTTGCGAACAAGTGAATAGCCATTCGAATGGACACCGCTCGACGGCAATCCCAGGAGGACATCGCCCGGCGATATGTCGTCCTGAGGAAGTAACTGGCCACGCTCTGCAGCCCCGACGGAGAAGCCCGCCAGATCATAATCTCCGTCGGCATACATTCCAGGCATCTCGGCCGTCTCGCCACCGATCAGGGCGCAGCCGGCACGTGTACAGCCCTCGGCAATGCCTGAGATGACCGCTTCGGCAACGCCCGGATCGAGACGTCCGGTCGCGAAGTAATCCAGGAAGAACAGGGGTTCAGCCCCCTGTACAATCAGATCGTTGACACACATCGCGACGAGATCGATGCCAACTGTGTCGTGCCGGCCGGTTTCGATCGCGATTTTGAGTTTCGTACCAACCCCATCGTTGGCGGCTACAAGGATTGGATCCGTGAAGCCCGCGGCCTTCAGGTCGAACAGGCCACCGAATCCCCCCAGTTCTGCTTCGGCACCAGGGCGTTGCGTGGCTTTGACCAGGGGTTTGATCGCGGAGACCAAGGCATTGCCGGCGTCGATATCGACGCCGGCATCGCGATAGGTGAGCGGCGCATTGCGCCCGGGGTTCGCGCGTGACATTGGCTCTCCTTCTTACCCCGGGTCCATCACCAGCTTCGGCGCGGTATGAACCCGGTGGCACGGGACCGGGCAACACGTCCGAAACAAGCGGTTGATGAGCGCATCCGGTCTGCATCGCTGTACGTGATTTGCGCACTTACCATTGACGCCAACACAATCTCGCCGGAAACCTCTAGGCATCACATCTCAAGAGCGGGTTGGTTGCGACTGGAAACGCAAGAGCGTTGTTGTCGGAACATGCATTTCGCTCTCATAATCTGATCTGGAGCGTGTTTTTCGTCTAGGGCTTGCTGGTTGTTCGGCATGTCGACCTCGAAGTCTCACGCTCTAGCAGAGTGGAATGCGGAGCGGCAATGCGCATGACTGTGGATCAAAGACCGAAGTGGTGTTCGACGCGGGCGTGGCGGGTGGTTCTGGCGTATGCCGGCTGTATTGGCTTTGCAAGCAGTGGCGTGGCGGTGCCATCGGCCTCGGCCGCGGATCCGAATGTGTTTGTCGTTGCGAAGTACCCGGTTGAGGCCGAAGCGCGCAACGCCGTCGCTGCAAAACGCAAAGCGATCGCAGACGGCCAGATTTCGGCGTTTCGGTCATTGCTGCGTCGGCTCGTTCCGGTGACACGCTATGCACAGATCAGGTCCTTGCCCCTGGAACGCGCGGCAGAGCTGGTCGATGGTGTCGCGGTTGCGTCGGAGCGGAACTCGCGAACCCGATATGAAGCGAGTTTGAACTTCTCATTCCGGGAAAAGGCCGTGCGCAAATTCCTGGATGATGCCGGTGTGGCCTTTGTGGACACGCCGGCTGATCCCGTAACTGTCGTCTTGGCCTATCGTCCGCCTGAGCCTGTCCAAGGCGCTGTGCCAAAGGCCTATCAAGGCGCTGCCGGCGTACGTCTTTGGCGATCTGTTTGGCGCGATCTGGATCTCACGAATGCCCTGACACCGGTGCGTCTGAAATTGCTTCGTAAAGAGATCCATAGCGATACCATCAAAATGCTGATCGAACAGCGTGGCAGCGGTATGCGGATCATGGCCGGTGAATACGGCGTGCCGCGCGTCGTACTGGCGATGGTGCAACCGGACTTGGCAGCGAAACGCCTAAGTTTCTGGCTGGCAGGGCAGGATGCTGTGGGGCCCTTGTCGATCAAACGCGCCCTCCGGTTCGAGCCCGAAGACTTCGAGTACACGATGGAACTGGCGGCTGTGATTGCGCTCGGCATTGTCGAAGGGCGATGGAAGGCGGTGTCGGCACAGTCGCGCGCGCCGACAGCCGGTGCAGCGGCCGCGAACAACGGCGTTGTCGAGATGACCGTGCGGTTTCAAAGCCTGCGGGACTGGAAGCGCATTCGCGATGCCATCGAGCGGGTTCCAGGCGTTGAAAACGTGGAGATCAACGGTCTCTCAACGCGGGATGCGCAGATTGCCGTATCGTATCGCAAGGGCCAACAAGCGTTGCGCGATGAGCTTGCGCGAGACGGGCTCAACCTGCTTGAGACCGACAATGGCTTGCTTCTGCAGTAATCCACAGGTTCCTGCGCGCGCTGGTCTCAATTGAGCTGTTGGCTCAGCCGTGCAGGTGCTTTGACAGCTTGTGTGCGTGGCTTTTATAGGATTTCGGCCCCGGGCTGGTTTGCCGGGTCGGTTTGCTGGGACGTCGGACGGTTCCAGTTTTGTCCGAGACGATCTAGAAATTGTTTGACGGTATCTTTCAGCAAACGGAGCCCCGGTGACGATGTCTAACGACCGGGCAGGTGGTTTCCGCGGCGAGCGGCAGTTATTGATCTGGCTGGTGCTTGGTCTCTTGTTTTCGCTTGCGGTCCTGGCGCTGAGCGAGGTGCTCCTGCCGTTTGTCGCTGGCATGGTCATTGCCTACGCCCTCAATCCGATCGCAGACCGACTGACAGCGCTGGGCCTCCCGCGGATTGTGGCGGCCGCAAGCGTGATCCTTGTCGTCGTCATGCTGCTGGTCCTGGTGCTGGTCTTTGTGTTGCCGCTTGCCGCGGCTCAGGTGCAGCAGTTGGTTGCAACATTGCCGGGTGAGCTCGAACGGCTCCGTCTGGCTTTCGAAACATGGGCGCGGGCGCAACTCGGCGAGAACTTTACAAGTTTCGAGGTCGGCCTTGATCAAGGCTTGGCCGAGCTTTCGAAGAATTGGGCGCAAATCGCAAGCTACGTTGCCCAGTCCATCTGGTCGCAAGGTCGCACGATTATCGAGGTCGTGGCCGTCCTGCTGATTGCGCCGCTGGTGGCGTTTTACGTCCTTGTTGACTGGCACCCGATGATGGAGCGGCTCGGGACCCTGGTACCGCGGGATCACGAGGACACGTTGCGCCAGATTGTTACTGATATCGACAAACGGATTGCAGCGTTCATTCGCGGGCAGGGGCTCGTCTGTCTGATCCTGGGCACATACTACGTTATCGCCCTTAGTGCGGCGGGCCTGAAGTACGGGCTGCTTGTCGGGATCATGACTGGGGTTATGACGTTCGTACCGTTTGTCGGATGGGCGCTTGGATTGATCACGGCGTCAAGTCTCGCAATCGTTCAATCCTGGCCGGATTATGGGCTGCTTCTGGCTGTGATCGCAATTTTTGCCGGCGCCCAGGCCCTCGACGCCGGTGTGCTGGCACCCAACATCGTCGGGTCCAAGATCGGATTGCATCCGGTGTGGTTGATTTTTGCGCTGATGGTATTCAGCTACCTATTCGGCATTGTCGGTGTTCTGGTTGCAGTCCCGCTCGCGGCGGCCATGGGTGTGTTGGTCCGCTTTGCGTTGAAGATCTATCTCGGCAGCCGCCTCTATCAGGGTCGGTTTGGGACTGGTGACATTGTCGCAAGCGGTGACCAGTCGAGAGACGGTTCGGCATAGCGATGGCAGACGGGCCGCGCCAACTTCCCCTCGCGCTACCGTTCCGAGCTGCACTCGGGGCAGAGGACTTTTTTGTCAGTCGCTCGAACGAAGCGGCGGTCGCGTTCGTCGAGCAGTGGCCGACTTGGCCTGCGCCTGCTGTCCTCATTTATGGCGCTGCCGGCTGCGGGAAGTCCCACCTTGTGTCGGTGTGGCGGGCACGCAGCGGTGGTTCCGTCCTATCCGGCGCCAATCTGACGGAAGAGGTTGTTGCCAGTCTCGGTAACGGCGCTGCTTTGGCCGTCGACGACATCGATCGCGAGCTGAAGGACGAGCGGGCGTTGTTTCATCTGCTCAATCACGCGCGCGAAAGCCAATGTACGGTCTTGTTGACGTCGCGCTGTGCGCCGGGCGCCCTCAGTGCCCAGATACCGGATCTCAGATCGCGGCTCCGGGCGTTGCCAGGCGCAGAGATTTCCGCACCCGACGACGCATTGCTGCGCGCCTTGCTCGTCAAACTCTTCTCTGATCGCCAGCTGCAGGTCGAACCGCTCGTGGTATCCTATATTCTTCGCCATATGGAGCGGTCTGCGGAAGCGGCGAACGACGTTGTTGCGCGAATTGACCGCAGATCGCTTGCCGATCGCCGCCGTGTCACCAGGATATTGGCGGGGCAAGTTCTGACGGAGCGGATCGCGGAAGCTGATGGCGGGCCGCCGCAGCAACAGCGCGATTAACAGTGGATTGACGAGAGTAGCCAATAGGTTGTTGTTCTAAACTCGATCAGAGCATAGGTGTTCCAGCCTCGACGATGGTGAGGGATCAGTCTTACAGTGCTGCATGAAGCGGCAGTGTTACGGCTCCGTGCGGAGGGTAGTCTTGTCGACATCCGGTTACAGACGCGGCGTTACCAACGGACCCAACGTGGCCAACGGGCATGAAACGGATCTGATGGACAGCGCAGAGCGGTTCTACAATCGCGAGTTGTCCTGGCTGCAGTTCAATCTGCGGGTGCTGGAAGAGGCTGGCAACGCAAGCCATCCACTGCTGGAACGCCTGCGCTTTTTGTCGATCTCGGCCTCCAACCTGGATGAATTCTACATGGTCCGGGTGGCCGGGCTCGAAGGGCAGGTTCGCGAGGGTGTCGAGGACCTGAGCGCGGACGGGCTGACGGCTGAGCAGCAACTCCGAGAGATCAATCGATTCACCAGCGATCTGGTCGCGCGCAAACTCGAGCGCTGGCGCTCTATCCGGAAAGAGATGGCGAATTCCGGGATCCTCCTCGTCGAAGAGGATCAAATCACAGATGATGAGCGCACGCTGCTCCGCGATTTGTTTATGGACCGGATCTTCCAGATCCTGACGCCGCTTAATGTTGACCCGGCACATCCGTTTCCATTCATTCAAAACCGCGGCCTGACCTTGGGGCTTGAGCTTGTCGACGATGACGGACGGCCGATGAATGGCTTGGTGCCGATCCCACCGCAAGTGGATCGCTTTACGCGGCTGCCGTGTCGGAAAGGCAAAAAGGCGTCGCAAATCCGCTTTGTCAGTTTGGAAACGATTATCGGTCTGTTCCTTGAGGAGATCTATCCCGGCTTTTCCGTTAAGGCGAAGGGCCTGTTCCGCGTCCTGCGCGACAGCGACATCGAGTACGAGGAAGAGGCAGAAGATTTGACGCGCCATTACGAGGCTCTGCTTCGGCGGCGCCGGCGCGGGAACGTCATTCGGCTTGAGATTGACGCGAGAATGCCGTCCGTATTGCAGAAGTTCGTCATCCGACATCTTGAGGTCGATAGCCAATCCACGTTCATCAAGGACGGGTTGGTTGGGTTGGCTGATGTCTCCCAGCTGATCGTCAGAGATCGTCCAAAGCTGCTGTTTGCACCGTTTACGCCACGCTTTCCGGAGCGGATCGAGGAGTCGAGCAACGACGTCTTTGCGGCGATCCGCGCCAAGGATTTCGTTGTCCAGCATCCCTACGAATCGTTCGACGCTGTTTTACGGTATCTGCGTCAGGCCGTGACGGACCCTGATGTGATCGCGATCAAATGGACGCTTTATCGCACCCTGCGCGAGCGCAGCCCGATTGTAGAAGCCCTGAAAGAGGCGGCCGAACTCGGAAAGTCGGTGACAGCCGTCATCGAGTTGAAGGCCCGCTTCGATGAGGCGACAAACATCTCGCTGGCGCGGGAACTTGAAAAAGCCGGCGTGCATATTGTCTATGGCGTGCAGTCGCTCAAGACACACGCGAAGCTGGGTATGATCGTACGACGGGAAAGCGAGGGCGTGTCGGCCTACTGTCATATCGGGACGGGCAACTACCATCCGATCACGGCAAAGATCTACACGGATCTGTCGTTCTTTACCGATGATCCGGCAATTGGCCGGGATGTGGCACGCATTTTCAATTTCGTGACCGGCTACGGTCGGCCGCCGTCATTGGAAGTGATGGCTGCGAGCCCGGACGGAATTCGCAAACGGATCATGACACACATCGAAGATGAGATCGCGCACGTGAAAGCAGGACGCCCTGGTGCGATCTGGATGAAAATGAATTCACTTGTCGATCCCGGGATCATTGACAGTTTATATCAGGCTGGGCAGGCCGGTGTTGCAATTGATCTGGTGGTCCGCGGTATCTGTTGTCTGCGCCCAGGTATACCGGGGTTTTCTGAAAACATCCGGGTGAAGAGCATCGTCGGACGGTTTTTGGAGCATGCGCGCATATTCTGCTTTGGGGCCGGGCACGGCTTGCCCTCGCGGCAAGCGGCCGTATACATCAGTTCTGCTGACTTGATGCAGCGCAATCTTGACCGGCGGGTTGAGGCCCTGACGCCAATCAATAATCCGACGGTTCACGAACAGATTCTTGATCAAGTGATGGTTGCAAACCTAAAGGATAATCAGCAGAGCTGGCGTATCCTGCAAGATGGCTCAGCGGAGCGGATTTTACCCGGTGCAGACGAGGAGCCGTTCAATTCTCACGACTACTTCATGAAGATTCCAAGTCTCTCAGGCCGCGGCCAGGCTCTGGAATCGAGCAAGCCGCCACGTTTCGACGTTAATCAAGCGCGATAGATTGATCACAGATTGGACTTGGGCAATGGCCACGGGTCAGCTTCATGCCAAGAGTGCACAGGAACTTTGGGAGCGGACCAGTGAGCCCTTTCTCAGTTGGTAAGTTGATCCGCGGCGATGCCACATCCTCAGCTGAGCGTGGCCGTTTTCCTGAGCTGGAGCCGGTCGGCGTTGTCGATATCGGATCAAACTCGGTCCGGCTGGTGGTGTATGAAGGTGCGGTGCGGGCGCCGACGCCTCTCTTCAACGAAAAAGAACTCTGCGGGTTGGGCCGCTCGCTCGCGTCCACAGGTCGGCTGGGCGAAGATGCGATTGCGCGAGCTCTCACCGCGTTGCAACGGTTTCGCTCAATCAGCGAAATTCTTGGCGTCAAGCACTTAAAGGCGGTCGCAACAGCGGCGGTTCGTGACGCAGCTGATGGTGCCCAGTTTGTCGCACAGGCAACAGACGTGCTCGGAACCGAGATCGAGGTTCTGTCCGGTGAGCGGGAAGCTCAGCTGGCGGCCCGCGGCATCATGATGGGCTTCAACGACACGGACGGCATCGCGGGCGACCTGGGCGGCGGCAGCCTCGAACTCACGCACATCGGAAAGGGCGCCGTGCGAAACGCGGCAACACTGCCCCTCGGGGCGTTACGGCTGGCCGACGTCAGCGATGGACGCATGTCGAAGGCCATGGCGACCATTGCGACAGAGATCGGCCATGTGCCGTGGCTGCGCGACAGCGGTGCCAAGCGTCTTTATGCCGTTGGTGGCAGCTGGCGCGCCCTGGCCAAGCTGCATATGGCGCAAACCGATTATCCGATCCGGGTGATGCACGGGTACTCCATCCCGGCGGATGAAGCGATTGCGTTTTGCGAGAAAATACGGCGAACCAAGCGATTGGACCAGGTTCCGCATTTCGAGGTTGTGGCGCGGCAACGCCGGGACACCTTGCCTTATGGGGCGGCGGCCATGGAGCAGGTGCTCAAGACCGTACGGCCCGAAAGCGTGGTGTTCTCCGTTTTCGGCATTCGCGAAGGCGTGCTCTATGAGCACCTCGATGAGGACGTGGCTGCGCAAGATCCGTTGATTGCGTTCTGCGAGTCCTACGCGCGGCTCAGATCTCGATCGGCGGCCCATGCGCATGAGTTGGTCGCGTGGACAGAGCCGCTGTTTGCCAAAGGCAAATTCGCCGAGACAGACGAGGATCGCCGCCTGCGGCACGCGGCGTGCTTGTTGTCCGATATCGGTTGGCGCGCCCATCCTGATTACCGTGGCGAGCAGAGTTTGAATGTTGTCGCGCATGCGGCCCTAACCGGCCTCGATCATGCGGGCAGACTGTTTCTGGCCCTTACCGTTTATGCGCGGCATGCCGGGATTGGCGAGACGAATGGGGAGGCTTTGTCGCCAAAGCTGCGCGAACTCGTTCCGCGGCGGATGATGCTGCGCGCCCGTGTCTTGGCGGCAGCATTGCGTGCGGCCCACCTCCTGTCATGCGGGATGGCTGGTGTCATCCCGCGCGCACCCGTTGCAGTCACCGAGACCGAACTCATCTTGACGGTGCCGCAAGCTCTCAGCAGTCTCGTTGGTGATCGTCTTGAGCGTCGCTTCCAGTCACTGGCCCAGTTGCTCGGGCTTGAGTTCCGGAGCGAACTCGTTGACTGACTTCTTTGTAGTGGACGGGGTCATGAGCCGGCCGTGGGCTGGTATGTCGCGGGCTGTTCGCCACACGTCGCCGATGATACGATTTGACGAAGTCGCAACGGATGCCTGCTGCACCCCGACCGTGCTACGTCGCGGTTGTTGGGGCCTGTTGGCGCCGGGTTGTGCATGTGTCCGTGAAGGCCGCCTCAAACATGGCTGACGATCCCTATAAGACACTTGGTGTGTCCCGCTCAGCGAGTGATGACGACATTCGCAAGGCGTTTCGACGTCTCGCGAAAGATCTGCATCCGGATCTGCGTCCCGGTGACACAGCCGCCTCGGAGCGGTTCAAGCGCGTGTCGCAGGCGTACGATATTCTCGGCGATCCGGAAAAGCGCGGGCGATACGATCGCGGTGAGATCGATGGTTCCGGCGAGGAGCGACGCGGCTATCAATCGGCCGGCAGCGGGCGTGGGCCGTTCGCTGGTCAGGGCCGTGGCCCGGCAGATGATCTTGGTTTTGGCGACATCTTTTCGGACTTCTTTGGCCAGGGCGGCCAGCGGGCCGGCACCGGCGGTCGGTTTTCACGGCGGGGACGCGACGCACGCTACACCCTTGATGTCGACTTCATGGAAGCCGTTGGTGGTGCCCGCAAGCGGATTACGCTCCCCTCCGGCGGGGTTCTGGATCTCACGGTTCCGGTTGGCACCAGCGATGGTCAGGTCCTGCGATTGCGCGGCAAAGGCCAACCCGGGATCGGCGGGGGCGAGGCTGGCGATGCACTTGTCGAGGTCAAGGTCCGGCTGCATCCGGAGTTTGAACGCGTCGGCGACGATATTCTGTCTGAGGTTCCAATTGCGCTTGATGAGGCTGTGCTGGGCGCCAAGATCGAGATTGAGACGATCAGCGGGCGGGTGCAGCTGATTGTGCCCAAAGGGACGAGTTCTGGCACGATGTTGCGCCTTCGCGGCAAGGGGGTGGAAAACCCGAATACGGGCACGCGCGGAGATCATCGCGTGAAGCTACAAATCATCCTGCCGCGCAAAATCGACGAGAGCCTTGCATACTTCATGTCCGAATGGCGCGAAAAGAATGGCTATGACCCGCGGAAGTCGTAGAACATGCCCTGTCTGTGCGAACGACGGGCTTTGCTGTCGCAAGGGCAGAGGCGGGCAGCCCCGAGACGTCTTAACGCGCGACTGGCACCACCTGACCGTCTTTGACCGACAATGCGATTTCACCACGCTTGAGCTTGAGCGCCTGTTCGCCAAACACCTGGTATCTACAGCCGCCCAGTGCCGGGACATTCGCCTCGTCCTCCAGGGCCAGACGCTCGAGGTCATCGCTGTCAGCAATCAGTTTCGGCGCGACGCGATGCTCCGCCGCGCAGGCTTTCAGAAGCACCTTCAAGAGGTCCAGCAAAGCGGCGCTCTCAGCACTCATGGCGCGCCCTGTCCGCGGGGATGGCACATCGTCGAGCTTGCGCTTCAGGCCATCGTGGATTGCCGCCAGCGCGCCGCGTGCGC
The DNA here is from genome assembly GCA_039039985.1 of Pseudomonadota bacterium. Taxonomy (GTDB): domain Bacteria; phylum Pseudomonadota; class Alphaproteobacteria; order Rhizobiales; family Hyphomicrobiaceae; genus JBCBWG01. Next base: position 2,602 of record JBCCOV010000014.1, on the reverse strand, counting down.
GGGCCGAACGATGGAACCCGTCCGGAACACCGCGCATGTTGCCGATCGTCTCGGCATCTCTTGGCGCCTGATTTGCAAGTTCGTAGAGCGCATCGTCCTTGATGACGCGATTGCGGGGGACATTGTCGCTTTGCGCCGTGCGTTCCCGCCAGGCTGCGAGCTCCATCAACACGGCCATTGCCCGCCGGTTCTTGACCCGCATTTTGAGCCGGCGCCAAGCATCTTCCGGTCGTGACAGGTATGTCTGCGGGTTGGTCAGTGTTGCCATTTCTTCACTGAGCCAGTCTGCCCGGTTCGTGCGCGTCAGCTCGTCGGCAAGCGTTTGGTAGACCGCACGGAGATGTGTCACGTCGGCAAGCGCATAGGTTAACTGCTTCTCGGACAGCGGGCGCTTTCGCCAATCTGTGAATCGAGCGGCTTTATCGATGTTCTCGCCGGTGATCTTTTTGACGAGGTTCATGTAGCTGACACTGTCGCCAAAGCCACAAACCATGGCGGCGACCTGGGTGTCGAACAGCGGCGTCGGAATCAGATCGGCTTCGTACCAGACGATTTCCACATCCTGGCGCGCGGCATGGAACACCTTGATGACCGAGTTATCAGCCATCAAAGCATAAAACGGCGCTAAATCGATCGCGGGTGCCAGCGGATCGACGATCAAGGCTTCTGAGGCGCTTGCGATCTGGATCAGACAGAGCTGCGGCCAGAACGTGTTCTCACGCAAAAACTCAGTGTCGATCGTGACGTAAGGGTGCTCCGACAAACGTTGGCAGGCGTCCGCCAGGGCGTGTGATTCGGTGATAACCTGCATATCTGCCATATAACCTGTTGTCGCGATTCTGTGGCCGCAATCTGGATTATTCGCAAATCGGCGCGGCTTCCAAGGTTTCGATGAACTCGGTGCAAATGACGGTAAAAATGCAGCTGTCGCCGGTGCGTTTGGCCTGGGTACGGCTGCGCGTCAGCTTGGGATTGGTGCGCGGAACGGCAGCGAATCTATTCTGAACTGTTGTCGACAGCACACTCAGCTGTCGGATGACACCACACGGATTGTGCGCCGTTCGCGGCAGACGCTTGACAAGTGGGTTGCCGCATGGCCTCTCCGGCGCGATCCCGACAGGCCCACTGCAACACGAGGCACGCCGCCATGGCCGAGGCCACACTGCACCGTTACCGCTCTCACACGTGCGGAGAGCTTCGCGATCGCGACATCGGCGCGTCGGTTCGCCTGTCCGGTTGGTGCCATCGCGTCTATGACATGGGCGGGCTGTTGTTCATCCAGCTGCGCGACCATTACGGCATCACGCAATGTGTCGCGGACCCGTCGTCGCCGGTTTTCTCGACGATCGAGCGGTTGCGGTCGGAATGGGTGGTGCGTATCGACGGTGAGGTGCGCCGTCGTCCGATGGGAACGGATGGCAAAAGTACCGACAACCCGGACATGGCAACCGGCACGATCGAAGTGGTCATGACGGAGGTCGAGGTTCTCTCGGCAGCCAGTGAATTGCCCCTTCCGGTGTTTGGCGAGCCCGACTATCCGGAAGATCTGCGCCTCAGATACCGGTTTCTCGATCTCCGCCGGGAAACGCTGCACGCCAACATCATGCGCCGGATCGACATCGTGCGGGCCACGCGTGAAAAAATGGCCGCCGCTGGATTCTTCGAGTTTACGACGCCGATCCTGACAGCCTCGTCGCCGGAAGGTGCGCGCGACTTTCTGGTACCAAGTCGCATTCACCAGGGCCGTTTTTACGCGTTGCCGCAGGCACCGCAGCAGTACAAGCAGCTGATCATGATCTCCGGCTTTGATCGCTATTTTCAGATCGCGCCCTGTTTCCGGGACGAAGACCCGCGGGCTGACCGGCTTCCTGGCGAGTTCTACCAGCTCGACGTCGAAATGAGCTTTGTGGAACAGGAGGACGTGTTCCAGACAATGGAGCCGATCGTCCGCGGGGTCTTCGCTGACTTTGCCGAAGGCAAACCGGTTACGGACGTGTTCCCGCGTATTCCGTTTGACACGGCGATTGCCAAATACGGTACCGACAAGCCGGACTTGCGTAATCCCATCGAAATGCAGGATGTGACGGAGCACTTTCGCGGCTCGGGCTTCAAAGTCTTCGCCAACCTGATCGAGAAGGACCCCAAGGCGCGGGTCTGGGCGCTTCCGGCGCCGAAGGGTGGATCACGGGCGTTTTGCGACCGTATGAATTCCTGGGCGCAAGGCGAAGGTCAGCCGGGCCTTGGTTACATCTTTTTCCGCGAGGGCGAAGCGGCAGGTCCGATTGGCAAGAACATTGGCCCGGAGCGATCGGAGGCGATCCGTGCGCAGCTTGATCTGGGAGTCGGCGATGCCGTGTTCTTCACCGCTGGCAATCCGTCAAACTTCGCCAAGTTCGCTGGGCTAGCGCGCGATCGGATCGGTACGGAACTCGAACTCGTCGATACTGAGCGGTTCGCGCTCGCCTGGATCGTCGACTTCCCGATGTACGAGTGGGACGAGGACAACAAGTGTATTGATTTCTCGCACAACCCGTTCTCGATGCCGCAGGGAGGCCTCGCTGCGCTTGAGGCCGCGGAGGCTGATGGCACGGACGCACTGCTC
>JBCCOV010000013.1:0-48401 GCA_039039985.1 Pseudomonadota bacterium | reverse complement strand
CGAACAGTTTGTCGATTGGCTGTGTTGCGCGGCTTTGGATCGCCTCCGGCTTGCAACCTGTCGGGATATTGCAGAGTTCTGGGGGCTGGTTTCAACACGAGAAGTCATGGATTGGTTGGGGCGGCAACCTGCCGATCAGTTTCAGCGCGTACGCATTGAAACCGCGCACGGCCCGTCATCGACGGACTACATTTGCAGCGCTGACACACTGCTTGAGCTGGAAGGCGTTTCCGCTCCGGCCAAGCGGCTTCAAATCCTAAATCCTTTCGATCCACTCATCCGCAACCGGCGACGTTTGTCGCGCTTATTCGGCTTTGAATACCGGATTGAGGTTTTTGTGCCGAAAGCCAGGCGGCAATATGGGTATTATGTATTCCCGTTGATCGAAGGTGAGACTTTCGTGGGTCGCGTGGATCTGGTGCACGATCGCGAAGAAGATGCACTAAGAGTGAATGGTCTTTGGTGGGAGCCGCGGGTCCGGGCCACCAGGGCCCGTACCAAGGCGCTTGAGTCCCAACTCAATCGGCTGCGGCAGTTTGTCGGCGCGTCTCGAGTCTTGTTCGCCCCGGATCAGAACGTGTCAGACCGATTGCAGCAAGGCGCTTGAAAGAAGGACGGCCGTGCCCGCGAGTAGCGCAATCAGAAATCGTGTCGAGAAAACAAAAATCACGGCCGCAACAGTTAGGGCTACGGCCTGAAGAAATGATACGCCGCTCAGCGATGGCCCAATAACGGCACCAATTGCACAGGTCGGCAATATATCCAGGAGCCGACGGAGTCGTGGATTTTCGCCAATGAACGTTCCAATTAGTAAGCCTGTCGCACGACATCCGAAGGCAATCGCTGCCATAACGCCAATTGCGATTGCGAAGCGCTCATCAACGGTCATCTGATCGGTCTCCAGCATCTGCAAACCATGCCAGTAAGGCACCCGTCGTCACGCCAGCAAGAAATGCAAGCCAGAGCGTTACAAACTGGCTGACTGCAAGTGATGTGAGCGCTGAAACGACCCATGGCGCGTGGCCAATTCTGGTGTTCTTGACGACCAGAAGCAGAAGTAAGCTGAGAAACAAGACGCCGGCGAAGCTTAAAGCCGAGATGATGTCGCCGGGAATGTTTGACGCGAGGATGCCGCCCAGGAGTGTCCCGGCCACCCATAGTGTGAGAATCCAAATACCTGCGCATACAAAGAACGCAAAGCGGTGAACCTTCTCTTTTTCGGCCAACGTCGCGGCCCAAGCGCCGTCCGTGAGAACGAGCATTGATGCCAGTCGCAGGATGAACGGCTCGGATTTTATGTGATCCGCAATTGACGCGCCCATCAACACCAACCGGTTGCAGATCAACAAACTCGAGACAGCAATTGCGCCGATCGCAAGCGGCTCGTCCAACATCGAAATCACCGCGAACTGGATCGCACCGGAAAAGACGAGAACGCACGACACCGCTGCCAACCAGGGTGAAATCCCAACGGAAACACATGCTGCGCCGTACAAGATACCAAACAATCCTGAGCTGATCGCAAGAGGGGTTCCCCGGCGAAAACCCAGCCGACCACTATTTGCCGCCGAAAGCCTGCTGCTTTCATCGCCAACGGCAAACTGATCTGCTCCCGATACCATGAGGCACCCTCCGACAACCGACTATGACAAGTTAAACAGCCAGGTCGAAGCCGCACATCGAGAGTTTGTGATGAGCCTATTCAGTAATTTTGAACTTGAGCACGCGGGCACGATGGACAGCGCGTCAGCCTGGTGACTCAACGGCAGTACAGCGCGCTTGGTGGTAGCGCCAACGTGGCGTTGTGCGTGCAGGAGATAAGCCGTCGGCCATTCACCCAACTGGTCGGGCAGCCGGCGCCATGGTAGGTGTGTGACAGCCATCACAGAACACATATCGTGATCATGCGCATTCGAGATCTTGATCCCTCACTCCTTCGAGCATTTGTCGCGATCGTTGATGCGGGCAGTTTTGGAAAAGCTGCGAAACAGTTGAACCGCACGCAGTCGGCGCTGAGTATGCAAATCAGCCGCCTCGAAGATCTGGTTGATGCGGAGCTGTTTGACCGTTCGGTTCGCCCGGTAGCTTTGATGCCGGCCGGCGAAACGCTCATTCCGTTTGCCCGAGATATCCTCGCGACGAATGACGCCGCAATCGAACAGATCCGCGATGACAAACTTGCCGGTCAGGTCCGGTTGGGCATCATGGAGGACATTGCAGCCACGCAGCTGGGGCCCATCATTGGAGACTTTTTGAGGGACAGGCCGGGTGTGCTTGTCGAGGTGCAGACGGGTATTACGGCGACAATGCTCGATCGGCTGGGTTCTGACTACGACATCCTGGTCGCCATGACGCCCGCTGGCCAAGACAGCGGTGAGTTCATTTATCGCGGTGAGGCGGTGTGGGGTGCTGCATCAACGTTCGATATCGGCATAGACCCACTGCCTGTCGCGCTCTATCCGCACGAGTGCTTGTTCCGAAAGTGGGCGGTGAACGCGCTTGACTCTGCGCAACGGCATTGGCGAATGGCACTCCTCTCCGCCAGCCTCGGTAGTGTGACCGAAGCCGTCCGGGCAGGCTGGTGCATATCCGTCTTCAAGGACTGTACCTTCCCGCAAGACCTTTGCGTTTTGCCGGCGGAAGCCTGGCTTCCCGAACTCCCGGAGTTCGAAATCCGTCTGTTTCGCGCGCCGGTTGTCCGCTCACCGGCAGCGCATGTCCTTGCTGACACCTTGGTCAGTCGTCTCACTGTGTCTTCCGCGAACATCAAGCGCCGGAGACGAATCTGTGCCGGCGCCGAGCCGCCGCTGCCACTGCCTCTCTCGTCGGGATCGGTGTGATTGCGGCGGCACTCACTTGGACGGCGTCATTTTAATAAGGCTCGGGTCGTCCAACAGGTTTCGAATGTCTAACGCCGCAGCATGAACGGCATCGCGAAACGCGACATGGAATTGAGAGACCGTTTCACGTTGTCGTCTAAAACATCCAATGGGCCACCAGCGCGTGGGGCGCACAGGAACGAGTGTGCCCGGCGCAAACGGTGCGAGTTGACTGACCGATATCGCATCCAGAATGGCGATGCCGCAACCGCGCATGGCAAGCTGGGCCGCGAGAAGGGTTGCGCTCACCTCTTGCGTATAGCGCGCCGTGATGCCGGCAGAGCGGAACAGATCATCAACTTGCTCGCGAACGACAAGTCCGGGTTCGTAGCCGATCAACCGCTCATGCGCGAGTTGCTCGATCCCTATGTCCTTCGCGCCTGCGAGCGGATGGTCCGGCGGCACAATCGCGACCGCACGCACGTTACAGATCGTCTCTGTCCTCAGTTCGGGATGCAAGATTGGCAACATCCCAACTCCAATGTCGAAATGGCGGGCCGTCGCCCAACGCTTGATATCGTGATTGCGTAGGACCGAAACCGAAACGCCAATGGCCGGCCTTACCGCCTCGAACTTCTCTATCGCTCGCACCAATAGGCCGAGAGATAGTCGTGGCATGCAGACGACCGACAGGGTTTCCCGCACACCTGCCTTGATGCTCTCGACGATGGATGGAATTTCGTCGATGCCAGCCAGAACATGCTGGGTTTCCGCATAGAATCTCATGCCGGCCGAGGTTGGGACAAGGTGGCGGTTTGTGCGCTCGAACAACTTCAGGCCGATCGCCTGTTCCAGCTCAATCAGCTGCCGGCTGGCCGCTGACTGGCTCATGTGCAGTTGCTCAGCCGCAGCCGAGAGTGTACCGGCCGCCAGGATCCGGTCGAAGACACGCAGGCTTCGGATGCTCAGCCCTGCCATTCCTGTATCCCGAGATTAGGGTCAATCCATAGCAATATTGCATTATCCACATAACGAGACAATCGCTAACCTCACCAGGCTACGACCAGGGGGAGAGACGGATGCTCGATATTCAGACCGATCCGCGCGAACGCCGTGCTGCCTTCAAGCAAGCGCTCGCGACGGGCCGTTTGCAGCGCTTCGCCGGTAGCTTTTCACCCTTCGTTGCGAGGCTTTGCGAACAGATTGGCTTCGAGGGCATCTACATTCCGGGCGCGTCGCTCGCCAACGATCTGGCGCTGCCGGACATTGCGTTGACCACGTTGACCGAGGTTGCAACCCGTAGCCAGCAGATCGTACGTGCAACGAATCTGCCGACAGTGCTGGATACAGACACAGGGTTCGGCCCGCCGCAGAGCGTTTACCGCACCGCCTACGAAATGGATGCCGCCGGTGTCAGTTGTGTCCATGTCGAAGACCAAGTTGAGCCCAAACGATGCGGACATCTCGATAACAAAGTCATTTGCACCGTCGATGTGATGGTGTCGCGCATTCGCGCTGCAACGGAGGGACGTCGCGATCCAAACTTCATGGTGATGGCCAGGACGGATGCGCGTGCGGTTGAAGGAATCGACTGTGCCGTCGACCGTGCCAAGGCCTATGTCGATGCCGGGGCTGACGCGATCTTTGCGGAAGCAATGCACAACGAGGCAGAGATCGCGCAAATGCGCGCGGCTTTCGATGTGCCGTTGCTTGTCAACATGACGGCATTCGGCCAGTCAAAACTGCTAACCACGACCGAGCTGAGCAACCTCGGCGTCAATATCGTCATTTATCCTAATACGGCGTTCCGCTTGGCTATGAAAGCCGTCGAAGACGGCATGCAGCAGCTCTTAGACGACGGAATCCAAACGGGCTTCATCGACCGTCTTCAGAAACGAAGCCGGTTGTATGAAATCCTGCACTACGAGGACTACAATCGCTTCGACGCTGATACATTCAACTTCGACGTGCCTGATGGCCGCGGACAGACCCGAGGCCAGGCCGAAGCCGCGGAGTGATGTATGGTGAAACTAACAGCCGAAGAAGACTCTCTACTCAATGGTGATGCTGGCGAAGTCAGATCTCTGGCGATGCGGCACATTGTGGAGGTCGCACGGTTCTTCGATGCAGAGCGTCTGGTTCCTGTCTCACAAGCGCATATCATGGCCGATACGGAGGCGCTTGGTGAGCCGGGTGTGCAACATCTTGAGCGTCTGGCGCAATACGACTGGGATGACCGCCGCGTCCTGATTCCCACGATCACCGACCCAAGGGGCGCCGACTTCAAAGCCTACGAGAAGATCCGTCACGACACACGGATCGTCGAACTCGAGGCACGTGCGCGCGATGCCTTCATCGCGCTCGGCGTGCTTATGACGGATACGTGTATCAACTATCAGACGATCTTGCCGCCGGTGAAAGGGGAACACCTGGCGTTCGGTGACACAGGCGTCTGTATCTACACCAACTCGGTCTTCGGTGCGCGCACCAACTACGAGGGCGGACCGTCAGCACTTGCAGCTGGTCTCACGGGACGCACCCCGGCCTACGGTTTTCATCTGGACGAGCACCGTCGGGCGACACAGCGGATCGTGATTGAAGAGACACCGGACAGCTATGACGCTTGGGGCGCACTCGGCGCCCTGATCGGCGAGCGCATGCGGTCTTACTATGACGTTCCCTACATTGAAGGTGTCACGCGCGCGCCCGATTCCGATGAGCTGAAGCACTTTGGTGCGGCGATGGCGTCTTACGGCTCGACAGCAATGTTTCACATCGCGGAGCTGACGCCTGAGGCTGAAGATGCATGCGACAGCAAGTCCGTATTGCCGACCACACGGCTCGGCAAGGCAGACATTGACGCCTATCAATCCCGGTTTCGCAGAGATGACCCCGGTCTGGACGTCGTCGTCTTCGCGGCTCCGCAGCTGTCGTTGCTTGAATTGCAGAAACTCGCGGGGCTGCTGGATGGTCGGACGGTCAGTAGCGCCGTCAGTCTGATTGCAACGACCAATCCTGAAATGAAGGCCGCCGCTGATCGGATGGGCCTCACGGAGAAAATCGAGAACGCAGGAGGCATACTGCTCGAAGGGGTCTGCTTCTATCAAATGCATGCGCGGGATCTGGCCGCTGCCAACGGATGGCATCGGCTCATGACCAATTCGGCAAAGCTTACGAACATCATTGCTGGTTATGGCTATGAACCGATAATCGACACAATGGAGCGCTGCGTGGACTCAGCGGTCGCCGGGAAGGTGATGTCATGAGCCGGTTGATCAAAGGCCACGCCGGTATCGGTTCGGGCATTGTCGAAGGTGAAGCACTGGTCGCGAAGGACAATTTTTCTGCGCGCTATGATCTCGATCTGAAGACCGGTCGCTTTTCGCGTCCGTCGCACAAGCTGTACGGCGAGAGCTTTTCCGGCAGGATCATCGTTCTTGATATCGCGAAGGGCGGAGTCGCTTCGGCTTGGATGCTGCACGTGCTGATGTCCGGCACGCACCGCCCGAAGGCCCTACTCCTCAACAGTGCCAATCCGATCATGGCGCAGGGCGCATCGTTCGGACGGATGCCGCTGATCGACCGCTTCGAAGACGATGTTACCACCGTCATCAAGACAGGAGACTGGCTCAGGCTCAACCCGTCGGCGGGGACGGTCGAGGTTGTCTGAAGAAAAGGGGCGGGACCAATTCCCGCACCCAACAATGGGAGGATAAAATGAGAATTGTACGCGCGGTCCTCACCGTCGCAGCCTTCGGACTCGTCACGTCCGCTGCCGCGCTCGCCGACGACTTTCCCAGCAAGGAAGTCAAGATCATTGTCAACTATGGTGCGGGAGGGGCTGTCGATCGGACGGCACGCTCCATGCAGAGGTTTCTGCCGGAAGCGCTTGGCCAGTCGGTCGTGGTTGAGAACGTCAGAGGCGCGGGCGGCAAGATCGGCATAACAAAGTTCATGAAAGCGAAGCGGGATGGTTATACGATCCTGACAAGTTTCGCGCCGTCGACGACATACGTCGCAACGACCGCACCTGACATTTACAAGTTTGACGACCTTGCGGTGATCAATCTTCAGTGGGTGGACCCTGCCGTTCTTCTTGTTCATCAGAAAACGGGTTGGAAGACGCTCGATGATGTGATTGCGGCCATCCGCGCCAATCCGGGAAAGTACACGTTTGCGTCAAGCGGCAATACCTCTGTCGGCCATGTGCTTGCAATGGATCTCTTCAAAAAGCTGAAGCTTGACGTCAAGATTGTGCCGTACAAGGGCGGCGGCAAAACGCGCGCTGCATTCATTGGCGGCGAGACCGACATGACCGCGGCAGGCATTCAGGGAGCGCTTAAGACAAAGGCAGTCGCAATTCCCGTTGCACTGTTTGCCGACTCCGCGTCGGACGTCTGGCCGGAAGCCCCGCCAGTCAATAGCCTACTCGCGAAAGAAGGTATCACTGCCGAAATCGGAGGCGCCTATCGCTTCCACGCCGTGCATGCTGACGTCAAGCGCAACCACCCAGAGCGGTTCAAGAAACTGGTTGACGCATTCAAGACGACAACGGCCGAGAATCCGGATTTTCTGGCTTTTGCAAAGAACACGGCGACAGGGAAAGCCTGGTTGGGCCCTGACGCATCAACTGACGCGCTTCGTACAGTCGAGACGCGCTTTTCAAAGCTGTTCAAGTGACGTGCCTTGCCGGATCAACGTTTGGTTGGTCCCGTTGGTCCGGCCTTTTCTCAACAGCGTAGAAACCGTGTGCAATCAAAATGGCTAACGAGTCTGCCTCGCGCGGGGCCATTGTCGGGCCTGCACTCTGCATCGGTGTTGCCGCAGTGTGGGCTGGCCATTACGTGTTCGCCACCGCATCCAATCCCGACCAGGACGAAGCCACAATCGCATTGATCCTGCCGGTTCTCTACGTCGTCGTTGGACTTGGTTTGCTCATCGTCACTCAGAGCGTGCTGAGCACCGCGCGCGAGCACAAGGTGAGCAATGAAGGTGCCGCGCGTGGGAGTCATGGATTGGCCGATAAGAAGCGTCTGACGTATCTGGCGGCAACGGCGCTCTATATTTCAGGGCTCCCTTACTTCGGCTTTGTTGCATCTTCGCTGGTATTCTTCGTCTGCAGTGCCGTGTTGTTTGGAACACGGAACGCAGCCGCGATCATGCTGTCGGCACTACTCATTGCGGCCGTGCTCGTTGGCGGTTTCGCCGGCTTACTTGGTGTCAATCTCCCGCTCTGGCCTGAAGGGGCGAGCTGGTGATCGATCTCGGTCAAATGTCCGCGGGCGCCTCGCTGCTGATGAACTGGACGATGCCGCTCGTCATTCTCGGCGGTATGACGTTGGGTCTCGTCATCGGTGTGATCCCGGGAATGACCGCCGCGCTCGGGCTCGCGATTGTCCTGCCGTTGACATTCCAAATGGACGCACTGACTGCGCTGATCTTGATGACGTCGGTCTATACCGGCAGCCTGACAGGAGGCGGAATCCTTGCAATTCTGATTAACACCCCAGGCACGCCGGGCGCCGTTGCCACGACCTTCGACGGCTATCCAATGGCAAAAGCCGGCCGCGCAAATGAAGCGCTTGGACTTCAGATCGCCGCATCGGTCATCGGTGGCGGAGCCAGCTACTTTGCGCTGCTTCTGTTTATCCAGCCGATGACCGATTTCGCACTCAAGTTCCAGTCGGCTGAGATGCTCGCGTTGACTGTGTTTGTGCTTGTTGCGGTTGGCGTATTGCGCGGGCGCTATCTGCTACGCTCATTGTTCGCAGGCGCAATTGGCTTGATGCTGTCAACTATTGGCACGTCACTGTCGACGGGCGTTCCACGTGGGACGTTTGGCTTCGTCGAACTTGAAGACGGATTGCCGATCGTCCTGTGCGTCATTGGGCTGTTTGCGATTCCGGAGCTGATCGCAATCCTGCCACGCAAGGCGATCTCGGAAACGAGCGCAAAATTCTCGCGCGGCAGTACCGAACTCCTGAAAGGTTTTGCGCTGGCGGTTCGCAGCTGGAAGACATGGCTGTCCGGGTCCCTGATCGGCATTGGGATCGGTCTGCTGCCGGCAGCAGGCGCAACGCTGTCATCGATACTCAGCTACACATTGGCTATGCGTGGTGCCAAACTTGGCGAACGTTTCGGCGCGGGCGAGCCGAAAGGAGTGGTTGCCGCCGAAAGCGCAAACAATGCATCTGAAGGCGGCGCGATGGCCATTCTCCTCGCGCTCGGCATTCCGGGCAGCGCCTCGACGGCCGTTATTCTGGGCGCCTTTATGCTGCATGGCCTCGTACCTGGTACCGGACTGTTCCGGGACAACGGCCCGCTGATCTACGGCCTGATCATTGGCAACCTGTTCCAGATGATTGCGCTCGGCTTCGTGGCCCTCCTGGTCGCATTCTTTGTTGCACGGATCGTTCGCATTCCAACGACGATCCTGGTGCCGTTTCTGACCATCCTGCTTGCGGTCGGCGCCTACAGCTTCCGTGGTCTCATGTTCGATGTCTTCGTCGTCTTCGCGTTCGGACTGATCGGCTGGTTTTGTCGCCGCTACGACTTCACGCCGCTTTCCCTCATGATCGGCTTGTTCCTCGGTCGTCAGCTTGACGAAGAGATTGTCCGCGTCTCGGTACTCTATGGAGATGATCCGCTCGCAATGCTGGAGCGCCCGATCACCGCGGTTCTCTTTGCGTTCACGGCGGCGCTTATCGTCTACAAGATATGGGGCGCGCTCAAGCCTGCCGGCGGGACAGCCGTACCCGGCTCCCAGGAACCGGCGCCATGACAGTCGCTGATGGTGCTTTCGCCATTCGCAGTATCTCCACTCATCATTTGAGTGCACCTCTGAACCAGCCCCGCAGGAATGCCTTCGGCGTTATGCGAACGCGGCCGGCGCTATTGGTCTCTGTCACACTCGATGACGGTACAGTCGGTTGGGGCGAAGTCTTCGCCAACTGGCCCGTGTTCGGCGCGCATCACCGCGCGCGGATCATATCCGAGCTGCTCGCGCCACTGGCGTGCAAAGACCATTTCGAGTCGCCTCACGATCTCTATCTATCACTCGAGCAGAGCACAGCCGCGCTCGCCATTCAGTGCGGGGAGCCCGGTCCGTTTGCGCAATGTATCGCCGGCATCGAGATTGCCGTCACCGATGCTGTCGCTCGGCGCGCAGGACTGCCACTCTGGTGTTGGCTTGAGGGGCGCCACAAGGCTGTCTCCGATCGTCGACCGACACGAGTTTATGCCAGTGGCCTGACGTCCGACTCGATCGAACAGATTGTGCCGTTCTTGCGCGACAGCGGCTGGACAGCCTTCAAGCTAAAAGTCGGCTTTGGCGAGGAACAAGATCGGCAAACGCTTAACCGGCTCTTCGCGCTTGCGGGTCCTGGTGCCGACATCATGGTGGATGCCAACCAGAAATGGTCGCTCGAAAACGCATTGTACCATATCGCCTGGTTGCAGGACTATCCGCTCGTATGGATTGAAGAACCGATGCGCGCCGACGCACCGCACACCGATTGGCAGGAGCTCTGCGCAGCGTCCCGCATCCCGATTGCAGCCGGCGAGAACCTCCGCGGTCAAACCGCATTCGCGGCGGCCGTGGCAGCCGGAGTGGCGGTGGTGCAGCCCGATCCGATTAAGTGGGGCGGACTATCCGGTTCTCGGTCCATTCTCCAGGGCGTGAAAAGCGGCGTTTCGTTTGCGCCGCACTGTCTGTGCAGCGGCGTTGGCATTGCCGCAACCATATCTCTCGCAATTGCCGAACAAGCCGCATTCATGGAAGTCGACGTATCCGAGAATGCGCTCCGCACCGACCTGTGGGATTTACGGACGCGGGTGCATGAGGGCGCATTAGTGGTTCCAACCGAAGACGGCATTGGTCTCCATCCGAACCCCGAGTTTATCGAGACCTGGCGCATTGCCGATAGCTGACGTCTCGGCGGGTTCACCGTTCGCGCTGGCAACTGTCTGTTCCTTGGAGCTTGTTCAGTTTGGCTGGAACCATCCCATAGGCATTCCTTCGGCCAAGTTGCGTCGAACTTGGGGTGTGGTCGGCGATGCGATTCCGCCTATGTCGCAGGTGATTTAGCCGGGTGAGCGCGCGGCGAGCACCGCTTTGATCAGATCCTCGGGGACGTCGGGAAGCTCCGGCTCGCCTTGCACAACGGCACGCCGCGTCATCTCCCGTGCGCCTTGATAAGCCGCAAGATACTCACGGCACTCCCGGCAGAACCAAAGGTGGATCTCAAAACGTCTCCGCTCCCGTGCGCTCAAGCGACCTTCGAGGTAATCGATAACAAAGTTCTCGAATTCCACGCATGTGATCATCAAGGGCAAGTGACGCATCATCTTGCCCTTGATGAACCGCATCACGCTTTTGCCAAGACCTGCCGTCGTCAGCGCTCTCCCCGCAGCATCGGTTCAATCAACGTCTTGAGGGCTGCACGTGGGCGGTGTAGCCGTACTTTGACTGTTGTTCGCGTAATCTCCAAAAGTTCCGCAACATCACGTGTGCTCAGCTCTTCGATGTCGCGTAACATAAGCACGATACGATAGGTCTCCGGCAATTCATTGATCTTTTCGCGCACCAGTCCGGCGGTCTCGTTGCGCTCAAACAAGTGGTCCGGCGACTCCGTCGTCTGCCACGGCGCTTCCAGTCGACAATCGTTGCTATCGGACTCCGGCAGCAGGTTATCAATGGTTTGCTCGTTGGCACGCCGACGCGAGGGAAGCTTCATGAGGGCCGCATTGACAACAATGCGGTGCAACCAAGTTTTCAGAGTGGAGCGGCCCTCGAAGGTATCCAGTTTCTGAAGCGCGCTGATGAAGGAGTCCGGCACACAGTCCTGTGCGAGCTCTGCATCATCGAGAATGCGCCGCGCGACGGCGAGCATCCCGCTCGCATGCAATCGCACGAACGTCTGCGTGGCGTGCGCTTTACCCCGGCGAAGCTGATCGATTAGCTCTGCCTCATCTTCGCTTCTTGAAGGCTACGATGATCCAAACTCCCACCTTCCCGATTCGCGTCAAACTGTCTCATGGTCGCTGACGGGGAACAGCCGGTAGCCGTAAGCAACGCGGGCCGGCAATAGTTGCTATTTGCAGGATCAACTTGTCGAGCGTCAGGTCAGATGCCGCTTTACGCAAGCGCGCGTTGAGCGCGTCGCGACGGGCAATCGACCCATAGTCCGAGACATCATTCATCGGCGCAGAATCTGAGAGGTCCGCCGACCATGCACTGGGTCATTGGTCCTACATAGGCGAAATCACTCCGCCACTGGGTTAGGCCGGGCCAAGAGGACCGAAAGAATGGGCTGTAAGATGCTTCTGCGAAGTCTCCGAAACGATCTAGGCGGAAGCAATCTTCTTCGACATGTACAAAGTTTCAAATGTGCGCTCGACACCAAAAACCGTGGTTTTGTATTGAACCGTTTCAGCGTCTTCAAATCCCAAGCGTTGATAAAGTCGAATTGCCGATTGCTGCGATTGGGTAACGTGGAGCTGAACTTCCTCGAAGTTATGACTTTGGGCCAGCCGCATGAGAGTCAAAACGATGGCTTCGCCTATACCCCGGCGCTGAAAGTTTGCGGACACGTGCAGTTTGCAAATCTCCGCCACGCGAGAATCGATCGGCGAAAGCGCACCGATGCCAGCCAACGCATTTGATATGCGCCCGACCAATAACTCGCCACCGGCCGCACGCCATTCGCGCGACCGCTTCCAAAGCGAGCCATGAAAATTGAAGTCCTGAACGAAGCCCTGTTTGTTGCAGCGGATGGATTGCTTATAGAGATGGTCAATCTCCCCGGCATCCGCGCGTTGCGCGACGCGGACGACAAGTTCCTTGTCCATTGCAAGTTTCGAGAAGTGTTTCACGTCCGTGTCACCATACGCTCCAGGATACGACCATAGGCCTTTGACAGCTTCACCAGATCGGACACCGAACAGCATTCATCGATCTGGTGCATGCCACCGCGATCCGTCGATGCTGTGTGACCGCCGTTGTCCGGAAGACCCAATTCGACGATCTGCGCATTGGGAAACGCAGCGCAAACAAACCGGCCATCGGTTGTGCCGCCTGCAGCATCAACGATGGGCGCAGATCTTATGATCGTGGCTAACAAGTCAATGACGGTTTGAGCGAGGCTTGCAGCTGGCGAGTCATACGGCATCGAAACGGAGTCCACGTTCGCCTTGGTCTTCAGCGCTGCCATCACGCTGGTCGGCACACGTATAGTCTGATCAGATCTGTCCTCAAGCAGTTTCTCACTTAGAATTGCCAGCTCACCGACAGATTGTTGAGGGGTGAAGCGCATGTTCCACAGTGCTTCTGTCGTCGATGGAGTAATCGCGGTCTGATGGAGATCACCGCTGTGGCGAGCGAGGTGTTGCGCGCTTCGGGTGCGGAGCACAGAGTGTGGTGCGGCCATCACCTCGTATGGACCAAAGTTCTCGGAGAGCCGGA
Source organism: Pseudomonadota bacterium (assembly GCA_039039985.1). Classification (GTDB taxonomy): domain Bacteria; phylum Pseudomonadota; class Alphaproteobacteria; order Rhizobiales; family Hyphomicrobiaceae; genus JBCBWG01. The sequence goes on along the minus strand of JBCCOV010000013.1, from coordinate 35,120 downwards.
AAAGCCCGATCGTTACCACCGGAACATAAACTGCCGCTCCCAATGGCCTTCATCGCGGCTGACAGCGCCTGTTTGTCTGACCAGAAAGGTTCTGTCCAGAACGTGGCATCTCCTGATCCGTCCGCGACCTCAAGCATCCAATCGCCTTCGCCCTCCCAACGGAAGACTGTAATGGTGATGGTCAATCCATTCGTCGTGATGCTTCGGCACAAGTCCGACAATACCAGTTGTCCTTCAGTATGGTTCTCCGAAAATGTCGACGTCCCGAACAGAAAACCGATGAGCGCATTTTCGAATGGTTTCCAGAAGCGGATAAGGGCATGAAGCGACTTCAGCATCTCGATAACTTGCGCTCCTGCAAATTCGCCTGTGAAGATCTTATCCGCAACTCGAGGCTGGTCGTACGGAGTTGATCCCTCACGCCCCGGCTTAGTTGCCGTGGCACACGAGGTTCAGTTACGGCTACAGGGACGTTGTGATCGAGTCACTTTTCCTATGTTGCTGGTCATGTCTCTGGCTGTCGTCCTTCTGATTGTTTCTGTGCGCGTCCGATGACGTTACACTGCCTGCTCTTTCGCAGAGCATGAACTCCTGAAACACCTTCGACGCGTTGGGGCCACATAGTGCTGCTCGGATAATCTGCACGATCGCTTGCCTCCTGAATGCCTTGCGAGAAAACTCTCGGCTGATAGTGGTGTTCACTGCGAAAAGACGATTGTGAAACCATACTGACATCGCAATATATCACGCCATCAACGTCGCGGTGTCAATGTTTGCCGGAAACATTAGAACCAATATAAATAATGCAATCAATGGGTTAGAATTATTCTAATTTCAATTTGATAAAAACAAACACGACACAGCGTTATGGATCACAGTTTGAGCTGCGTATCCCGGCGGCGAGATCAGCAACTTGACCACGCCGATCGCCAAGGCCGCAGCCGACATTCGCAGTCGTCTTGACGGCGGCCACCCATGCACCCAGTGGCCATTGCAAAGTGGAATTTTGAGGTCTACAAGAAGTTTGGTGTGGGTTGGCTGATCGGATCTATGGCTGGCTTGGTCAGAGTTCCGGTCGCATTGATGCAAGACACCGCATGCGAATCGAGGCGGGAAAAGTTCGCTGAGTTGAGAAGGGGCGATCCGACTCTATGCCGAGTTCTTGAGCTGCTCCGACACTGCCGTTGGTCATGCTGTCTTTGATGATAAGTTGCCCGCGCGTGAGGACGGATAGTGCGCCAAGAACTCACCCCATCTGCTGCGACGCCGTCGGCGATGACGCAGGTCCGGACGATCAAGATAAAGAGCTTGAGCGGCCGCGAAGAATCGAGCGGCGCCCCTAAGGCGAGCTGAGGGATGGACCGGACGTGCCGCTAAGCTGGATTGACTAACGAAGGAACATGGCGCTCTGGGTGGCGCTTCCAAACTGATACTGGACGCACGTGCTCAATGTTCGCTGGCGCGTCGTCGCGGTCTGGGGTCGCAACTGTCAGGAGGTGCCGTGTCAGAGCATCGTGCGCATATATCTGAAGTCCCGGAGTGGTTCTTCAATAACGTGGAAGACATTGTCTCAAGCAGTGGCTTTGAAATCCAAAAGACGGATGAAACCTTGACGATCCACGCGCCGCTTGGCGTGGTTCGGATGGTCAAAAATGGAAGTGGTGCTGACATTACGTTTCGCGCCGCTAGTCCGGCGCAGTTGCAACTTCTGACCGATCTCTATGCTCAGCGACTTTCCAAAATGGGCCTCGATAAGGTCGTGGTTTGGGCACCAGTTGATGCACGCGCTCCACTCAATCAAACGGTTGCGCGGGTCATGGACAAGACCCGCATCTCACCAAACTTCATGCGGTTGCGGCTGGAAGCAGATTTCGCTGCTTTTGCACGCCCGGATGCTGGCCTCCATTTTCGGCTTCTGTTGAGCGATTCTGCCGTCGCGTGGCCAACGCTCGACGAACGCGGCGTCACGCAATGGCCGGGCGGCGTTGGAGCGTGGCACCGCCCGCCGTACACGGTGCGCGCGTTGGCGCCCAATGCTGACTGGATCGACGTTGACATCGTTTTGCATGAGGGTGGACGCGTTACGAACTGGTGCACCAATGTCGAGCTCGGGGCTGAGATTGCGTTGCACGGTCCGAGCGGATCAACGCAGCCAAAGGCACGGTGGTTGGGTCTCGTCGGCGATGAAACGGCATTACCCGTCATTGTGCGTATGGTGGAAGACGCGCCGGCCGACGTCGCCGGTCAGGCTGTTATTCTGATTAGAAACATCAGAGATATGCAGCCTGTGCGAACCCAGTCCGGCATTGACGTCAAATGGGAAACTTGGGGCCGGCAGGAGCCAGCCGAGTTTATTCGCGCTCTGGCTCCGCCCGCGGAAGACTACCACATCTTCTTCGCAGGCGAACGGCAGCATGCAACTCAGGTACGTGCGCTTTTCAAAGAACTAGGACTGGCACCCAGTGCAACCAAGGCCGCCAGCTATTGGACAGCAGATCCGACTGTATCGGCAGAGGGAGCTGTACAGGTTTAGCTTGCTTTACAGCTCAGGTACGCCGTGTTGCGTCGAGCAATGGGCGTGGGCCGGCGAAATGGCCCCGACTATAGCGGAGATACTCTAGGCTTTTGAAGTGGCAACGTGCAAAATGCGCTCGCGAACCCAGGCGTGACATCTGTCATTTTGATATCGACGATGCCAAGCGAGGTAAATCGCAACCGATAACGCCTGGAACGGTTGGCGAATTTCCGTCATGCCGCAGTTGTTGAGCAGTTTTCCGGCGACGGACTGCGGAAGGACCACCACTCCGCCGACCGCTTTGGCAAACAGTGTTGCCGATAACGCTGAAGGCGCTTGACGCACGGAGTTGAGTGCCGCGCGGGACAGTATGAGATCTTCAATCGTATTGTTATTCATCGAGACGAAGACATGAGAACTTGCTCTGTAGTTTCTTATGCCAACCCGAGCCTGAGCGAGCGGATGGTTTTCATCGGCGATACTCACGAGTTGTTCTTTTCTGATCGGCGCGAGGTATATGTCGCTTGCTTCCGGCTGTGGCGGAGTGTCCGTAACTGCAAGTTGGAACTTATCGTCCCGAAGCCCGGAAACAATGTCAATCGACTCGTCTGAGTTCCAGGTTAGCTTTATGCCAGCGGCATCCGGATGTATCGAGCAAAGAATATCGGGTACAAGAGCTGGCTCATATACGGTCGGGCATGCGATCCGAAGACTGCGGTCTGCAGTCTCGGGTTCGAAAGGATCGTCCTCTCTCAACAGACTTTGGATACCTGCACAAACAACATGAATTGTTGATGCAAGAGACTCGGCTTTCGCGGTTGGCACAAGTCGTTGCCCAGCTCGCACAAACAACTCATCCTGAAAGATGTCACGTAAGTTACTCAGCGCGTGACTGATCGCAGACGGACTGCGCCCAAGACGTTCGGCCGCTTTCGTCACGCTTCCATCAATAAGAAGTGCATCGAGGACAACGATAAGGTTCGCATCAATTTCCTTCAGACGCATGCCAACCGCTTTTGTCTCATGCCGCTCAATTGTTGCACCGTCTTCAACAACGGAGTTGAGTAAGTTGCATTTGATAGAATGACTGTGCCGTCGTAGCTGTTAGAAATCAACGATGTTCTGCGTGATTTGGGAGTGAGCTTACCAGTAATGGCACACGAGCAGCTGAAGCGTCGCGCATCCGAGTCGAAAATGTCGTGTTGTCCGTATTTTGCATCTGAAAATGCGCACCTTCCGAAGGTAAGCTCGTTCGGATTTGATAAGCGTGAACTGGCGCTGCTCGAAGCAATTCGACACATATGCTGCCAATACGTCAACGTCGATTATTCAGGAACGTCACTTGCACTCAAGTGCGTTGGCGTAGTTTGGGGTGCCGCTCGAGCGCCAGGCATCGTCTTTGGTGTATCCAACCTCGTCCGCGCAATTCAGCGCTGTCGCCAAGCGCCCTTTGACTTCATCGGCCCCGGTTGTGAGAACTGCAGCAAGCATATCTGTTACGATGAGCTTGAGGTTATGTTGCTGTTGCGCTGTGCCGTTTTCCAGCAGATCGCGCAGGTCAATGAAACAGCGCGTCGCGTCGCAGGGCATGAGCAGTGCGATGAAATTGCCCAGAGCGCATTGGAGCTTGCGAGGGGTGCTCGCGGCGAGTTATTGCCCAATCGGCCAACCTCAACGACGTCTTCGAAAACCAAGCATTAAACCGCAATCGCGTGGCGAAATCTAAGGTTCTAAGTTCTAAGCCGGTGCTGTGTACAGCGGTTTCAAAGTCAGCCGGAATCATCTCACCCAGAAACCGATGGAATTGCGCCGCTGTGCGGTTGAGCAGGACGACCGAAAGAATAGGCGTGGCATGGCTCCAACTCAATCAGAAACGGTCTGGCCGAAACGATTGGCAGAGGGTCGATGACGATATGCTGCGCGGCCCGCAGCCCAATGACGGAACCAACCTAAGCGGCCTCCTGGGCAACAAAGTGCTTTGGCGATACCTCATTATACTGCACCGCTTCCGGTTGGTAGCCCAACGGTCGCGCTGCGCTCGGAATTTCATCGCTCATCAACTTGCGCTGTGTCTTGCGAACGGTTGGATCGGCCACAGGTACGGCGGCCAAGAGTTTGCGCGTGTAGGAATGTTGAGGATTTTCGAATACGGAGCGACGCGGACCAATCTCCACGATGCGACCGAGGTACATGACCGCCACCCGATGACTAATCCGCTCAACAACGGCCATGTCGTGCGAGATGAACAAGTACGAGAGGTTAAACTCCTCCTGCAAGTCCATCATGAGATTTATGACTTGCGCTTGGATGGTCACGTCAAGTGCTGAAACGGCCTCGTCAGCGACGAGCAAAGTCGGCGTCATGCCGAGCGAACGTGCAATGCACAGTCGCTGCCGTTGGCCGCCCGAGAATTCATGAGGGTAACGGCCGTAATGCTCAGGCCCCAGGCCGACCTTGCGCAATAGGTCGACAACGCGGTCTTTGACGTCTGCTTTGGGTAAAACCCGATGAACGCGCATCGGCTCGCCAATTGACGCGCCCGCCGTCATTCTGGGATTGAGCGAGGAGTAAGGATCTTGGAAGATCATTTGCATCTTACGCCGAAAGGGCTTCAGCTGCTGGGAATTCAACCCGACGAGCTCAGATCCGTCATATCTGATCGAACCCTGCTGCGGCTGCTCCAGCCCGATCAACGTACGGCCTGTGGTCGATTTTCCGCATCCGCTTTCACCGACAAGCGCCAGCGTTTCTCCGCGCTCCAATTCAAAAGACACATCCTCAACGGCGTGTACGCGAGCGACGGGCCTTGAGAGAAAACCCGACGTAATGTTGAAGTAGGTGCACAGACCGTTCACCGTCAGCAGGCGAGAGGCCGGGCCACTTTTGTCAGCGGAATCTTCGGTTTCGGACATGGGTTGGATATTGGTTTGGATATTGGATTAGTTGGGCGAGGATTGTTCTTGGCGCGCGGCTTGGGCAGCTTCGACGAACGTGCCCTTCACCTCCACATTGACAAACTTCTCCGGCTTGTCTTTGCCGTTCATGCTTCCAATTCGAGGCACCGCATTGAGGAGCGCTTGAGAGTAGGGGTGCTCGGGTTGGCCGAATATCTGGGTAGCCGGACCTTCCTCAACTTTCTCACCGTGCAGCATCACCGCGACACGATCCGCCACTTCCGCCACAACACCCATATCGTGCGTGATGAAGAGCACGGCCATGCCGATTTCTTCCTGAAGCAGCTTAATGAGATCGATGATCTGAGCCTGGATCGTCACATCCAGCGCCGTTGTTGGCTCGTCTGCCACAAGTAGACTTGGGCGGCAGGCAAGCGCCATTGCAATCATGACACGCTGGCGCATGCCACCACTGAGATGATGGGGATGTTGTTCAAACCGTTTCGCCGCCTCAGGAATGCGCACCAGATCAAACAGCTCCATTGCCTGCTTGCGCGCTTCACTTTCTGACTTGCCTTGGTGCTCGCGGATGGTCTCCATAACCTGGAAACCATTGCGCAAGACCGGGTTGAGCGACGTCATCGGCTCCTGAAAAATCATCGAGATGTGGCTGCCGCGAACGTCCTGCATCTCTTCTTTCGAGAGCGCGTGGATATTGTACGTCTTGCCGTCCCGGAGTGTCAGCTTGATCTCGCCTTCTGGCATCACGCCGTGCGCGTTCTCGTTGAGCCGGAGCAGCGACATGGCCGTCACGGATTTCCCGGAGCCGGACTCGCCGACGAGTGCGAGCGTCTCTCCCGGATTGATGTGAAACGACACCCCCCGGACCGCCTTGACGACGTGATCCTTCTCTATTGGGAAGTGCACATGGAGGTTCTTTACTTCGATGAGCGGTCGATCGTGCGTCACGTTCTATTTCGGCTTTTTGGCTAAGCGCGCGCTCGCAAATCAGAACGACATCCGGAGCAGTGAGCCTGCGCAGATTGCTTTCATTTGTTCCGAGAAAGCTTAGGGGAACAGCTGCCGCTCATGAAATGAATAGCGCACATGTTGATCATTTCACCACGTGCATCAATTCTAACTGTACTGCAGCCCACCGATGTCCGTGATCTCATCCATCAACCCAGAAAGACGGCCTTTCTGCTGGTTGAGAGCCTCGTTGCGCAGAAGGCGGCCAACGCGGCCGCTCTGTGCGCGACAAAGGGGGCGACGTGACCAAGTAGTGTCGGCCTCTATTATTTGCTGACCTTCATAATGGCGCTGCTGACCGCGAGCATTTGCCATCGGAGATCACATGATGTTCGATAATGCGCCATGCGACATGCGACGATGTTGCATGTCGCCGGTGGCACCCGTGGCACCGGCGCAGCGCCATGCGCTGCAACAACGCGGCGTGGGGAGCTTGTAGAGAAACCCGTCCTCGATACCGGCCAGGTTGAATCGCACACGGGGTGTGGGCCGGCGATGTGACTTCGCCTACTGCGGAAATGATCTCGTTTCACCAGCTCTCCAACGCTGCGCATGCGAGCCTGTTGTTTGCTTGAGCCGCAGCAAGGGCTGATGCGGGCGCAGTTGCTGCTAAAGCGGCGGCGATCTTCATGACTTCCCAGCGTTTGATCTCGCCACCTGAGAAACCCACGACAATGTCGCGCTCAGTGAAACTGCCGAGGTCGAGAGCGGCCGCCTCCCGTTCCAGAACTTCAGACGCGTCGAGCGCATCGGCCAAGTCGGAAACGGTGACGCCGGGAAGGCTGGGTGGCCGTTGAAACGCAAGCCCGATTCCAAGTTCCGCGCGGTCGGCTATCGTCAACTCGTTCAACGGATGACCTGAGTAGAGAATTTCGCCTGCTGTCATGCGGAACGGCGGCAGGCCCATGATCGCGGATAGAACGGTCGATTTGCCTGAACCGTTCGGTCCCAGCAGGACGTGGACCTCGCCGCGTTTCACCGAGAAACTTACGTCTCGGAGGATCTCCTCGTCACCAACGGCAACTGAGACATTTCGGAGCTCAAGTACAGGAACGTCCATCACTCCCTCCGATCACTTGTCCTTCCTGGCAAATAGGGCGCCATGCCCCGAATGTTAGACGTGGCGTGTTGTCACTCGGCCCTCATGGCTCCCGTACGCGCGCCCGAAACGGTTCTGCGTTCCGCCGGCCAAGCGTGAGCAATGTTTGGAGCGAAGGCGAATGTTCCGCGCCCCTTGAGCTGACGTCGCGATCGCAGGTGGTCGATTGCTGGAACGTCCTGCTAAGCAGCAAGAACCGATTGTGAATTTCTTGACTCTACAATCTGTCGCATGTCAATCATGGCTACCGTTTGAAAAAACGTCTGAGAAAATGATCAAAGTTAATGCCGTCTGCATCGATGGGCATTATGGGTCAGCGTTCAAGAAACTTGGGTGCGAGAGCCCAGTATGGCACTGGGCCAGAAAACACTTATCGTTGAGCAATACATTTCTGTGTCGTGTGTCCTGGCGGTTTTGCTTGCCGGCAAGCCAATATCATATCTCGGGCTTGGTTTGGTGCTTGAATAATGCCTAATGTTCGAAAGTCATAAAAGATCGACCGTTTTGATTTAATTTTTTAAATCTGCATTGCGACATTTGCACACCGTTAGTTGTGGTTGAAATTCTGAATGCTGTTAATATCTTGCGATCGTGATGTTTCACATTGTCGAGCTAATTAAGAGGACGGTCAATTTCGATCGTTCTTTGCGTGCAGGAGCTCAATAACCATGAAGAAAGTCTCACGCCGGCAGTTTTTCGAGCAAGCCATGGGAGCCGGGGCACTAACCGCAATCGGGGCAACTGTTCTTGCCTCTGGTAATGGTATGCCGAAAATTATCGGGCGTGCGAAAGCAAGTGATAACGAACTCGGGCAGGCTGCGCTTCGCGGCGTCGCCTATTTCCGTTCGCGCAACGAAACGCAAATCGAGCTGGTCAAGAAACTGCGGGAGGCCATTAAATCTCGCGATCTTGTCGTGGCACGGCAGGCTTATGTGGACGCGAGACCGCCATACGAAGAAATCGAGACGCTTGCAGCCTGCTTCGAGGAAAGCGATGCTGACATCGATGCCAGACCTTACGCCTTTGACGGCGGTGAGACGAGCAGCGATTTCCGCGGCTTCCATAAGATCGAGTACTTCCTGTTCCGCGACAATGATCTTGATGCTGCGGCGACGTTTGCCGAGACCCTTGCCGCCAGTCACGAGCGTCTTCACAAAGAGCTTGCAGAGTCGGAGCGTTACAATCCAAAGAAGCACTTTGAGGGCATGATTGGTCTTGCCGAAGAAATCGGAAGCAAAAAGATCAGCAGCGAGGAAGAGACCTGGTCGGATCAAAGCATGCTGATCTTTCGATCGAACATAATCGGCATTAACAGTCAGTACGAGCCATTCTCAAACAACGTCAAACAACGATCGGAACAAGTGGATACAAATGTCAAAAACACCTATCAGGCATTTCGGGCCGTCTTGAAGCCATACGAAAGCGGGCCGGGCGCTGCCATGACACCTTACAGTCAGGTTCGCATCGGCGAGCGGAAAATGATCTCCGATGCGACATATCGATTCCGCGACTCGTTGATTGCTGCAGGAACGCAGCTTGGCGTTATCTGATCACCGCGCGATTGCTGGATTTGGGCTCGCGAAGTCTCGCGAGCCTATTCGCCGTTGTCTTGGGAATGCTGAATCTGGAGACACGGAATTGGTGAGCGATCATCTTATCTGCTGACGCTTGTGAAGCGCATTTGAAACGGCAGTTGTTTGGCCGCGCATTGATGCGAAAATAAGGACGGCCGATTCTGGGTGGCCTCGACGTCCCGCCGGTCATTAAAGCGTCGCTCGCAACCGTTATCGAAAGTCGTTGCAAGCCATGGGACAATCCAAAACACAACCCGCTTCGAACCAAACGAGAAACCAGTTCGCCGCAGGTCCTGCGATGCAACATCTGTGCCGTTCAGCCGAGCTCGAAGGTGGTGATGCCGAATGTGCGGTCGATCGGCAACTTGGGCATTCCGGATTTGTACATCCGCGCGGTTTCGAACGACGGACTAAGGCCCGAACCTTCGGCCAGTTTGACTGCGGCTGCGTTGTCCTCGGGAACGTCAAGCGATACAGGCGCTCCCGGCTCAATGGAAGAATAAAGCGCCTGGAACAGGGTTGCTGCAATGTCCGGGGTATCGGCAAACAGAGGCCCCACCTTATAGCCCGAGCGACAGCGCCGGATGACACCATAGCCGCGAACTTCATTGCCCGCTTTCGCCATGAAACCCGTCCGCGAAACGCCTGCGCCAGGACCTGCCCACACCGAGATGAACGATGTGCGGTCATCGGGGAAAAACGGACGGTCGTAAGCGATCACCTTCTCCAGGTCGACCTGTCGGATCGGGGTGACTGTGTCACGGCTCGTCTGTGACGACCAGGACGGGACTCCGGTAAATCGGATGTTGCGGCCCGCAAGCACAAAACCGCTCTTCTGATAGTTATGCTGCTGCGCCACCACTCCGTCGAGCCCAACCACCCTGCCGTCCAGATGAGCCATGCCGGCGCGCCACGTGTCGATCCCCAAGTCCTTGCCGCGATACGCGGGGAGCACGATGTAAAACCCCAGAAATCCATAGGCGTTGCCGTATCGCACAACGGAAATGGCAGAAACCGGGGTGCTGTCGATGAACCCCATGAAGAATCCGTCGGGGTCAACGGCAAAGAAGGCGTCCAGATCGTCGAGGCCGGGGTTCCAGCCCTCGCCTGCCGCCCATTCGACAGCAACGGCAAAGTCCTGCTTCGCAACCTGACGGATCTCGAATCCCGGGGCTGGCATTCTACGGCCTCGCTTTCGCGGACGTCGCATTATCGATAGAGGTGGCAAGCTGCAGTTTATGCATAGCCTCGCAAAGCCCAATAGCGGCTGCAACACCGTCTATCACCGGCCTTTGGAATATTTGTGTCAGCGCGTGTGCGAGAGCCGTCATCCCCGCGCAGCCGAGTACGACGGCACCGATATCATCCTCGTCAAATGCCCGCGCGACCTCCTGTTCGATTACGGTCTGTGCCCCGGCCCGATCGGTCTCAAGGTCAAGAACTGGAACACCTGATGCCCGAACATTCGCGCATCGGCGAGAGAATCCATAGGAGCTGATATTGTCTTCCAGCACAGGCACGGAGACCGACAGCGTCGTCACAACCGAGAACCGTTCGGCTAGCAGCATGGCGGCCAGATAGCCGGCCTCGCCGATGCCGATGACCGGCTGCGTTGTCTGGCCTCTCAAATGACTGAGGCCTGTGTCGTCGAAGCATGCGATAACAACGCCATCATGCGGAGCCTCTCCACGCATCTCTCGATCGAAAAGAGCAAACAGGCCGGGCAGTGCGTTCTCTCCGTCTTCCCGCCCCTGTATGGCGGCTGGACCGGTCTCCGGGTTCACAGCGGTGACGCTGTCCGGGTCAACAGCGACACGCCTTGCCGACGCTGCAATTGTCTCCGTCATTGCTGCGGTTGTGTTCGGATTGATCACCAGGATGCGCATTTGAAATCACACCAGTCCTTTGCCCGCATCCGACTGCCGACGCATACGACGGAGTCGTGCAATCAGCGCAACAATTAGGAACGACAGAATGATCAGCAGCGAAAACAGTGTGGTCAGCGTGCCCAGTGCATAAAGCACCGGCGTTGTCACGTTGGTCGTCATCCCGAAAATTTCTAACGGCAAAGTGTTATACGACCCTGCGGTGAGCAAAGTGCGGGCGAACTCATCATAGGACAGGGTGAAGCCGAACAACGCAACGCCGATGAGACTCGGCGCAATGATCGGCAGGACAACATGCCGAAACGCCTGCCAAGGCGAGGCACCAAGATCACGCGCGGCCTCTTCATACACGCTGTCGAAACGGTTGAAGACAGCAAACATAATGAGAAGACCGAATGGCAGGGTCCAGGTCAGCTGCGCACCAAGGCCGGACGTGGACCAATGAACCTCAAGATCCAGGATGTTGAAAATAAGCCCCACACCGAGCGAAATCAGGATAGATGGAATGATAAGGCTCGAGATTACGAGATAAAACAAGACAGTCGAGCCACGAAACTTGTTTCGGAATGCCAGCCCACCCATGACCGAGATGACAATCGTAACTACCATTACGATGAATCCCAATATGAAGGATCGCCGAAACGATCCCCAGATGTCTCCAACCGCTTGTTCCTTGAAGAGGTCCTGGAACCAATATACAGAAACGCCATTCATGGGGAACGTGAGTCCACCTTGAGGGCCTTGGAACGACAGGATTCCTATCGTAATGATTGGGCCATACAGGAAAAGAACAAACAGGCCGAAAAAGCCGGCCAACCAGTAAAAGGAACTTGAGCGCCGGTCCATTCCTACAGCTCCTTCCTGACGTCGACAAACCGCATCATGATCGAAATCATGATCAACACGGTGCATAGCAGAACGACAGCACTTGCTGCAGCGGCCGGATATTGCAGCAAGCCGATCTCGTTTGATATCACCCGACCAACGGAAGCGCTTTGTCCGCCGGACATGAAGCGGACCGTTATAAAATCGCCCATGACGAGGGTGACGACAAAGATCGAGCCGATCATTAGTCCGGGCTTTGTAAGTGGGATGATGACGTTTGTCAGGACCTGGGAGCCACTGGCCCCCGCGTCTCGCGCAGCTTCGATCAGAGACTTGTCAATCCGCATCATCGTGTTGAATACCGGAACCACCATAAACAGAACGTATAAGTGGACAAAGGCAAGGACGACGGCGAAGTCGGAAAACAAGAGCCATTCCAGCGGTTGCTCGATGATGCCAAGTTCGATGAGCGTTGAATTCGCAATGCCATTCCGCCCAAGAAATGGAATCCAAGAGATCATCCGGATGATGTTCGATGTCCAAAATGGAATTGTGCACAAGAGGAAGAGGGCGATCTGCCAAGTCAGCGAGCGAACGTGGAATGCCAGAAAGTAGGCAACGATAAACCCGATGATTGTGCAGAAAAACCACGTCAGGACAGTGAACTTCAGTGTTTTTAAATAAGTAGAAAGCGTAACGTTCGAAGTTAGGAGATAGATGTAGTTGTCAAAAATGAAGGCGGGAAAGAAGTTGTACTCGTTATAATCCCAAAAACTCACAACAGCGATCGTGAGGATCGGTAGCACCAGAAAGAATGCAAGAAGGAGAACGAGAGGCGCGACCAGCAACCAGCTGGCGCGCTCAAGGCGGCCGGCATGCCGGTTTTCGCGCGACGTGACTTTTTGCGAGGATGTGTCCGACCGTTGGCGGTCGGACACGATCGTGTCGGTGCTCACTTCGCTCACGCCGCAATGAACTCGTTCCACTTGCGGACCATGTATTTGTTCTCGTCCATGACAGCGTTCCAGCAGGCGACTTTGCCCATGCGATCGTAGAAGGACCCGCCGTCGCGCACAGAACCGGCTTTTTCCATAACCTTGCCCTGAGGATTGACGATATCGCCCTTCGCCGCCTTGCCTTCAAACCAGAAGGCCCACTCGTCCGCTGACATGAAGTTCTTCGACGTTTCCGGTACGGCGGAGTAGTAGCCCTGGCGCATAAGGAAGCCGCCGACCCATCCCGACAGATACCAGTTGATGTACTCATAGGCGGCGTCGAGTTCGACACCCTTGAGATTGCGCGACAGGCCGAGGCCGCCGCCCCAGGAGCGATAGCCTTCCTTTAGCGGCTGATACACGCACGGGATGCCCTTTGAGCGCACGGCAGTGATCGCAGGCGACCACATGGATTGGATAACAACCTCGCCGGACGCCATAAGGTTGACGCTCTCGTCGAACGTCTTCCAGAACGCGCGGAACTGGCCGGATTTCTTGGCTTCCGTGAAGATTGCCATGGTTTTGTCGATCTCGGCGCGGGTCATATTTCCTTTGTCGCCGTACTTCACCTCACCCATGGCCTCGCAGACCATCGCGGCATCCATGATGCCGATGGACGAGATGTCGAGGATGGAGGCCTTGCCCTTGAATTCAGGATTGAGCAGCTCTGTCCAGCTCTCGATCGGGCGGCCAATCAGGTCGGGCCGTATCCCAAGTGTGTCGGCATTATAGATGGTTGGGATCAAGGTCATCCAGCCAGTTTCTTTGCTGGCAAACGACTTGCCGTCGGGTCCATCAACGAAGCCGACGGAGTGCGGCGCCGTTCCTTGTGCGATCGTCGATTCAGGCGTGAGTTTTCCGCTTTTGAAGATCCCAACGATCTTGTCGTAATTCTTGATCTTCGACGTATCCATGGGCTGCAAGTTGCCGGCACCCCAAACCTTCTTGCAAATCCAGTATTCAATGTCCGCAATGTCGAAGCTCTTGGGCTGGGTTGCAGCACGCTGTGCAACGCTGTCAGAGTCCAGCGCGGTCATCTCGAGTGTGAAGCCGAGATCTTCTTTGACCTTCTTGGCCACCTCATTCAGGTTGGACACGCCGGTACCAAACTGGCGAAGCGTTACATTCTTGATGTTTTGCGCCCAGACGGTGGGAAAGCCTGTGATGGCGCCGCTGCCGGCTGCTGCTGCTGTCGCCGCTGAGCCCTTCAAGAGTTTTCGTCGACTGATGCCGCTGCCCGGTTTGGTTGATTTCATGAGTCGGTTCTCCTTGTTGCCGAGTGGGCCGAGGTGATCTCAATGCTTACGTTGACGCCAGCTGATGTGCGTCTGGCGGCTGCCAGGTGACCGCGATCGACTGGCCGATTTCCAGCGGATTTGCGAAGAACTTGTCGTCAGGCATGGTGACCGTGAGTTCGCCCTGGCTCGGGGCGTCGATCGCAATCGAAATCGTACTGCCCAGGAAGGCGACGTCGCGTACGGTTGCCGAAAGACCAGAATTGTCGGATTGACCCGGTGCCACAATCTCCATCCGGTCGGCACGAACGGCAACCAATGTATCGTCGAGGCGCAACACGTTATGGCCGCCGATGAAGCGTGCGACGAACTCGGTGCTCGGCATATTGAAGACATCTTGCGGTCGACCGGCTTGCTCGATCTTGCCGTCGTTCATCACGATGATTTCGTCGGCGAGCGCTAGGGCCTCATCCTGGGAGTGCGTGACGTGGATGAAGGAAATGCCAAGTTCCCGTTGCAGGCGCTTCAGCTCCACGCGCATCTTGAGCCTGAGAAAGGGATCCAGCGCTGACAGGGGTTCATCCAGAAGAAGTACCGATGGCTCTGTGATGAGCGCCCGTGCCAGAGCTACGCGCTGTTGTTGGCCACCGGAGAGTTCACTTGGCAGTCGCTCCGCATAGTCAGCCATGTCGACCAGCGAAAGCAGCGCGCCGGCCCTTTGGCGTCGTGTCGGTTTTGCGATGCCGCGCATTTTGAGGCTGAAGGCGACATTGTCTTGCACCGACAAATGCGGAAAGAGCGCATAGTTCTGAAACATCATCGCCGTACCGCGCCCAGCCGGCGGGCGATCGGTAATGTTCGCACCGCCGAGAATGATGTCGCCGACGGTTGCCACCTCATGGCCTGCGATCATCCTGAGCGTTGACGACTTGCCGCAGCCGGACGGGCCCAGAAGGCACGTGTAGCTGGCACTCTTGAAGCGATGGCTGATCTCGTCGACCGCGGTCGTCGTGCCATAGACTTTTGTCAAGGCGGCAAGCTCAAGCACACTGCGATGGGTCATCAATACCGCCATGGGTCGCCAATACAGGTCGATATTCGCAAGCGGCGTGCCAAAGTCTTAACGTCTTCTAAGATATTGATTTAAAGAGGAAAAATGTTTGCCTCGCCATTCCTGAATAGTCAGGCAGCCCATTGAGAAAGCAGGTTGCGTGCAATCTAGGCAGAGATCGTATACGAGCGTGCATTGAACTGCTCGGCTGCCTGGGCTAGCGAAGGCTGAGGACTGGACCGAGAGACGCAATGGGTACGAAATCTGGCCTTCATCAACGGCAGTACCGCCATCAACTGGATGCGCCAGCTTCACTCCCAGTGGGCAAGCCACGTCAGATCTTCGAGCATCTGCAGGCTGCAATCGTTGAGCATCGGCTGGTGCCTGGGGCCAAGCTCCCGGAGGACGAGCTCTGCGCGTTCTTTGGGGTAAGCAGAACACAAGTGCGATCCGCGCTGCATGCGTTGGCCCACTCAGGTCTTCTGACAATAGAGCGCCATCGGGGTGCATTTGTCGCCAAGCCCAGTCCGTCAGAGGCGACCGAAGTCTTTGAGGCACGGGCGTTGATTGAACCGCATATTGCGGGACTGACGGCGCGCCGGGCCACCGCTGACGATATCGGCTATTTGAGAGACCATGTGCGGACCGAGCACGAGGCCTTGGCTGCGGGTGATATCAGCAAGAGCTTGTCTTTATCAGGTCGTTTTCACATCGCCATCGCAGACATCGCGGGACACGAACTGCTCGGCGGGTTTGTGCGCTCACTTGTATCCAGGTCCTCACTCATCATTGCGCTGTACTGGCGCAACCGCGACACCACATGCGAGAGCCATTCACACACGGCACTTATCGATGCGTTCGAGGCAGAAGACGTTACGCGCGCTGCCGATATGATGAAAGATCACATCGTCGAGCTGCGTGACGGCCTCGATTTGACGGAGCGGAATGCGCCGACGACGTCACTGGCCGACTTACTATCGTCCGTCGAGTCTGCAAGTCAGCAGCAATCTGAGTAGTGCGGAACGCCTCACGCCCGGCGACTTGGCTGTCGCACGGATCGAACAGCGGCGGCCTGATGGGCTTCTGTCCCAATAGCTGATCTACGCTGCAAAGAGCGATCGATCCCTCTCAAGATACTGACCGTGTGACTTGCCACCTATGAGCTGGCCACCGCTCACCACAACCTCGCCGCGGACGATTGTTGTTTCCGGCCAGCCGGTGACCTGAAAGCCCTCGTAGGGCGTATAGTCCGCGCCGCCGTGCATCAAGTCCTGGCGCAATGTGACGGACTTGTCCGGGTCCCATATCGCAATGTCCGCATCGGAACCGATGGCGATCGTACCCTTGCGGGGATAAAGGCCATACATCTTTGCATGGTTTGTGGCTGTCAGCGCGACAAAGGAATTCAGGTCGATTCGCCCTGTCTTCACGCCTTCGGAGAACAGGATTGGCAGGCGCGTTTCCACGCCGGGAATGCCATTCGGGACCCAGCGGAAGCTCGTTCGTCCGTTCGGCGTTAGTTTGCCTTTCTCGTCGTTGTATCGAAAGGGGCAATGGTCTGATGAAAAAATCTGGAAGGTGCCGCTCTCAAGGCCGCGCCAGCAAGCGTCCTGACTTTCGACATCCCTTGGCGGCGGGCTGCAAACGTATTTGGCACCCTCCATGTTGAGCCCCTCAAGGTCCTGTTCGGTCAGGACGAGGTACTGCGGACACGTTTCGCCGTAGACCTTCAGACCGCGTGATCGCGCCCACTGGATTTGCTCAATCGCATCGGCGTTCGATACGTGCACGATCATAATCGGAACACCAATCAGCTCTGCCAGACTGATCGCACGATGCGTTGCCTCGCGTTCCACCGGGATTGGACGAGACGTCGCGTGATACTGCGGTTGGATGTTGCCGGCGGCCTCAAGCTGTTCGGTCAGAAATCGGATCGCGTCATAGTTCTCAGCATGTACCATGACCAGCGCGCCGGTCTCACGCGCGCACGCGAACACTTCGAGCAGCTGCTTGTCAGCTAGCGCAAGACCTTCATACGTCATGAAAACCTTGAGCGATGTGTAGCCGTCCGACACGAGTGCCGGAAGTTCCTGGCCCAGTACGGACGGGGTTGGATCCGAAATGATCAAATGGAAACTGACATCGATATGACAATTGCCGTCGGCGAGCGCGTGATAGTCCTTCAGAGCTGCCCGTAGTCCCTGCCCCTTTTCCTGCAGACAGAAGGGCAGGATTGTCGTATTGCCGCCGAAAGCTGCCGATCGCGTCGCGCTTTCGAAATCGTCGGCCATGACGACATCGGGGCCGCTCGGCTGTGCAATATGAACATGGCTGTCGATGCCACCTGGCAACACGAGTTTGTCGGTTGCATCAATGGTGTGTGATGCTGAGCCCAGCTCCTTGCCGAGTGCGACCACTTTTCCGTCTTTGATGCCAACATCCGAGACAAAGGTATCAGCGGCGGTTGCGACTGTTCCACGTTGGATGATCAAATCAAGTGACGCCATTGGGTTCCGTCGACCTTTTTGATGGAATTTGCTATGGAACGCTCAGATCAGCTCTCGAAACAAGCGACCCCAGTTCTGAATCTGGTTGGTGGCAACACCGCATGTCCGCAGTGCGCCCCAAAGCGTGACGGCAACGGAATCTATAACCATCACACCCGTTTCCCGCTCAATCGAGTCGACGAGGTCGGCGCCCCTGAAGTTGGTGCAGATGACCGCGATCGCGTCGGGCTTGGACTGCGCAGCCGTCCGAATGAGATCGGCGACACTCTCGGCCGAGTAACACGCGAACGAGAAGTTGCCGCGATCTTCCAGCCGGATGTCTTCTGCAATAGTGTAGCCCGCCGATTCGTAACTCTCGAGAAGACGGTCCTGGATTTCGGAGAGATACGGCGTCACGAACGCGACACGTTTCGCACCGAGCAGCTCGAGCGCTTCGTTCAATGCCAAGATCGCGGATGTGGCAGGCACACCGGTCTGTTCGGAGATCGACTGGCAGAGGGCGATGTCTGTCTCGAAGCCGAGCCAAGCGGCCGAAGTCCCATTCCAGGCGATGACATCCGGCTTGGCGTCGGCTAACAGCCGCGCAGCGTTAAGGATGGGCTCCAATGCGAACTGTTGCTGCGACCTGGCCGCCATGGAGATTTCGACAACTGGAAAGCGAGCCACGTGGACCGTTGCTTTGCCATCGAGTTCCGCAACCATGCGCGCCGTTGTTGGTTCCAGCACGGTATTCGACGAGGGCGCCAACATGCCAAGGCGCTTCCAGGCCGATTCCGGGTAGTCGTGTTCTGTCAAGGGTATAACGGCGCTCATCGTGTCCATCTACTGTTGCTTGGTGAAGCTTGGCGTACAACGCCGGTCTGGTCATCTGAGAAGTTTGCCCAATGCGTGGCCAAACTGCTAACACGTAGGGCGGTTCGGTCGACCCGGGTCGAGCACCTTTTCGCGCTGCGCGCTTGTGCAAGTCTCACGATCAGAACCGTTGCCTCTTCGAGCTTGGATCTCGGATACGATGGCAAGGCGTTGTCTCCGGTCACAGACGCGATCAGTCGGACTGGTCCGCCACCATGCACACATGAGGACTATGGATCATGACTGCCAGAAGAGTTCTGTTGCTGGGCGACTCCATTATCGATAATGGAGCCTATGTCCAAAAGAAGGAGCCAGATGTGGCCAAGCAGGTGCAGGAACTGCTGCCACACCACATCGTCGAGAAACGTGCGTTCGACGGCTCGGTCACAAAGGACGTCACGAACAACCAAACCCACGATATTGGAGCTGACGATTTTGTCGTCATCAGTTCGGGTGGCAACGACGCTCTGTCGCACGCATCATTGCTTGACGCTGACTTGAAAGCGATCGACCTCATGGACAAACTTTGGTCAGCGCGAGAAGCGTTCCGTGTCGACTACACTGCGCTTCTTTCGGCGGTCACGTCCAAGACGACGGGCGTAATTGTGCTGACGATTTACAACCCAAATTTCCATCATTCGGGTCAGGATATCTCGCTTCAACGCGCGGCTGAATGTGGGGTCGCATTGTTCAATGATGTGATACAGCAGGAGGCGCTTGCCCATGGCTGTCGTGTTCTCGATCTCCGGTCATTCTTCGAGGCACCAGGCGACTACGCCAACCCGATCGAGCCATCAGCAGCCGGCGGCGCAAAGCTAGCCGATCGAATCCATCAGTGTTTTCAATAACGCCAGAGCAGCGCGGTGCAATCCGGTCGTGCCTCTGGATCATGTCCGCCATAGGCGGAGTCACTTCGCCGGCCGCCCCCTCTCGGATCACGAGCTATGCGCAGACGTTGTCCTATTGAACCTACTTTCGCCCGCCTTGGACAATGCGATCCAGGATCATGGCGCAGAACAAGATGGCAAAGCCGGCAAGGATGCCCTGGCCAACGTTGGCGTACTGCAGGGCTTCCAATACGTCTTCACCCAAGCCTTTCGCACCGATGAGCGAGGCAACCACGACCATCGCAAGTGACAGCATGATGGTCTGATTGATGCCGGCACGAATGGACGGGGCGGCGAGCGGCAGGTCAACCTTTGACAGCAGGTACCACTTGTTGGCCCCAAACGAGATCGCTGCTTCGCGCACGTGTTCCGGTACACCGCGCAGACCAAGTACGGTCAGGCGGACAACCGGCGTGCCGCCGAAGATCATCGTGGTGACCACCGCGGCGGGTTTGCCGGTGCCGAAGAATGCGATGACCGGGATCATGAAAACAAACGCCGGCATGGTCTGCATGAAGTCCATGATGGGTTGAATAAACGAATAAACTCGTGGCCGGCGGGCGCAGTACATGCCGAGTGGGATGCCAATTGCGATCGACAAACAGGCTGCTGTGCCAAGAAGGGCGAGAGTCGTCATCGCCTTCTCCCAAAAGCCCAGTAATCCCATGTAGCTGAGAAAAGCCGCGGAGTAGATGGCCGTTCGAACGCCGGCCGTGAGCCAGGTGACAAGGGTGATGAACGCCATGATCACGATCCATGGCGTTTTGACGAATACGATCTCCAGGGCATCGAGCATCAAGCGGATGCCATATGTGATGACGTCAAACATCGCATCGCCATTCGTCGTCGCAAAGTTGAAGAAAGCCTCGACCCATTTGATGCTGGTGAGCCGATACGCGGGGTCGGTTGGGAATGTACTCAGATAAACGATCGTGCCCGGAAATGCATAGTGGAGGACGGCGGCAGCAATGATAACGCAGAAAAAGAGCGCACTGAGGATCATGTGACTTATCGGCATCCCGGATGGGATACGCTGGTCCGAGAGCCATTCCGAGAACCTGGCCTCAAGAACACTATTTGCGACGATGGCTTGGACAGCTTTGGCGGCCAGAATGACAACCACGCCCGTCAACGCGATCCAAATCCCTTGTTCCTCCGCTTGCTGCGCCTCCAGGCGAATACCGCCAATGGCATCTTCCAAGGATTTCACGGTGCGCTTGTAGACGTCGACCTTATCTGTGTTGTTTTCAATTGCCGATGCCAGCTGCTGTTTTCTGAGCGCGAGCGTGCCTTCAATCGAGGCAATCCGCTCTCTGGCCGCAGCCGACAGGTCACCGAACCAGCCCAGGGCCATTTGGACGAATGCAAATGTCTCAATGATGAGAAATGTCAGCGCCCACTTCCATAACCCACGGGCTCCAAACCAGATGGGTCCAAATAACCCCGCGAAAATATTCAGCGTCGGCGTGAATTTCGAGCTACGGCTTATCTTTCCAAACTGTGCAATGTAGTACTGTGGGTTCGTACGTACAAAACGCGCGATCTGCGATTGACGTTCAGCCTCGTAGGTCTCGGTGTCATGACGCGGTCTGTACACCGGCCGATCGGCGAGCATCTCATTCATGACATCTCTGTTCCTTCGACCACCGTTTTGAGCAGGTCTGCTCGCGTTATGACACCCACATCCACACCGCCGTCTTCCACCAGGATCGGTGCGTCATCGTCTATGGCCAGCCGGATCAAAGTGCTGAGCGACTCGCTTTCGTTGACCCGTGGCGCTTCGGCCCTCATGTCAGGCGTGAGGTGACCAAAAACTTGGAGTGGTTGCATGACGGCGTGTGCACGCACGACCTTGAGGCGCGATATGCCGGCAACGAATTCGGCCACATAGTCATCGGCCGGGTTCATCACAATGTCTTCTGCGGTTCCGATCTGGACAACGCGCCCATCCCGCATGATGGCAATGCGGTCTCCAATCCGTACGGCCTCATCCAGATCATGCGTGATGAAGACAGTCGTTTTCTTCAAGGTCTGCGACAGCTTTATAAACTCATCCTGCAGTTGCCGCCGGATCAGCGGGTCAAGCGCACTGAACGGCTCATCCATCAGGAGAACGTCGGGGTCCGCCGCAAGTGCGCGGGCCAACCCGACGCGCTGTTGCATGCCGCCGGAAAGTTCGTGCGCAAATTTGTTGCCCCAGGCGCCAAGCTCAACGATTTCCAGCATTTCGGCCGCCTTGATCTGGCGGTCATACTTGCTGACCTTCTTGATCTCCAGGGGCATTGCCACGTTGTCGATGACGGAACGATGCGGTAGCAGCGCGAAGTTCTGGAACACCATCCCGATCTTGTTGTTGCGGAAGGTCTCCAGCTCTCGCTGGCCAAGGGCCATGACATCGGTGCCCTCGATCAGGATTTTGCCGTCTGTCGGCTGCAACAGCCTGTTGAAGTGGCGCACCAAGGTTGACTTGCCGCTGCCCGACAGCCCCATGATGCAGAAAATTTCACCGCGTCGCACATTGAGCGATACGTCTGCCACGCCCACAACGGCATTGAACTGTTCGAGGACCTGAGCCTTTGACAATCCATCGGCTCGAATAGCACGCAGTGCCTCCTCGGCACGACTGCCAAAAATCTTCCACACGTTGGCGATTTCGATTACGACTTCGGAAATATCGGTCTGAAAAGCGGCGGACACTACGTTCTCCGATGGTGCTTGGTGCGTGCGTTTGAACCCACCTGACACGAGCAATAGACGGCGCCATCACGGATGACACCGTCCAATCTTTCGATTGTCATCGCCGGTCCTAGAGACCCAACCACCCATCTACTTTTTTCGAGTTCTCGTTCACCCATTCCTTGGCAACGTCACCGGCCTTACGGCCCTTGGCCGAGATTTCGTAAGCAAGCTTGCTGACATCGTCGGCCGTGAGTTGGAATCGGCTGAAGAATTCGGCAATTGCCGGCGAGCGCTTTGTCAGCGAATTGGACCACGCAATCTGGACGTCCTTCAACGCGTCCTTCGTGGCCACCTTCGACTTCTTGAACCAATCCGGTGAGTCCGACGGTTGCACCATCACGTACTTCGCTGGATCGTACTTCGGCTCTGTCAGCATGTAGATGTCGAACATGTTCCAGATCGCATGGGGCTTGTAGCAGTAGAACGCGTAACCTTCGTTCTTTGCGATCGAGTCCTTGACCCGTGCTGTCTTCACGCTTTCTTCGGCGCGGATGGGTTCAATGAAGTCCATCAGGCCGTAGTCGCGCACCTTGACCTGATTGACGTTCGCAGACGCCCAACCCGGGGCTCCGATCCACATCTCGCCCTTGCCGTCGCCGTCGCTATCCATCTTTTTGGCGACGTCAGGCCGGCCGAGATCGGCAATATCCGTGATCTTGTTGGCTTTGCCGAACTTGCTTGAAACGCAGAAACCTTGATTACCCTTGTACGGGTTTTTCGAAAGCGTAACGGTCTTCTTGCCGTCGACATACTTTTTGGTGAAGCTTTCCTGGTTCGGCAACCAAACATCCGGGTGGACGTCGATCTCGCCTTTGCCCTGGTCCATCGCCTGGAAAATCGTGGCGTTGTTGCCGGGAACCAGGCCGGCTTTGCCGCCAATGCGCGTCTCAACAACTTCCTTCAAGACATGCGCAATAGCCTGCGCTCCTGTCCAGGACGGCACACCAATATTGACCGTCTCAGCGGCGAGTGCTGGCACTGCGACAAGCCCAAATGCCGCTGCCAGGGTAAGTGACCTAACGTGTTTCAACGAGCATCTCCTTTAGTTGAAAATTAGCGTCGTGAGTTTCCAATCGTGTCTTGGCGCCGCCGTGACGTACCTGTCCCATGAAGTCTCCCGAAGCCACGAAACATAAACTAAGCCCATTTCGCCTCTTCCTGGGACTGAACATCTAGCCATCAGCGGACTGCGACATCCGACGTCGTCTTTTGTTGAGGTGCACAGGAGGGACGAGCGAGGTACGTAGTAAACCGAAATAGACAGATTGTCGCGCCGTCGCGCAACTGGTGACAGGGAGTTGCTCGGTTTGCGGGAAGGTCGAACATGACCACCGACGACGGGAATCATAGCGGTGAAAAGCCCACAAGCGGCGATGCACTTGATCACGCACTTGATAACGTAGCTGGTGTTCGCGGCTCCGTTGGGGCGCCGCGCAATGCAGTAAGCGTAGAACCGCTGGTGCGACGGCTGGCTCAGTATTACGTCATACCTGAATTGGCCAAGGCGAACAGAGACACCGATTTCAGCGCTGATGTCGGTGCTCAGTCCAGCGACGCCACGTGCGAGGCCCTTCGGCACCGGCTGCTTGGTGACGATTTTGACGGCAGCCTCCAGATCGCGTCCTCATGCGTTGCGGCGACTTCGTTTGTAAACCTCTGTCAGGCTGTGTTGACTCCGATTGCGCGCGATTTCGGTCAACAATGGGAGCGTGACGAGCTGAGCTTCGTTGAGGTGACGACCGCGCTCTGTCACATGCACCGGCTGGTCAACTTGCTGGCGCCGCAGACTGTGCGACTGAGAAATACCGGCGCGGACGTGGACATTGTCCTTGCCAAGGCGGGCGGCGAGCAACACGCGCTGGGGTTATTGATCGTTTCAAAGATGTTTGCGTTTGAGGGCTGGCGCGTATCCGGCGGATCGTTTTGTCAAACCGGCGACGATCTCGACAGGCTGGTCGGTGAGCGTTGGTTCGATGTCATCGGGCTGTCGGCGTCGACGACCCAAAGTATTGTTGCACTTGAGACCGAGATACGGTCTTTGCGCGAGGCGTCATCAAATCCTGCGATATTCGTTCTCGTCGGAGGGGCCCTATTCGCGGAGGACCCGGAGTTGTACCGCGTGGTCGGTGCCGATAGCGCGGCCAGTGATGCGACCCAGGCGGTCAGCAAAGTGCGTATGTTTCTCGATTCGCGGTAGTGGGCGCCACTAGGTGGCCACCGGTTGAATTGGCCCGTTCCTTGCCAGCAATGCCGTCAACAGTTGGCGGCGGTGAGCACGCAGGTCACCGGCAACTGGCATGTTACGGCGGAGCCGATGTTGACGGCTACCGACAGCCGTGCGCAAGACTCCTGAGCCGTGCCGCAAGATACAAGAAAATGGACATAAGAGGCGCACCAACAATGGATGGCGAACGCATACGCCTGCGCGACTATCTCCGGCGGAATACCGACGCGCTGCATCGTCAGCTTCATCACATGCCGGTCTTTCGGCGCATGAGCGAAGGTGATCTCTCAGCGGGCTCCTATCGCGCACTCATGATTTCGTTGAGGGACTTCTATTGGCATCTCGATCCCGAGATTGAGCGGGCGATCACGACTTATGGTCATGAATTGGACTACGGCTCGTACCAGCCTCGTTTCCCTTTCCTTGCTGCAGATGTGCGGGCGCTCAACGGCCCGCCGGAACGTGCCCCACGACCGAGACAGAACACCAATGGCCGCATGGCCGTAACAATCCGGGATCTGCCGAGTTTGATCGGTGTTCTGTACGTTGTTGATGGCTCGATGCTTGGAGGAGCGGCCATCAATAGACTCGCGCGCGCAATCTGCCCCAGCGAGACGCCGTACGGTCGCAGCTATTGGCAATGGTGCGCCAAGCATGGTCCCCTTCGTTGGAAGGCCACACTCGGCACGATTGACGCCTCTCCATCGACCGATGCCTTTCGGGAAAAATCGCTCCAGGCAGCCCGGGTGACGTTCACGGCACTTCAGGCGGAGCTTCAAGCCGAGACATCTAACAGAGAGGCCGTTGCCTCATGAGGAAGCCGCGGGTCGACCTGACAACATGTGATGATGAGCCAATCCATCTCATCGGTTCCATCCAGCCCGACGGCGCCCTGGTCGCTGTGGATGCCGGAAACCTGAGAGTTTCCCACGCCAGCGCCAATCTGTCAGAGTTCTTGGATGTTTCGGCGGAGGAGGCCCTGGACTTGCCTCTTTCCGGTCTGCTTGGCGCATCGGCCTTGAGAATTGCCGAGGCGTGCCCGCACCGGCCTGAGCACCCGAACTTACATCGGCCGCGACTGTTTGAAATCGCGCGCAGTGACGCTGACCGTTTTTCGGTTGAGTTATTGGTGCACAGAAATGAAAACCACATAATATTTGAAATACAACCTGCACCACGTAATCCTGCGGAGATTTGGAGCCAAGATACCCTTCGCCAGAGAATTGTTACGGAACTCATCAATCCAAAATCCATGGACGCACTCGCGTCCACGACTGCCGAGATTGTGCGCGAGGCGACCGGCTTCGATCGTGTGATGATCTACAAGTTCGCCGACGACGGTCATGGCGAGGTGATCGCGGAAAGTACGGAGCGTGAGGACAGCTTTCTTGGCCTGCACTACCCGGCGTCAGATATTCCGGAACCGGCCAGGCGTCACTTTCGACTGAATCTCGTCCGCGTGATTTCGGATATTGAAAGCCAGGCTTCGCCGATTCAAGGTTTGCCTCGCGCGGTGCAGCCTGACGCCGAAGCAGCACCGCTTGATTTGACGTTTTCGAAGTTGCGGGCTGTGGCACCCGTCCATATCGAATATCTCAAAAACATGGGTGTCCGCGCCAGTATGTCGATTTCGCTCATCTCTGGCAGCAAGCTCTGGGGGCTGGTCGCATGCCATCACTATTCGGCTCATCATCTCAGCTCCAGTCAAATCAGCTTTTGCGAGATTCTGGGCGGCGCAATTTCGGCTCTCCTTCAGAGTTTGGAAAACACGGTTCTGCTCGAGCGGCGTGTGGCAGCAGAGAAGATGGCCCACGAACTTGAGACGAGTTTCGATACGCACGACGAAATGTCAGCCTTGGTGGAAGCACATGCCGCAAAAATACTGTCGTTGTTCGGCGCGCAAGGCCTCGTTCTTCGGATTGGGGGAACAGTGCGCGATATTGGAGCCGTGCCCAGCACACAAATGCCGATCAGGTTCCTGGCTGGTAACGCGGCTGACGGCATTATGACGACGGACAATCTATCGACCCAGGAACCGCTTGATGACGAGCAGGTCGCAATGGCATCCGGGGCAGCCTATTGGGCACTTTCGGAGGATAATCAAGACTGGCTTATCTTACTGCGCGAGGAGTACGAGCACGAGATACACTGGGCTGGGAAGCCGGAGAAACCAGAGCAAGTCGGGTCCGACGGGGTGGCGCGGCTCAGCCCGAGAGGCTCGTTCGCGCTTTGGCGCCAAGAGCGTCGAGGCTACAGCAGGCCATTCACGCGCGTCGATCGTGATGCCATGGGGATTGTGCGACGCGCGCTGTTCGCACTGAACAGCCTGCACCGCGAGCGTGTCGCCATGGCGGCGCAGGAGCGTGCGGAGGCGGAAAAGACCAGGTTGATGCTCTCGCTCCTGGGGGCTGAGCGGCAAAGCTCGATGGGAGAGCTTGCCGGTGCGCTCGCTCACGAACTGAATCAACCGTTGGCTGCCGTCGTGAATTTCGTGAACGCCTGCCGGCAAGAACTCGTCAACAGCAAGTTACCAATATCGGATGACATCGTCAGGTTGATGGACGACGCCGTAGATGAGTCCTCGCGCGCAGCGGATCTGGTTCGACGTTTGCGCGCATTCATCGTGACAGGGGAACTGCGGCGTGAAACATGTGATTTGCACGCCGTAATCGCTTGGGCCGCAGAGCTGGCAGTCGTCTCACATGACGGCAGCGAAAAGATACGATTGCACACCAAGCTGGGTCCGGAAGCGTTGCATGTTGTGGCGGACACCGTGCAAATCGGTCAAGTTATCCTAAATCTCGTCCGCAACAGCATCGCCGCTACGGACACCTCACCGAACCATATAACCCTGTCCGCAGAGCGCACCGAAGAGAGCGTGATTGTTTCCGTCAAGGATACGGGCAAGGGTATACCGGTCTGGATTCGAGACAGTTTGTTTGAACCGTTTCACGGATCAACCACAAAAGGTATGGGTATGGGGCTGTCGTTGTGCCGCTCAATCATCGAGGCACATAACGGCAAAATCTGGCTTGAGAGCGCCGAAGTTGGTACGGATGTCCGGTTTTCTCTGCCACTTACGACGGGTGCAGATCTTGCTGAAAAAAACTGATATCCGTCTGTATCTCGTTGACGACAACCCATCCGTACTTCGCTCGCTGTGTGCCTTGATCAGGGCCCATGGATATGAGCCGCACCCCTTCAATTCGGCTGAAGCGTTTCTCAAGAAATATGATAACGAGCAGCCAAGTTGTATTCTGCTCGATATTAAAATGCCCGGCATGAATGGCCTGGAACTGCAGAACCTCTTGAATGAGCGGGGCGCCAATGTGCCGGTTATCATACTGTCCGGGCATGGCGATGTGCCTGCCGCGGTGGCGGCAATGAAAAACGGCGCAGTGGACTTCATCGAAAAGCCGCCGAGCGCTTCGGTATTATTGCGCGCAATAGAGAATGCAATCGCGCACTTGAATGACAAAAACCATCTTTTCTTGCCGAAGCACGAGGTCAATCGTCGGATATCTCGCCTAACAAAGCGGGAGCGGGAAGTTCTCAACCACCTTGTGCTTGGCAAGATCAACAAGCAGATTGCTGTAGATATGGGAATTAGTCAGCGCACCGTTGAAATTCACCGTGCGCGCGTTCAGAAAAAAATGGAAGCCAACGGTTTAGCAGACCTAATTCGCATAATGAGATCGTGATTGAGAAAACTGACCGGACCGCGCCAACGATCAGCGCATTTTCGCCTATGGCGGAAATGCCCTCGTCACGCTCGCGAACGAGGCTCGTCGGCCTGTCCCACGCCGTTCCAGACAACACCTGAACCAGAGGTTGAAAGAGAACAAAGGAAAATTAAACTCATTGTCGCAATGACTGAAATCATACCTTGAGATCCATCTCGAAGTGAATGCAGTCGCCGCGATAACGAACATCGGCGAAGTAGATGAGCTCACCCGTGCTATCAACGAGATAGCGCTTTATGCGCGCGATTGGGTCGCCTAAGGGGTATCCCAGTTCAAGCGCGTTTTCAGCATCGCACTTTTCGATCATGACCCGCTGCCACGCCCGTTCGATCCGAACGTCTGGCAACGCAAAGAGAACCGGCAGCGCCAGTTTTGTCCGAAAGTCCCGTTCGGCTTTTTCAAATGTCGTTTGAGAGATGTAGAGAGAGATAATGCAGTAGCGTAGTCCCTCGCGATTGTGGGCGCGTTTCAGGTAATAGTAGCTGTCTGCAAGCTGGCCCTGGTCGACCTTCACGTTGAGCCGTTTCGGGCAGTCCTCAATGGCTGCGACTTCCGGCTCGTCGTTGCGGTAGAGATCGAGAAGATCCGCAATGGCTGTTTCGACCTGTAGTGGCTTGCGCGCCTTGATGCCGGCGGTCACGACGGTTCCGCGGCCGCGTTCTGGCTTCAAAAGCCCGTCGTTGCGCAGCAGCTTGATGGCTTCCCGAACCGTCACACGTGCGACGCCCAACTCGGCGATCAGAGCATCCAACGACGGCAGCTTCTCGCCCTGCCGCCACTCACCGTCAGCAATGCGTTGGCGAAAAATCTCGGCCACCTGGTGATAAAGCGGCAACGGCGCAGATCTCTTCAGAACGCTCGTTGTCCGGTTCGGCATACTACGGGTTCGGGCCATCAGATCCACACTTCCGGTCGCCCAGCAGGATTTTTGAAAACCACGCTTGCACAATCGATTAGCACTGCTTAACGTCGAAACGTACTATCTATAGGACGTTTGGGCAAGCGCTTGCGATTTCATGGAAGCGGCCTGTCAACGCCGCATCTCAAGGTGCAGTATGAGTCTCGTCATTGCCGTTTTATCCCGGCTGAACCGCGTCAATCTTGAGCTGTGCCGGGTCGCGTCCATTTTGTTGTGTGGCGCGATCGTCGGCATCGTGGCTGCCGGCGTTTTCTTCCGGTACGTGCTCAACGACTCGTTGTCGTGGGCCGAAGAGCTGTCGAAATTCTGCATGCTCTGGCTTGTCTTCGTCGGGTCACCGATCGCTTTGAGAGCCGGAAATCATATCGCAATCGAGATTTTGCCGGGCGCATTGCCAGAGCGTATGGCTGCCATTCTCCGCACCATGGTGATGGCAATTGTCATTACGTTTCTATTCATCCTGATCTGGAAAAGCTGGGGCTTCGCCGCGAACGGCTGGAACCAGACCGCAATCGCAATCGGTGACGTGTCGATGTTCTGGATCTTTGTCGCGATTCCCGTTGGCTCTGCCAGTATGCTCCTCGTTGCGGTCCAGTTGTTCTTCGAGCACCTGACGCGGGTCTTTGGCGGGACACCGCCTGTTGACCCGTTTCTCGTCCGTTATGCCAGCGATCTCACGGGACAGGTGAGCAAATGATTCCTCTCACCTATCTGTGGATCCTGTTCATTTCCATCGCGATCGGCGTTCCGATCGTTTTCGCGCTCGGTATCGCACCGGTTGCTGCCTTCGTTTTGGCCGATCGAACGGTTTTTCTGCAATTACTCGCGCAAAAGCTGTATCTTGGCATCGACCAATTCCCGCTTGTCGCTATTCCGCTGTTTATTCTCGCTGGTGAAATCATGAACACCGGCGGCATCACCGAACGTCTTGTGCGGCTTGCCAATGCCCTCGTTGGCCACTTCCGGGGCGGGCTGGCGCATGTCAATGTCGTATCATCGATGTTCTTTGCCGGGCTTTCGGGGTCTGCCGTCGCTGACACATCTGCGCTTGGTTCGATGCTGATCCCGGCGATGGAGCGGCAAGGTTATTCGCGGAGTTTTGCCGCCGCCGTAACCGCAGCCTCCTCGGTTATCGGTCCGGTCATCCCACCCAGCATTATTATGGTAATTTACGCCTACGTCATGCAGGTGTCCGTTGGCGCCCTGTTTCTCGCCGGTATCATCCCCGGTATTTTGACAGGCATGGGTCTGATGTTGGTGACATCGTATCTTGCGCGCCACCGGAATTTTCCAGTGGCCCACGAACGGGCACCTGTTCAAGAGGTGGCCTCGGCGACGTTCAGTGCCGCCCTCCCTTTGATGACCCCGGTGATCATCATCGGCGGTATCCTTGCCGGTGTGTTCACGCCGACGGAGGCCGCCGGCGCTGCTGTGGCGTACGCCCTTGTTCTGTCGATCGTCGTGCTTCGGACAATGTCCGTCCGCGAAGTTCCGCGCCTCTTGCTGCGCTCGGCGATTTCGTCAGCGGCGATCCTGCTGGCCATTGGGACGGCTGCGATTTTTGGATGGGTTGCAACGCTTTCAGGTGTGCCGCAACAGGTCGCCGGCATTGTAACAACGCTCAGCGCGGATCCGTTGATTGTGCTTCTGGTCGTCAACATTCTCTTGCTGTTTGTCGGCATGTTTCTCGACGCCGGACCTGCCATTCTCATTCTCGGGCCGATCCTGGGGCCGACAATGGCGGCGCTCGGCGTTGATCCGCTTCATTTCGCAATCATCATGTGCGTCAATCTCACGATTGGTTTGGCGACGCCGCCAATGGGTCTGATTTTGTTCGTTGCCGCGACCGTGAGTCAGCAACGCATCGAAAAGATCGCATGGGAGATGCTCCCTTATTACCTCGTGCATCTCGCGATCATTGCGCTCGTTACGTACGTTCCTGTCATCGCGCTCGGGCTGCCCCGTGCGTTCGGTTTCTGAAACATGAGGAGGAAACGGCAACAACCTGAACGGATTAAGACAACATATCCGGAATGAGTAACGTCCAAACTCTGGGAGGAACAAGAAATGAAAACTATCAACGCGCTTTTGTCGGTTTCCCTGTTAGGGGGCGCCTTGTCTCTTGCTTCCGTGACAGCCACCAGTGCGCAACAGCAGTTCACGCTCAAATACGGTCACGTCGGACCGGCAACCGAGATTTCCGACGACCACATTCCAGGTGAGTTTCTGAAAGCGTTTTTGGAATCCCGCAGTCAAGGCCGGATCAAGGTCGAGATCTACCCAGCCTCTCAGCTCGGCAACTTCCGGGCTTTGATCGAGCAGGTTCAGCTCAATACGCTGGAACTGACGCACACGACGGTTGGGGGCATGGCAAGCTTTTTCCCCGAACTGCAGGTCACCGATATTCCATACATGATCCCGGACGACATGGTCGCCGAGAGGCTTGGCAATCATCCGTTCATGGACAAGATCCGCGATGCCATCCTCAAGAAAACCGGCAACGTTCGCATGGTGGCCGTTGGCAACACGGGCCGGTGGCGCTCGTTCTTCGCGACCAAAAAACTGATCAAGACTGCGGACGATATGAAGGGCGTGAAAATGCGCACCATCAATTCGCCCTTGCAGATCGAGTTCATTCGCTCGCTTGGAGGTAACCCAACACCAGTCGCCTGGGGCGAACTGTACACGTCACTGCAAACGGGCGTGGTCGAAGGCACGAAGAACGCGGCCACCGACATCGTGCCGAACAACATGCACGAGGTCCTGAAGAACGTGACGCTCGATGAGCACGCTTACCTCTACGCATTCTGGTGGATGAGCGATAAGTGGCTGCAAAGCCTGCCGGACGACCTCAAGGCGCTTGTCCTGGACGGCGTTCAACAAGCTGCCGTTATCCAATCGTCCTGGAACAAGCAGTACGAGTCGCGCAGTCTGGCCGAGTTCCAGAAGCAAGGTGGCACCGTCTACGTGCCGACGGCGGAAGAGAAAGCGACGTTCATCAAGGCGCGCGATGCCATGAAGACCTGGTTCGCCAAAAAGTACGGCGATGAGTGGGTCAAGGACTTCGAAAAAGCGATCGCAGACGTCAAGGCCGCGATCGCGAAGGAGCGCAAACGCATCGGCGGCTGACAGAGCCTCACGGCCTGATGCACCTGGAATACTGCACGGTGTGCCTCGAATATCGAAAGGGCTGGTCCGTGGCGGCCGGCCCTAACACATTCAGATCAGAAAACCGCGTGACGCATGGCTTCCACCGAGTTCGATTACATTATCGTTGGGGCAGGCTCAGCGGGTTGCGTGATTGCCAACCGGCTTTCGGCAGATCCAAACACCCGCGTTCTATTGATCGAGGCCGGCGGCCACGATCGAAACTTCTGGATCCGATTGCCGGTCGGTTACTTTCGATCGATTTACGACACGAGATTTTCCCGCATATTCGATACCGAACCGTGCGACGGCACAGGTGATCGCGCGATCAAATGGCCGCGCGGCCGCATCATCGGGGGATCCAGCTCAATCAACGGGCTGATTTTTATCCGCGGCCAAAAAGAGGACTTCGATGACTGGCACCGTTTAGGTGCGACCGGCTGGAATTGGGACAACGTCCTGCCGGCTTTCAAGAGCCTTGAGTCTTTCAATGGTCCGCCAAGTCAATGGCGCGGCAGCTTCGGCCCGTTAGCCGTCTCGGAATTGCGCAGCCAGAACGCGCTCTGCGATGCTTGGGTCGCGGCGGCGCGGTCGTTCGGGTTACCGGCCAATCCAGACTTCAACGGCGAGACAACTTACGGCGTGGGCGCCTACAATCTCAGCATTGGTAAGCGATGGCGCTCGAGTTCTGCCGCCGCGTTTCTTCATCCGATCCGATCGCGCAAAAATCTGACTGTGGAAACGGGAGCACATGTCGCGCGCGTGATCGCCGCAAACGGAGTCGCCCAAGGGGTCGAGGTTCTCAGGCAGCGGCAGCGTAAGGCGGTATATGCAACGCGCGAAGTCATTCTTTGCGCAGGTGCAATCCAGTCGCCACAGATTCTGCAGCTTTCGGGTATTGGACCCGCTGATTTGCTACGCTCGCTTGGCGTTACGCCGATCGTGGATCTGCCCGGCGTCGGCGAAAACCTTCAGGATCACTATCAGGCCCGCATTATTCTGGAATTGAAGGGATCCGGATCGCTCAATGATGACACCCGGAACCCGATCAAGCTTGCCGGCATGGGCCTTGACTGGTTGTTGCGCGGTCGTGGCCCGCTGACGGTCGGCGCGGGGCAGGTCGGTGGCGCGGCGTGCACGCGCCATGCGGAAAATGGGCGGCCGGATGTACAGTTCAACATCATGCCGTTGTCCGTCGACAAGCCGGGCGAGCCCTTGCACCGCTTTTCCGGTTTCACATCGTCGGTCTGGCAGTGTCATCCCCGATCGCGCGGCAGTATTCAGATTACGTCGACCGATCCGATTTCGGCGCCGCGCATCGCGCCGAACTACTTTTCCGACCCGCATGACCGCGCCGTCATCATCGAAGGCGTCAAACTCCTGCGCGAAATCCACAACGAGCCTGCATTCCTCAACCTTTGGAGTCATGAGGTGTTGCCGGGCGAAACAGCCGCAAAGGATGCCGACATTTTCAATTTCATTCGCCGCACGGGTGGCACAGTTTTCCACTGCTCGGGAACATGCCGTGCAGGCAGCGACGGCATGGCCGTTGTTGACCCACGGTTGCGGGTTCACGGCATCGACCGGCTCCGCGTCGCAGATGCCTCAGTCATGCCGCAGGTGACCTCCGCAAACACAAACGCGGCGAGCTTGATGATCGGCGAACGGGCCGCCTCTATGATCCTAAGTGGGGACGACTGAGGCCACAAATCCCTTTCACGTCGCGGTTTTACCCAGCCGCACCTCTGCCACGGGTGGTGCAGCGGTGGCGCTGCGATCTCCGGACAACCTGGCCGCGATTACGCATCAGGCGCCCGTTCTCAGGGGCAAAAAGGCCAGCAATAGAAGGGTACCGCCGGCAACGGTCCCATATGCCCACGCTTTCCACATCGGTCCCCCGAAGCGCCAGTTTTGGCGGTATTGATGGCCCGCAACAACCATCAGAAGCACCAGCGCGCTTGCTGTCAAAGGCGTTAGATGGATACTGTCCACCAACAATTGCTTTCCTTGCTGCAGAGTTCGTGGCTTGGTTAGGTGCATAACGCAATCGACACAACAGGAAATCGCTTGGAGGTTTGTCGAGCGGGAAAGGCGATTGCAACCATCGGGAGGAAGTTGTGCCCAGCAGTTATCAAGCGCCGTCACAAGGCGACAAAGCGAAAGTGGCCACTGTGAGCCAGTCGGTTGAGTCGAACCTATCGGCCTCAAACTCGACCGTCGCGACTCTGTTGGAAAAGAAGGGTAACGAGATTTTTTCGGTGCGCCCGAACCACACAATTGAAGCGGTCGTGATGCTGTTGCGCGAAAAGCGGATCGGCGCTGTGCTCGTTACGGACCAGAACGGCAAGATGGTCGGTATTCTCTCTGAGCGAGATATCGTGCGCAGAATGGCCGAAACGCCAGGACAAACACTGCCTCAGCATGTTGAGGGTCTGATGACTCGCGAGGTCATCACGTGCCAACCTTCCGACCCTCTGGTTTCTGTGTTGCGGACCATGACCGACGGCCGTTTTCGCCACATGCCTGTCGTCGATCAGGGCGGGCAGCTCGTTGGCATCATTACGATTGGCGACGTCGTGCATTTCCGGCTGAATGAACTCGAATACGAAGCTTTGCGCATGAAGCAGATGATCGTCGGATGAGAAGTCCGCCGGATGTGTTGAGTTCTGCCCACACCGTTGCCTGACGACCGAACGCCGAAGAATGAGGGTGTGGCGGCGGTGGGCTGACGAAATGAGGCCGCCGCCTATGGCAAAAGTGCGCTAAAGCTTGCCGCGCCAAATCAGCTTCAAAGTCAAGGTCGCGAATGCGAGGTCTTTGATTGCGCTGTTCGCCGGCTCGCGGCGCGAGCGAGTCCTTGTTTGCGGCTACCGCCCGTGACAAACGCTCGCTACTTGAGCGCTGGCCAGCCGTCGAGCACTGTTTCAGGCCGCGACCACGGCCCGGCGCGTTGTGCCGCCCCCCATCCCAACGCGGGTGTTCCCGCGTTGGGATGGGGG
>JBCCOV010000012.1:0-48594 GCA_039039985.1 Pseudomonadota bacterium | reverse complement strand
CGCATCATCCTGTCCCGGCCGGCGGTTGAGGCGGGCGAACGGCTTGGCTTTTTGCCAGGGGATATGCGCGATAAGGTCGACCCGTATCTGCGACCGCTTTACGACGCACTTTACGATGTCTTGCCACCTGAAAAGGTTGAACGTGATCTCGAATGCGGAACGATCGAGATCGCGCCGTTGGCCTTTATGCGCGGGCGGACGCTGTCCAATGCATTCGTGATCCTGGACGAGGCGCAAAACACAACATCGATGCAGATGAAAATGTTTTTGACGCGGCTCGGGGAAAACTCGAAAATGGTTGTGACGGGAGATCCGTCGCAAATTGATCTTCCATCTGGCCAGGCGTCGGGTCTGGAAGAAGCCGTACGGCTTCTCGGTCATGTTTCTGACATCAAGGCCGTGAGATTCAGAGACGTCGATGTCGTTCGCCGCGATCTCGTCGCCAAGATCGTCGCCGCGTATGAACAGAGCGAGGCCAAAAAGGCCGGTCAACCCAATGAATGATCATCCGGGAGACAGTAGCGGCGGCGCTTGCGCCGATAGCCCTGACTCCTTAGCCCCCGAGGAGCCTCTGCAACCTTTGGATGTCAGCATCCAGGTGGAGAGTGAGCTGTGGGCGAAGACAGATCCAGAACTTGTTTCGGCGCTGCCCGAGCGTGTCGCGCAAATTGCTCAGTTGGTTGAGCGCCTTGTCGGCCCGCGTGCGGTTGGGGGCTCCGCCTCGGTCGTACTGGCGGACGACGAGCTTGTGGCTGAACTCAACGCTGTCCACCGAGGCAAATCAGGCCCTACGAATGTCCTCTCATTTCCATCGGGCGTTACGGATCTCGACACAGGTCGTGTCTACAGGGGCGACGTGATCCTGGCATGCGAGACGACTGTTCGAGAGGCCGAGAGTTTAGGACGTCCGCTGTCGCACCATGTCCACCACCTCGTCGTGCATGGCCTGATGCACCTCTTTGGTTTCGATCACGGTGATGACGCAGCAGCTTCCATCATGGAAGGCCATGAGATTGCGATCCTGGCCGACCTCGGCATAGCCAACCCTTATCAGGAGGAGAGCGACGCGCCGGCTCGTTGAGGTCGAGGTTCGCAGCGACCTCGCGACGAGTTTGTGCAAACGGAGAGATGAGTACCGATCCCAGTTCGATATCTCGGCATGACGATGGGCAATCGCCAAACGGTCACGCCAAAGACACCGAGGCCAGCAGCGGCAAGTCCTCCGGTGCCAGCTTGTTTTCGCTTCTCTTGTCCAGTCTTGGACGCTCAAGCAGCAACGTCCGTGCGACGCTAGAAGACGCGCTTCGCGCCGATGCGGCAACGGGCGACAGTTCGTTTTCGGACGAAGAACGCGACATGCTGTTGCGCCTGCTGCGTTATGGTGGGCTAAGAGTTGATGACGTGATGGTGCCGCGCGCAGACATCATCGCCGCTGACGAGAACGAGACGGTGGCCGACGTCATCCGCATGTTTGTCGACGCAGGTGTGTCGCGGATTCCCCTGTTCAGCGAAACGCTCGACGATCCCCGCGGTGTGCTGCACATCAAGGATTTGCTCGGCTTCCTGGTTGCTGAAGCCGAAGCGGCGGGATTGAAGCCGGGTGTCGGCGACGTTGCAGTCGCGTTCGACCTTCCGAGCATGCGGGGCCGTGCGCTCGATCTCGCAGGCGTAGATTTGAATCGGTCTATTGGAAGTCTGAAGGTGCGCCGGGACGTTCTTTTTGTGCCGCCCTCGATGCCGGCAATGGGCCTGCTCATCCGCATGCAGACCACCAGATCTCACATGGCGCTGGTTGTCGACGAGTATGGCGGCACGGATGGGCTGGTGACGATCGAGGATCTGGTTGAGGAGATTGTCGGCGATATCGAAGACGAGCACGACGAGGATGAAGACGCCCACATCCTGGAGGATCCGAAATTGGGTCTCGTCGCATCCGCGCGGACGCCGGTCGAGGACCTCGAAGCGCATCTCGAACTCAAACTCCTAACGGAGGAAAATGAGGACGATATCGATACCATCGGCGGACTCGTGTTCTCGCTGATCGCACGCGTGCCCAACCGCGGCGAGATTATCCCCCATCCGTCGGGTATCGAGTTTGAGGTCTTGGATGCCGATCCCCGGCGCATCAAGAAACTGAAAGTCCATCGCACGCCTGCGGTGAGAGAGACCGAACCAACTTTCGAGTAATTCGATAGATGGTTAGAGGTTGAAGGTTCGCTGGCAGGAAGGTGTGTTGAACATGGTGCGAGGGGCGCCAGTAGCGCTGGCGAGCAGTCGCGGACTTGAACTTTTCGTGATGTTGACCGGTTTGACGGGCTGGCGGATGTGGGGCGCTGCAACAATCAGCGGCGCGATTTCGGCGCTGGCGATGGCGCCATCTCACATGGCGCCGATTTTGCTCCTCACGTTGCCGGTGCTACTTGGGATGACGCGGCCCGACGTGTTCGGTGTTTCGGCTGACGCGGTGGTGCCGTCTGCTGCTGACGTGCCAGACCCAACCATCTCGGGCCTCGGGGCCACCGTCGTGTCCCGCATGCGTCGCGGTTTCACCGCAGGGTGGTGGTTTGGCTTCGGTTATCACTTTGCTGGCCTCTACTGGATCGGCGGTGCCTTCTTGGTTCAGGCGGACAGTTACGCTTGGCTTTTGCCGGCGGCGGTCACGTTGATGCCGGCCGGGCTGGCGCTGTTCTTCGGAGCGGCGACGGCCGCGTGCGCCGCCTTGCCCGATAGATGGGTCGATCCACGCATTGGCTTTGTGCTCTGCTTGTCTGCCGCCGAGGTCCTGCGAGGGACTATTCTGACGGGCTTCCCGTGGAACAGTCTGGGGTACGCGCTGGCGTGGCCCCTGCCGTTGATGCAAGCCGCCTCCGTGTTCGGCATTTACGGCCTGACGGTTCTCGCGATTGTGATCGCTGTCTTCCCACTCACGCTCTACGTGCAAGGTTGCAGGCAGAATGCGCGGCGGCCTGCCATCGTTGCCGGTCTCGCGCTGGTAATACCTGTCGGGGTCCTGGCAACCTTCGGCGGAGTCCGACTGGCGATGGACAACGTCCCGGATGTGCCGGATGTCCGCGTGCGCCTTGTCCAACCGAGCGTGCCGCAAGCGGATAAGTGGCGCCAGGATCGCCAATCCGCGATTTTTCGCCAGCATCTGGACCTCACACGGCAACGCCCTGACGGTGGGACCGATGACTTGTCGGGCATCACGCATGTGATCTGGCCCGAGGCGGCGATGCCGTTCGGGCCGCTTGCATCACCCTCTGCAATCGCAGCAGTTCGCGAAGCCTTGCCCGACGGCACCGTATTGTTGGCCGGACTTCTGCGAGCCGAACGTGATCGTCGCGGGTTGCCGACGCGCATCTTCAATAGTGCCGTTGCCTTCGAGCATACAGGACGCGTTCAGGCGCTCTACGACAAGATCCACTTGGTGCCATTTGGTGAGTATCTGCCGTTCCAACAGACGCTGGAGCGGCTTGGTTTGGAAGCCGTCACGCGCCAAAGAGGTGGCTTCGCGGCCGGAAGGGGACCGCGCCAGCTGATGGAGATCTCGGGTTTGCCAAGGACTGAAATGCTGATTTGCTATGAGGTGGTGTTTCCGCAAGGGGTTGGTCGTGGCGCGGTTCGCCCGCAGTTGTTCGTCAATCTCACGAACGATGGTTGGTTTGGTGTGACCAGCGGGCCATACCAGCACCTCCATCAGGCACAAGTCCGGGCCGTCGAAAACGGCGTACCGCTCCTACGTGTTGCAAATAATGGCGTCAGTGCCGTTGTCGATGCATTTGGACGGATCCGCCACAGTTTGGACTTGAATGTCGTGGGAACAATTGATTCCAGCGTTCCTGCTGCCCTACCGCAAACGATCTACTCGGCCGCTCGAGAGGCCCTGTTTATGGTCATTTGGGGCCTATTCCTTCTTCTTGGAATGCTCCTCCGGAGCTTAAGTAAACCATGCTCAGATATTGCCTAGACACGACAACAGAATGCTCTATCACGTTATTTTAGGAGCGAGTTTAGTTGACCTGGACGATAAGTCTGCACTACGAAACTAATCTCGGCACGGAACATAATCCAATCCCTAGGGAGCGGTCTAATATGCGTAGGGATCTCGGCAGCCTCGCGTTTGAAGGCGAAGACAAAAGTGCACGCAGGCCGAATCCGGTCGACGTCCACGTCGGCAGCCGAGTTCGGATGCGAAGGATGATCCTCGGTCTCAGCCAGGAAAAGCTGGGCGAACGGCTGGGGCTGACCTTTCAGCAAATCCAGAAGTACGAAAAGGGCGTCAACCGGATCGGTGCCAGCCGACTTTACGACCTCAGTCGCGTTCTCGGCGTTGGCGTAGAGTTCTTTTTCGCAGAGATTGAAGATCCGGACAGCGAACGGACGGCGGCCGACGGTCAGGCGGCATCAGGAGACGAGGCGGTTGTCGTGTCGTTCCTCAAGAGCCGAGAGGGCATCGATCTCAATCGCGCATTTGCCCGCATTGGCGACGCCAAAGTGCGGCGCTCCGTTATCGATCTGGTGCGTAGCCTATCTGATGATGGTTAGGTGCTGCGCGCTCTTGACTACGCCCATCACGGATCTGCGGTGATGGGTCTGGCGCGGCCCAGTCCTAGGGTCTAGCGCGATCTTTGTCAGATCGTGCGTCCGCCATAGGCGAATTTGTTTCGCCATCTCACACTCCACTTTTGTAGGTCTTCCTGGCCGGCCACCCAAAGGGACGATTTCATGCGTCGCCGGGAGCGGGTATGGGATGGTTGCAGCTCAGTCTGAAACGCTCCGTCGTAAGACGACCTCTTTCGTTTCCCGAAGCCTAAAACAAGCTGCGGGGATGATGACGCACGTTTGGACTGCCGCTTGACGCGCCCTAGAAACATTGCAATAGCGCCCGACTGCAGATCGCCGCCGAAGCAGGAGCACGCCCAGTGTCGAGATCGTCGTTTGTATTCACCAGCGAATCCGTTTCCGAAGGACATCCGGACAAAGTCTGTGATCGGATCTCAGATGAGGTCGTGGATGCTTACTATCGGGCGGCCGCGCAAGACGGACTTGATCCGTGGAGCATTCGGGCAGCTTGCGAGACGCTTGCCACCACCAATCGGGTTGTCATTGCGGGCGAGTACCGCGGGCCCCGCATCACCGTTAAAGACATTGACGACCTGGCGCGCAGCGTCATCAAAGACATCGGCTACGAGCAAGAGGGCTTTCACTGGGCCGATTGCAATGTCGAAGTCTTACTGCACGGACAGTCGGCAGACATCGCGCAGGGTGTCGATGCGCAGCAGCCCTTCGAGAACAAGGAAGAAGGCGCTGGCGACCAGGGTATCATGTTCGGGTATGCCTGCCGGGAAACACCCGATCTCATGCCGGCCCCAATCTACTATGCCCACGAGATTCTGAGGGAGTTGGCCCGGGCTCGTCACGCTAAAGAGGGCGCCATGGCCAAGATGGGCCCGGACGCGAAGAGCCAGGTTTCCGTGCGGTACCAGGATGGCAAACCGGTGGAAGCAACACAGATCGTCCTCTCGCACCAACACCTTGATGAGGCGATGAACTCGGATGACGTCCGCGAAGCCGTCGAGCCGTACATTCGGCGCATTCTGCCCGACGGCTGGGTCACGAAGAACACGGTTTGGCACGTCAATCCGACGGGTAAGTTCTTTATCGGCGGCCCAGACGGCGACTGCGGCCTGACCGGACGGAAAATCATTGTCGACACATACGGTGGTGCGGCGCTGCACGGTGGCGGCGCCTTCTCCGGGAAAGACCCCACGAAAGTCGACCGGTCCGCAGCTTACGCCTCGCGGTATCTCGCCAAGAACGTCGTGGCCGCCGGATTGGCTGAGCGGTGCACGATTCAACTTGCCTACGCGATTGGCGTTGCGCGGCCGTTGTCGATCAACGTCAACCTTCATGACACCTCGGACACGGACGAAGCCAAGCTGGAAGGCGTTTTGTCCGACGTTATGAACCTGTCGCCGCGGGGCATTCGCGAGCATCTTCAGCTCAACCGGCCGATCTTTGCTCGGACGTCGGCTTACGGTCACTTTGGACGTAAGCCGGATGAAGAGGGTGGGTTCTCGTGGGAGCGGACGGATCTCGCGGACACAATCCGCAGTGCAATGGCAGCGTGATCGGCGACGATCCGGCTTGCGCTTTGCGTTGACGTTTACCGGCGCGGCTCAGAAATGAGCAAGACATTGAAACCTGAGCGCGATGATTCGGAGGCCGAACTGAGATCGTTCGGTCGTCGGCGCGGGCGAAAGCTCAGCCCACGGCAAGATGCTCTGCTGGCTGATGTCTTGCCGCGCGTCGGGTTGGACCTCACGATGCCGGCCCCCGAACCGCTATCTCAACTTTTCGCGGTACCGGTCCGCGAGATCTGGCTGGAAATCGGGTTCGGCGGCGGCGAGCATCTGCGAGAGCAGGCGCGCCGGCATCCGGATGTCGGCTTTATCGGTGCCGAGCCGTTTGTCGATGGCGTGGTCAAGGTTCTTGATCGTATCGCCGTTGATGAGATCGCCAATATACGGCTGTATCCTGATGACGTCCGCGATGTGTTGCGCTGGTTACCGCTCGCGTCGGTGGACCGCGTGTTCATTCTGTTTCCGGATCCCT
Organism: Pseudomonadota bacterium; assembly: GCA_039039985.1. Taxonomy (GTDB): domain Bacteria; phylum Pseudomonadota; class Alphaproteobacteria; order Rhizobiales; family Hyphomicrobiaceae; genus JBCBWG01. The sequence goes on along the minus strand of JBCCOV010000012.1, from coordinate 41,979 downwards.
GGCCGAAGGCGCGGCATATCAAGCGCCGTCTCGTCAATCCGCAGCTGCTGGAACACCTGGCTCGCGTGATGCGCCGGCATGCGGAGTTGTGCATCGCAACCGATATTCCAGACTACGCCCGGACTATTCTGCTTGCTCAGCGTGCGTCATCGGCGTTCGTCTGGCCTGCTGACTCTGCGAAAGACTGGCAGTTACGTCGTAACGATTGGGTTGAAACGCGTTACGAGACGAAAGCGATCGCGGCCGGGCGGCGCTGCACATATCTGAACTTTCATCGACGTTGATTGGTACGCGGAGGGGCGGACCCGAAACATCACGACGGTTGGGTGCAGATACTGGCGCGTAGAACGACTTTTTTCGCGTGCCCGGGCCTGGACCCACATAGACGAAAAATCCTACGCCTCTCACCGCCAAAAAAGTGTCAAAATTGGCTTGCGGCAGAGGTCGCCTTGTCCTACTGTTATTGGGCTCATGATCATCTCAACTCTGGGAGTGGGCCCGCGAGGGTCTGCTCTTTTTTCTTTTTGGCGCGAGGCTTTAGAGCTTTAGAGCGACGGCCTTTGATGCCGAATGCGGCGCGCAACCGTGTGGAGCGGTTCTTATAACATGGCTGAGCCTAGCGGCACGGAACGTGATCGTCGTTTTATCGAGGAAGCCGGACTGGCGGCCCGCATTGCGGAAATCATCGATGATCCGATTGTGGCGCTCGGCTACCGGCTCGTGCGCATACGCCTTGTCGGTACAGACGGCCAGACGCTGCAGATCATGGCCGAGCGGCCGGACGGCGCAATGACAATTGATGACTGCGAAACGATATCACGGCAGTTGTCGCCGTTGCTCGACACCTATGATCTCATTTCCGGCCAATATCGGCTTGAGGTTTCGTCGCCGGGAATTGACAGGCCGCTGGTCCGTGCGTCGGATTTCGATACGTGGGCCGGCCATGTGGTTAAGGTCGAACTGAAGTCGCTGCTCGACGGGCGGAAGCGATTTCGTGGCGTTCTTGACGGATTTGATGATGGCGAAGTGCGAATTGAGGTTGATTTGCCGGAGCTTGGCCGCCAAATCTTAGGTATTCCAATGGACCTTGTCGCTGAAGCCAAACTCGTCCTGACCGATGAACTCGTGCGGGAGTCCCTACGTCGGGCCAAGTCTGCCGCCGAAGCTGCGGCTTCCGGCCAAGGTACGCCGCCGCATATTGGTGATGGTTCGGACGTCCCAGACGACATGGTTCTCCAGATGGATGGTGAACAGACCGATAACGACGCCGGCGCGGCCGGAATGGACGACGCGACACGTCGCGAAAGCAAGGAGTAACGCACAGCATGGCAATGGCGGGTGTAAGTGCCAATCGGATCGAGCTATTGCAAATTGCCGATGCCGTCGCGCGGGAAAAGTCGATCGACCGGACGATCGTCATCGAGGCAATGCAAGATGCGATTCAGCGGGCTGCAAAGTCCCGTTACGGTGCGGAAAACGATATTCGCTGCACGATTGATCCGCGCACGGGTGAGGCGCGGCTTACGCGCGTGATGACTGTTGTCGAGATTGTCGAGAACGAAGCGCAGGAACTGACCGTTGAAGATGCAAAGCATCGCAAAGCCGATGCCGAGCTTGGCGATGTTCTGGTTGAAGAACTGCCGCCGATCGATTTTGGCCGGGTCGCTGCGCAAAACGCCAAGCAGGTGATCGTTCAACGCGTCCGTGATGCGGAGCGCGAGCGCCAGCATGAAGAGTACAAGGACCGCGTCGGCGAGATTGCAAACGGCGTTGTGAAACGGGTCGAGTACGGCAACGTGATTGTGGATCTTGGGCGCGCAGAGGCGGTTGTGCGGCGCGATGAGATGATCCCGAGAGAGATTGTCCAGTACGGAGATCGTATTCGGGCGCACGTCTATGAAGTGCGGCGAGAGCAGCGCGGACCGCAAATCTTCCTGTCGCGGACCCGGCCGGAGTTCATGGCCAAGCTGTTCCAAATGGAAGTGCCCGAGATTTACGACGGTATTGTTGAAATCAAGGCGGTTGCGCGCGATCCGGGGTCCCGCGCGAAGATCGCGGTTATCTCGAAGGATTCCTCGATTGATCCCGTCGGGGCCTGCGTCGGTATGCGCGGTGCCCGCGTGCAAGCAGTTGTGAACGAGCTTCAAGGCGAGAAAGTCGATATCATTCAGTGGGTTGAAGATGAGGCGAGCTTCATTGTCAACGCACTGGCGCCCGCGGAAGTGACCAAGGTCGTGCTCGACGAAGACACCAACCGGATTGAGGTGGTTGTGCCGGAGTCGCAGCTGTCTCTGGCTATTGGTCGTCGCGGCCAGAACGTGCGGCTGGCGTCTCAGTTAACGGGCTGGGACATTGACATTCTGACCGAGGAAGAAGAGAGCGAGCGCCGCCAGAAGGAGTTTGCTGAGCGGTCCAATATGTTCATGGAAGCGCTCGACGTTGACGAAGTGATCGCGCAACTTCTTGCCACAGAAGGCTTTGCCAGTGTCGAGGAAGTCGCGTTTGTCGATGTCTCAGAAATTGCCGCGATCGAGGGCTTTGACGACGAGACGGCGCAAGAGATCCAGACCCGGGCGAGCGAGCATCTCGAACGTTTGGAAGAGCAGCGCGATGCGCGGCGGCGTGAACTTGGCGTGTCCGATGACCTTGCAAAGGTCTCGGGCATGAACTTCGCCATGATGGTCGCGCTCGGCGAGCACGAGGTGAAGTCGCTCGAGGACTTTGCAGACTGTGCCACCGACGAGCTGATCGGGTGGACGGAACGCAAGAAGGATCCCAAGAAGGAGAAGCCTGAGGTGGTTCGCCATCCGGGTTACTTCGACGGTTTCGACGTCGATCGTCTGGCGGCGGAGCAAATGATCCTGGAAGCACGGATTTTGCTGGGTTGGATCAATCCTGAAGATCTGTTGCCGCCCGAAGATGCGGAGTTTGCGGCCGAAGACGGGGAAGACACGGGATTGGAGCCGGACGGCGTGGCTGAAGTCGAAGCCGGTGCCGACGATGCCATGGCCGAGGCCGAATCAGATCCACAGACCGGCGATCCGGCGTAATCCGATGGTCAGGAGCAGAGCGCATACGTATGGAGCAGGAGCACAAGCAACGGGTGATGCGCGCACGGCCACGGCCGGCGCCCGTACGCACGTGCATTGTGACCCGCACAACGCATGCGCCGGATGCCATGATCCGCTTCGTTTGCGATCCGGATGGCGCGGTTGTTCCTGATTTAGCGCGGAAACTCCCCGGCCGAGGGGTTTGGGTCGGGTGTCGCGCCGCGCTTGTCGAAAAGGCGGTTCGGTCAAAAGCTTTCGCGAAAGCGTTTCGGGCGCCGGTGACACCGCCGGCAGATTTGGTTGATTTGATCGACAGACTGTTGCGTAAACGCGCGATCGAAGCCTTGTCTCTTGCGAACAAGGCCGGGGCTGTTGTTGCAGGGCACACGAAGGTTAATGCCGCCATCGAAGCGGGCCGTGCTGCCGTGCTGCTACAGGCTGTTGACGCTGCTCCACAGACCCGCGCACGGCTGTTTCGCAAGTTCGAAGCCACCAATCGCGACCTTGAGCGTGACGGAAAATCAATAGATGTGCTGACTATTTCGGAATTGAGCTTGGCATTAGGGCGGGAAAATGTGGTACATGCGGCTCTAATAGACAGCAGGACGACGCCTTTGTTCGCTCAGGCCGCATTGCGCCTGATGCAGTATCGATCTGTGACACCACTTGCCGTCGCGCAATTTGACGTCCAAACCGGGCGAGGCGACGCGGCCGAATCCTCTCAGACGAGGGCGGTCGAGAAACAGGATTAGTATGAGCGAAACGAAAGACACGACAGAAACGACATCCAGCGGCCGCAAACAGATCCAGCTGAAACGCCCGGTCGAGTCGGGCCATGTGCAGCAGAAGTTCTCCGGCGGCCGCTCGAAGTCTGTCGAGGTCGTTAAGAAAAAGACCCGACCGGTTCGGACGCCTGGGCGCGACGACGGGGCGTCCGGTGCGCGCGGCAGTAGCCGTGGTGGACAGAGGCCGGCGACCGGCCGGAGCGGTGGCCAGGCCGGCGGGCTGTCAGATAGTGAGCTTGAGGCACGCGCCCGTGCACTCGCGGCGGCGCAGGTTCGCGCCCGCGAGGATGAGCGGCGGCGCGCGGCTGAGGCTGAGAAAAAGGCTGCTGAAGAAGCCGAGCGCAAGGCGAAAGAGCAGGCTGAGGCAGAGGCCGAGAAGAAGCGCCTCGCTGAGGAGGCCATTCGCAAGGCCACGAACCAAGATCAGCACGCTGAGGCTGCTTCGGCAAAGGCTGAGGATGGCTCCGCCGCGCCGAACACCATGTCGCCGGTGGAAAAAGCCGATGCCGGCACTTCGGCAGCGTCAAGACCGCAGCAGGCACGGCGGCAGGATGGGCGTTCGGATACGGCTGCACCAGCAGCGCGCGGGCGGCCGAGCCGCGATCGCGATAGTGGAACAGCCGGTCGTGGCCGCACTGACGGGCGGCGCGATCAAGCGTCCGGCGATCGGTCGGAAGCTCAGCGGCGGCCGCATGCGTCCGGTCGCAGTACAGCTCCGGTGCTGGATCAGCCCGTCGGCATGACGCGGCCGATGATTGTCACGCGGACCGACAGGCCAAGTCCAAAACCGGCTGAAGCCAAGGCTGAGGCGGAGGCGCCCCGCCGTCCGGTGCGCCAAGCGCCAGCTGCGCGGAAGGACGATGATGACTCCGGCAAGCGTAAGACCGGCGGCAAGGCGGGCCGTGGCTCACCGCGTGGCGGTGACCAGGGCCGGGTGCGCGGCAAGCTGACGATTACCAATGCGTTCGACGAACGCCAGCGCGAGAAGTCGCTGGCGTCGCTCAAGCGGAAGCGCGAACGCGAGAAAATGAAGGCGATGGGGATCTCGCAAACGCGCGAGAAAGTCACCCGTGAAGTGACGATTCCCGAAGTCATCACCATTCAGGAGCTCGCCAACCGTATGGCAGAGCGCGCCGTCGACATTATCAAATACCTGATGAAGCAAGGCGCGATGCACAAGATTACGGATGCGATCGACGCCGACACGGCCGAGCTTCTCGTTTCTGAGTTCGGCCACAAGTCGAAGCGCGTTTCGGAAGCTGATGTCGAGGAAGGCTTCATCGGTGGAGAGGACGTGGAGGAGGCGTTGCAGCCTCGCCCGCCTGTCGTGACCATTATGGGACACGTCGACCACGGAAAAACGTCGTTGTTGGACGCATTGCGCTCTGCCAACGTCGTAAGTGGCGAAGCCGGCGGCATCACTCAGCACATCGGGGCGTATCAGGTCCGTTCGCCGGGCGGTGACTTGATCAGCTTCATCGACACGCCAGGCCACGCGGCGTTTACGGCGATGCGTGCACGCGGCGCGCGGGTGACGGACATCGTCATTCTGGTCGTTGCTGCAGACGACGGTGTGATGCCGCAGACGATTGAGGCGATTAACCACGCGAAGGCCGCAGAAGTTCCGATCATTGTTGCCATCAACAAGATCGACAAGCCGGACGCAGATCCAAATCGCGTGCGCACAGAGCTGTTGCAGCACGAGATCGTGGTCGAGGGCATGTCGGGTGACGTGCAGGAGGTTGAGGTTTCGGCACTTCAACGCACGAATCTGGATTCCCTGCTTGAGGCGATCAGTCTCCAGGCTGAGATCCTTGAGTTGAAGGCCAACCCTGAGCGTTCGGCTGAGGGCTTCGTGATTGAGGCCAAGCTTGAGCGTGGCCGTGGCCCGGTTGGAACGCTGTTGGTGCAGCGCGGAACCTTAAATGTCGGTGACATTGTGGTTGCCGGCGGCAGCTGGGGTCGCGTCCGTGCTCTGATCGATGATAAGGGTGCGAATACCAAATCGGCTGGCCCATCGTGTCCCGTAGAGGTGCTGGGCTTCGATTCGGCGCCGGAAGCCGGTGATCAGTTTGCTGTCGTCGAAAGCGAGGCCCGCGCCCGAGAGATTACCGAATATCGGATCCGGAAGCGCCGTGAGACGTTAGGTTCGGCCGGTTCGGCGCGGACGCTCGAGCAGATGATGCAGCAGCTGCACGAGAGCGATCGCAAAGAGGTGCCGCTGGTTATCAAAGGTGACGTCCAGGGTTCTGTCGAAGCCATCATCGGCGCGTTGCAGAAGCTGTCGACTGATGAAGTCGAGGCGCGGATTATTCACTCCGCGGTTGGCGGCATAACAGAGTCCGACGTGACGCTCGCCAATGCTTCGAACGCGGTGATCCTTGGGTTCAACGTTCGGGCCAACACTCAGGCCAAGCAGGCGGCGGAGCAGAACGGTATCGAGCTGCGCTACTACAACATTATCTACGATCTCGTTGATGACGTGAAAGCTGCGATGTCTGGACTGCTGGCACCCACGATCCGCGAGATCTTCCTGGGCAATGCCGAGATCCTGCAGGTCTTCAACATCTCGAAGGTCGGCAAGGTTGCCGGTTGTCGGGTTACTGAAGGCCGGGTGGAGCGCGGTGCCAAGGTGCGCCTGATCCGCGATAACGTCGTTATTCATGAAGGCACGCTTGGTATTCTCAAGCGCTTCAAGGATGACGTCAAAGAGGTCCCGGTCGGCCAAGAGTGCGGTATGTCATTCACCAACTACCAGGATATCCGGGAAGGTGACGTGATCGAGTGCTTCAACGTGGAATCGGTCGCGCGGACTTTGGATTAGGAAAGTCCGGCCAAGTCGCGATCGTTTGGCTGGCCCGTGCCGTGCGTCTTGTGCGCCGGTCGGGTTAGCTACCCACATCGTCGTCGCTGTGGATGCAGGTGTGGGACGGAACCCTGCGAGATGGACGCAGTCTCGGCCGCCGGGCATGCAGTGCAGTTCCTGGGCACGAGCCCGCACCGTTCGCTGAAGCGGACGGCATTTTGCCAGACTTCTGTTCTTAACGCGCGGATCATTGTCCGTTTCACTGGTTATCCGCGATGTCTGTTCCGTTTGAAGCGACCTACACCTTGACGTTGTCGGACTTTCATCATCTGCAGAGGATGTACGGGCAGCTGACCGCGTGGCGGCGGGCCAGGCCTTACGTCAGTTACGGGCTCTTCTTGATCCTTGCGGTTGGAGTGGCAGTCGGCGTTTTGATGGGGGATGAGGGGCTGGCGACGGTGTTTGGCATCTACGTGGTGCTCTACGGCTTGTTTCTCATCGTGAACCGCTACTGGCTCAGGCCCCGATACATCCGGCGCAACTTCGAAGATCAGCGGCTTGGGCGTGGGCCGATCCGTTTCACGGCAAGAGACGACGGATTTCAGCTGAGCGCGTCGGACTCGGAAAGCCAGCATCACTGGCAGATCATTCGACGAGTCGACCGATTGGGAGAGCACTGCATTCTGTGGCCCAACAAGGCAGTCGGTATCATAATACCATATCGCGGCTTTCAAGATCGCGCGACGGCTGAAGCCTTTGTTGCATTTGCGGAGGAGAAGACCCGTGGCCAGACCCTCTAAGTCATCGGCTGAGGCCGGCCCCAGCCAGCGGCAATTGCGGGTTGGGGAATTGATCCGACAGGCGCTTTCTGAGCTACTTGCGCGCGGCGACGTGCATGATGATGTTCTTGCAGGGCACACCATCACTGTGCCCGAGGTTCGTGTTTCGCCGGATCTACGGAACGCAACCGTGTTTGTCATGCCGCTCGGCGGGAAGGATGTCGACGCCGTCATCGCGGCGCTACGGCGCAACGACAAGTTCATCCGCGGTGCCGTCGCGCGGGCGGTCAATCTGAAGTATGCACCGAACCTGAAATTTCGGATGGACGAGTCGTTTGACGAGGCCGATCGCATTACGCGATTGCTTGACAGCCCACATGTGCGCCGCGACACCGAAGCTGGATGAATTCAGGCAGGATCGGTACGGTTCGGGTTTTAACCGCGCATGCCGTCTGGAAGTGGAAGTGACCAGAAACTGAGCGACAAACATGCCACGACGCAAATCCGGGCGACCAGTAAACGGGTGGCTTACGCTGGATAAGCCGCTTGGCATGACCTCGACGCACGCTGTCAACGTGGTCAAAAGGTTGTTCCAGGCGCGCAAGGCCGGCCATGCCGGCACGCTGGATCCGCTCGCAACCGGCGTCCTGCCGATTGCATTCGGGGAAGCCACGAAAACGATGAACTTCGCCGTTGATGGCGACAAGGCCTATCGGTTTCACGTCCGCTGGGGGGCTGAGACAGCGACTGATGATTCCGATGGCGAGGTTGTCGAGACTTCGGAGTTGATGCCGACGCTGCCTGAAATTGAGGCCGCCATGGTCGGTTTCGTCGGAGAGATCTCGCAAGTTCCACCCAAATTCTCTGCCATCAAGGTTGATGGCCAGCGCGCTTATGATCTGGCCCGGGATGGTGCGCCGGTTGCCCTCGCGGCGCGCACGGTCGTTGTTCATGATCTGAAGATCATTGACATGCCGGATGAGCGGACCACCGCGTTCGAAGCGCGGTGTGGCAAGGGAACGTATGTTCGGGCCATCGCGCGCGATCTTGGCCGTACGCTCGGTTGTCTCGGCCACATTGTGCAGTTGCGTCGCACGCGGGTCGGCCCGTTTACCGAAGACGATGCGATAACGCTGGAACGTCTTGAGGCAGAACACGCGGCGCAGGTGCCGTGCGACGGCGAAACAATACATGCCGATCCTGGCGCTGCAGCCCACCCGGATGGGCAAACTCGCGCGGACACACCATCGGCTTGTGACCGTTTCCTTGCGCCCGTTGCGGCGGCATTGCACGGTTTGGACGAAGTTGTCGTCGCATCGAACGACGCTGGCCGTATTCGTCGTGGCCAAGCCGTTGTTTTGCGAGGACGTGACGCGCCGATCAGCCACGGGCAGGCCTATGCAACAACAAAGGGGCAGTTGGTGGCACTGGGCGAAGTCGACGGCGGCACGTTCATTCCGACCCGCGTATTCAACCTGTGAATGCGGTGCGTCGACGCCGAGTCTCGCATTGCAGCGGCCGTACGCGGTTGCGCGTGAAAATATGCTCGCTTTTTTGAACGTACGGCGTTATAGGGCGAAGCTTCGCATCAGCGAACATTATTGTGACGCTGCTGGACGACATCCCGGCTGCGCCGCCAGATCCTAAGTCCGTCTGTCTGGGCCTTAGGTTCACTCCCAATACCGAAGAGGACCACACGATGTCGGTTACACCGGAACGTAAGGCTGAGCTGATCAAAGCGTATGGCACAAAGGACGGCGACACGGGCTCGCCAGAGGTTCAGGTTGCGATCCTCAGCGAGCGGATCGTCAACCTCACCGAGCACTTTAAGTCGCACAAGAAGGATAACCACTCGCGGCGCGGGCTTTTGAAGCTTGTCAGTCAGCGGCGCCAATTGCTCGACTACGTCAAGCGCAACGATCAATCTCGTTACCAATCGTTGATTGAGCGGCTCGGTCTGCGCCGCTAGTGCACCAAATCCTAACGTTTACCGATCGTCATACGTCTGATTCTGGTGCGAACGTTAGGTCATAGATGACGTGCGGGTCTTGAGCGGTGTCCAAGACTCGCGAGCGATGGCGCCTCGCGGCCGCTGCGGTTCATGCGCGGTCGGCGTCGACAGACCGTAGCTTCGCCGCTCTTGCCTACGTACCAGGCTGATGCGCACCAGCATTGGTGTGCTAAAGAGGCGGCGTAAACCAGAGAAAACCGAAAGAACGAAAGACGACAGATGTTTGACATCCATCGCGTTGAAATCGAGTGGGGCGGCCGTCCGCTCAAGCTCGAGACGGGCCACATCGCTCGTCAGGCTGATGGCGCGGTCTTCGCCCAGTATGGCGAAACCAGCGTCCTTGCGACCGTAGTCGCCGCCAAATCCCCAAGGCCGGGCGTCGATTTCTTCCCGCTGACCGTGAACTATCAAGAGAAGACCTATGCCGCCGGAAAGATCCCAGGCGGCTTTTTCAAACGCGAAGGGCGCCCGACCGAAAAAGAGACCCTGACATCGCGCCTGATTGATCGCCCGATCCGGCCTCTGTTCGTGGACGGCTTCAAGCACGAGACGCAGGTTATTGCGACCGTGCTGTCCTTCGACAATGAGAACGATGCCGACATTGTTGCAATGGTCGCGGCCAGTGCCGCGCTGACGCTGTCCGGCGTTCCGTTTCTTGGACCAATCGCAGCCGCACGGGTCGGTTTGATCGACGGCGAGCTTGTGCTCAATCCGCTGATCGACGAGATGGACCAGACCAAACTGGACCTTGTTGTTGCCGGCACCAACGATGCCGTGATGATGGTCGAGTCGGAGGCGCACGAGCTTCCGGAAATGCAAATGCTGGAGGCCGTCATGTTCGGCCACAAGCATTTCCAGCCCGTCATTGACGCGATCATCAAACTTGCGGAGACAGCCGCGAAAGAGCCATGGGATTTCACGCCGCCTGAACTCAAGTTCAAGGATCAGGTTCGCGGTCTTGTCGGTGACGACCTCACGGCTGCGTTCTCCACGCCGGATAAGCAGACGCGCAACGACATGGTCGCGGCGGCGAAGGACAAGGTGCTCGCCGAAATCAAGCTTCCCGAAGACAACGCTGAAGATGCCGTTCTGCTCGGTGGTAGCTTCAAAGCCGTCGAAATGGACATTATGCGCTCCGACGTCGTCAAGACCGGCAAGCGGATCGACGGCCGGGCACTCGACGACGTGCGCCCGATCGTGGCGGAGGTCGGCCTTCTGCCACGGACCCACGGCTCGGCGTTGTTTACGCGCGGCGAGACCCAGGCCATTGTCGTCGCGACGTTGGGGACGGGCGATGACGAACTGTTCGTTGACAGTCTCGAAGGCACGCGCAAAGAGCGCTTCATGCTGCACTATAACTTCCCACCGTATTCCGTCGGTGAAACCGGGCGAATGGGTTCGCCAGGCCGCCGTGAAATCGGTCACGGCAAGTTGGCATGGCGTGCGGTGCACCCGCTGGTGCCAAGCCAGGACGACTTCCCGTACGTCATTCGTGTCGTCTCGGAAGTTACGGAGTCCAACGGTTCATCCTCGATGGCCACCGTTTGCGGCACCTCGCTTGCCATGATGGACGCCGGTATTCCGCTGCGGGCGCCGATTGCTGGCATCGCGATGGGTCTCATCAAAGAGGGCGACGATTTCGCTGTCCTCTCCGATATTCTCGGTGACGAAGATCACCTCGGCGATATGGACTTCAAGGTTGCCGGAACGGCGGCCGGCGTCACGTCGCTGCAAATGGACATCAAGATCACAGGCATTACCGAAGAAATCATGCGTGTCGCGCTGGAACAGGCGCGGGCGGGCCGGCTTCACATTCTTGATGAAATGGGCAAGGCGATCGGCGTCGCACGGACGGACCTCGGCGAGCATGCGCCGCGTATCGAGACCATTGTCATTCCGACCGACAAGATCCGTGAGGTTATCGGCAGCGGCGGTTCCGTTATTCGAGAAATTGTCTCAGAGTCGGGTGCGAAGATCGACATTGACGATGATGGGACGGTCAAAGTTGCGGCCGCCAACCGTGAATCGATCGATGATGCCATTCGCCGGATCAAGGAGATCACGTCTGAGCCGGAAGTCGGGATGATCTACAAGGGCAAGGTCGTCAAGCTGATGGACTTCGGCGCGTTCGTGAACTTCTTCGGATCAAAGGACGGGCTTGTTCACGTCTCGCAGTTGACGGCCGACAGCCGCCCTGACCATCCGAAAGATGTTGTCAATGAAGGCCAGGAAGTCTTCGTGAAGCTGCTTGGTTTCGACGATCGCGGCAAGGTTCGCTTGTCCATGAAGATCGTCAATCAGGAAACCGGCGAAGAAATCCCGCGTGCCGAAGGTGAGCCTGACCCAATGGAAGGCGGCAACGATGGCCGTCGCGGTCGTCGTCCTCCGGGTGGTGGCCGTCGCCGCGAGCGCAATAGCGACTAAGAGCTAATCACGGCTGTCTGGCAGGGCACACGATCTTGTGTGCGTGCCCTGTGTCCGTTACGGCGAGAGAGCGTTTATGCGCTAGGCCGCCAGGTTGTCTGGCGCGACGTCAGTTGCGCGCTGCGTTGGGAAAGACAGAATTTCCGCGGAGTTCACTGCGGCTGCCGGCACATGATCGGCTGTGTCGCCTGCGTCGGCTGTTGCGATCGGGCGGCGACGAAACCAACGCAGGGCCGTGTTGGCAAACACGACGTCTTCGCCGACTTCTTGTACAATCAGCCCATCCTCGTCGCCGAGATGCGACGTGATCTCAGCTTCGATGTTTGCGGCTTCTCCGGCGCACCGCACATACCAGGTTTGATCGAGCGGGCGGGCCCACGCCTCACCAATGGCCATGATGTGGCTGGTGATCGTCTGCTTGTTGCGAGACGGATCAGCGAGGTCGTAGGAAATCAGAAAGGTTGTCATCGGTTTTTCTCTCGCTGCGCGTGGTTGCGATGTTCCGATCGCGATCCACTGCGGGAATTGGGGGGAAGCCCGCCAGCGGAACGCTGGCGCCACGCACGCAACACATGGTCTGGACGCAAAACCGAACGCATGACCTCTGACGCGACGGACAAAACGCAACGAACGCTGCCATCCACGGCGGGCTTCGACGGGGGCGTTCTCGGGTCGATGGTGGGGCAATGACCCTGGGGTGAGAACGTAAGAAGAACCTACAGACTCGCTGACGCCGAGTCCAGCAAAAGTTTCTGAAAAGTTCTCTTTTGTTCCTGCTGTTTCTCAGATCAGAACAAATCGAGCTGATGCTCAGGGTCTGGACCACGGGGAATGCGCCGATGATGGGAGAAATCGACCTGCCTGGCCAACGCCGGATGACGTTCAAGGAAGACGGCGAGCGCTTTCTCACGCGCGTTCGGAAACCTGCGGCCTTCCCAGATTTCGTAAATGCGGCGCGGATCGCAGCCGTATCGTGCGATAAGTTCCTTGCGGCGCACGCGCAGCCAGCGCGCGAGCCAAATATCAATCGCGTCGGCTTCGCTGAGCGGTGCGCCAGGTTGACGAAGCGGCTGTGCCGCGGTGTCGATCTCGATAGGAAGCATAATGGAACGCGCAACGAGTGCCTTGACAGGATGATCCGAGGTTCGCAGTTGTCTCAGAACAAAATAGCAATCTCAAGGCTGCGAGGCGGCAAGCTGTGTGTGGCCGGAAGATCGGTGGTGATGGCGTGATCCTATTTCCTGCAATTGATCTCAAGGACGGTGCATGTGTTCGCTTGAAGCTGGGAGACATGGCGCAAGCCACGGTTTTCAATGCCGATCCTGCAGCACAAGCACGTCAATTTCAGGCACAGGGTTTTGCGTGGATCCACGTTGTTGATCTGAACGGTGCATTTGCCGGGCATCCGGTGAACGGGGCTGCGGTCGACGCCATTCTGCAGGCCGTCGATGTTCCCGTGCAGCTTGGTGGCGGCATTCGCGATCTTGCCACCGTTGAGATGTGGCTCGGCAAGGGCGTGCATCGCGTTATCCTCGGAACGGCCGCAGTGCGCGATCCGGACCTTGTTCGGGCTGCCTGTCGTGCCTTTCCCGGGCAAATCGCTGTGGGGATTGATGCCAAAGGCGGCCGGGTGGCCGTCGAGGGCTGGGCAGAATCCAGCGAGCTGACGGCGATCGAACTTGCTACGCGGTTCGCGGATGCGGGGGTTGCCGCGATCATTTTCACTGACGTTGATCGCGACGGCATTCTGTGCGGGCTCAATCTGCCGGCAACGCGAGCACTGGCCGAAGCCGTGTCAATCCCGGTGATTGCGTCCGGCGGACTGGCGTCGATGGCCGACATCGAAGCTCTGGTTGCGCCGGAGAACCAGATCCTGGCTGGTGCAATCAGTGGCCGAGCGCTCTACGACGGGCGCATTGATCCGGCAGAGGCGCTGCGTGTTCTTGGCGCAGCAGCCGGTTAAGCGGACTTGGCGGCCGCGCTGGACTCCGCATCACCGCCCTGGGGCTGGCCGTCGAACAGGCCCATGACCAGGCGGATGATCAAATCCCGCTGCGAAGGTTCGCTTTCGGCAATCAACAGCGCAATCGCGACCAGTGTGTTGTCGTCGATGCGCGGTGCGCCGTCCTCGTCGTAGAGGCCCGTGTTCCGCTCGAGGTAGTGCAGAAACAGAAAGCTGCCGATCCGCTTGTTGCCATCCGTAAACGGATGGTCCTTGATGATGAAGTAAATCAGATTGGCGGCGCGGATTTCGACGCTGGGGTACAGAGGTTCGCCACCGAATGTCTGTTCAATGTTGCCAAGAACAGCGGCAAGACCGTCGCCACGCGGCTGGCCGAACAGTTCCGTAGCTTCGCCCTTTTCCATCAACGTGGCCTTGAGCTGCGCAATTGCGGTTTCCGCATCGGACAGCGGTAACTCGACCATGTCGGTGGACGCGTGTTGCGGCTCGTCGGGCAAGCGGTCTTCGTCATATTGGAGTAGAAGCGTGAACGAGCGTGCATAGCGCTCGATCACGTCAAAAACGGCCTGGGCACGCTCCGGAACCACGTCATGCGTTACCACAGCGCCCTTGGCGAGGGCCAGCATGTTCTGGATTTCAATCAGGCCCGAGGTCTCCAGCAGTTTGCGGCGCTTCACGTCCTCTTCGATGCGGTCTCGAAGGACACGTGTGGCCCACTTGCGGAAGCGCGTGCCGCGTTTTGAGCTGACGCGGTAACCGACGGACAGGATTGCATCTAGGTTGTAATGGTTCAGCGCGCGCTTGACCGTGCGCTCGCCCTCCGCGCGGGAGATCTGAATCCGACGCATGGTATCTTCAGGGCTCAGCTCCTCGGCTTCGTAGATGTTGGCGAGATGCTGGCTGATCGTGCTTGCGCCAACGGAGAAGATTTCACCCATTTGAGCCTGGGTCAGCCAGACGCTGTCGTTCTCGACGTGCACATTGATGTTGCGGCCGGTCTCGTCACTGACAAAAACAAGCTGATCGGACTTTCTGGTACTCATGTGAACTCGTTTGGGGAACTCGTTGGTAAAACTGGTTTGTCGTTTCGAAGGTCGCAATCGTGCGCGGCGCGTGACTTGGTCATCCGGTATGTCCTGGCGCTCTGGAATAGGATACGACGGAGTTATGTCACCGGTACTGCAACTCGCATTCATCTTTAGAGTATGTTCGCCTTAGGCGGAAATGCTGCGTCGCCGTAGCAGAAACCAGAAGATCAAGTCCGGAATACCTCACATGTCGCTGAAGACCCGCATCATTCCGTGCCTCGACGTCAAAGATGGCCGTGTTGTCAAAGGCGTGAACTTCGTTGACCTCGTCGATGCCGGAGATCCGGTTGAGGCCGCAGCCGCCTATGACGCGGCCGGCGCCGATGAGCTGTGTTTTCTTGATATCACGGCCAGCCATGAGGATCGCAGGACGTTGCTGGATGTCGTGTCACGTACCGCTGAACGCTGCTTTATGCCGCTGACGGTTGGCGGCGGTGTGCGCACAACCGCAGATATTCGGACGCTGCTTGAGGCGGGCGCGGACAAGGTCTCGATCAACACGGCAGCCGTCAACAATCGCGCCTTCGTGGCTGAGGCCTCCGAGAAGTTCGGAGCACAGTGCATCGTGGTCGCGATCGACGCGAAGCGCGTTGACGATGATCAGAATGGCGGGGTGCGCTGGGAAATCTATACCCACGGCGGGCGCAAGCCGACCGGCATCGAAGCGATAGGTTTTGCAAAGGAGGTTGTCGCGTTGGGTGCCGGAGAAATACTGCTCACGTCGATGGATCGGGACGGCACCAAATCCGGGTTCGATATCCCGTTGACGCGTGCCGTTGCCGATGCGGTCTCCGTTCCCGTCATCGCGTCGGGCGGCGTCGGAACGCTGGACCATCTCGTTGACGGTGTCCGCGGTGGGCACGCAAGCGCGGTCCTGGCCGCGTCCATTTTCCACTTTGGCACGTTCACGATCGGCGAAGCGAAACAGTGCATGCATGCGGCTGGCCTGCCCATCCGCATGGACGGGATTGCTGCCTCAGCGCCGTAGCGTAACAAGGCCCGCGTTTGAGTTCAGGCCGCTACGGTCTTCTCCTTGAACGTGCAGAGATCGCGTATCTCGCATGCTAGGCAGTTCGGCTTGCGTGCCTTGCAGATGTAGCGGCCATGCAGGATCAACCAATGATGCGCGTGCAGAGCGTACGCTTCTGGAATAATCCGCAGGAGCCCTTCCTCGACCTCTAGCGGCGTTGTGCCCGGCGCGAGGCCGGTGCGATTTGCGACACGAAAGACGTGCGTATCGACAGCCATTGTCGGGTGACCAAACGCAACGTTCATAACGACATTCGCGGTCTTTCGGCCGACACCGGGCAACTGTTCCAGCGCGTCGCGGTCCTCAGGCACCGCACTGTTGTGATTGGCAATCAGGCCCTCGCAGAGGGCGATCACGTTCTTGGCCTTGTTGCGGTACAGTCCGATCGTCTTGATGTAATCCCGCACCGTATCCTCACCGAGAGCCAGCATGGCCTCAGGGGTGTCCGCAATCGCGAACAACGGCCGTGTTGCCTTGTTGACACCGGCGTCCGTTGCCTGAGCAGACAGCACGACAGCAACCAGAAGCGTGAACGGATTTCGATACTCCAGCTCACTTTCCGGTTTCGGATCAGTAGCCGATAGTCGCGCGAAGATCTCGTCGGCCGCGGCGCGCGTAATCTTCGCTCGTGGCCGACGCTTCGATTTGGCGGGTGATTTTGTGGCCGTCGCCGTCTTCGTGGCGCGAACAGATCTGGAGTGTGTCGCTCTTGTCTTCGCCGTACTGCGCTGGCTCACGCTTTCATCCTCTTGGCTTTCCCACTAGCATCACGCAATGGCATCTGACGACATAACACCAAACGGTCCTCTGGAACGCTCGCCGCTGACATTCAGCGCAACGCTTGTGCCCCACAGATCGCTTTCACGCACTGGATTTGCTCTCCTGATGGCGGCCATCGGCGGCGTCAGCTTTGTCTGTGGCGTCGTGTTCCTCATGATGGGCGCATGGCCGATCTTCTTCTTTTTCGGTCTCGATTTTCTGCTCATCTATATCGCGTTTCGACTGAATTATCGCTCGGGCCGGATTTACGAAGTCGTCGATCTGTCGTGCGATCAACTCAGTCTGCAGCGTGTGCATCCCTCCGGTCGCTCTGAGGTCTTCACGTTTAACCCTGCCTGGGTTCGTGTCATTCTCGCCGAGCGCAGGGATGGCCGGAACGCGATCACGCTCTCCTCTCATGGACGGTCGGTGCCGTTCGGTGCGTTTCTGACCGATCACGAGCGCCGTGAATTCTCCCACGCTCTCACGACAGCGATCATAGACGCCCGCGGTGGTCCGCGGATCTAGCAGCGTTGGATCCATAGTCGTCTGCCGTTCCTTACTCATCATCAGTTTGTGGCTTGCTCGGTTCGGCCCAAGTGCTCTCGTGCCGGGGCAGCAGGTAAGGATCATTGGTCGGCCGCTTGCCGCGGCGCCACGTCTCCTCGCGGGACAGGAAATCGCTGAGTGTTCGTCCGGGTTCGTGCCGGAACACATCGTCCAGCGACTCAAAGTTCGCCATACGATCCAGGCGGAAGACGCGAAAATCCTCGCGGAGTTCACACCAGGCCGCAAGCAACCAGATGGCGCCAAAATAGGCGAGCGATAGGGGTCGAACGGTACGGCACGTGCCGGCGCCAATTCCGTCGGTGTATGTAAATCGTATCTTGTTTTGTCCCCGCAGCGCATGGCGCACATCTGCGATGTCGAAGGGGATCGGTGCTTCAATCCGGTCGCTGGGTGCGAGCAGTGCCGTCTTTTCCATGTAATCGCGCAACGGCGGCGGCAGAACGGCTTCGACTTTGGCAATCGCACTGCAGGACGCGCGCGCAAGTTCGGCGTCACTGGAACTTTCGACAATCCGCGCGCCCAGAAGCAAGGCTTCAACTTCGGTCTCGGTAAACATGATGGGTGGCAGATCGAAACCGGCTCGCATGACGTAGCCGACGCCGGCCTCTCCTTCTATGGGAACACCGCTTGCGATCAGATCCTGGATGTCTCGATAAACCGTCCGCTCAGAGATCTCGAGACGTTCTGCAAGATCCCGCGCGCGGACAAGTTTCGATTGCCGCATGATCTGGATGATTGAAAAGAGCCTGTCTGCACGTCGCATCGTCTCGCCCCACCCGTCAGCCCCTCCAACATAACACTCCTGACACCACGGTGGCAGGAGCACCAGATGTCCGGTGTCTACTGGTGACACCACGCTGTCAGGAGGGATTTGCGATGACTAGGCATCGCCGCCGTCAACGCGATCCACCGGTTGTCAGCGGCAGATCCCAGAGAGGTGACAATCATGATGCATGCATATTGTGAGGGCAGCGGCAAGGAGAACGTCGAGCGTCAACTGACGGAGCGTTCCACGTCTGCATGGCCGGTCTTTGCGTGGGCCCGTCGTTTGGCTGCGGCAATTGCCAAACGTCGAAGTCTGTCGAAGTTGCGGCGGCTGGATGATCGGGCGTTAGCCGACATCGGCTTGACGCGCAGTGATGTCGACCGGGCATTACTCGCGCCACTGGGCCACGACCCGACAATGGAGCTGGAAGTATCCCGACGTTTGCGATCGCTGGGTTGGCGTCCAACGCGGAACGGAGCACAGATTCGCCGGGGCTAGATCCTCTCTGCCATAGGCGCAATCGCTTCGCCGTCCCATACCGCATGTTCGATTCAACTTGGCCGGCCACCCATTTGATCGTGCGGTTGGGTGGCCGGCCAAGAAGAGCGTTAATACTGGTGTGGGACGGCTCCAGCTCAACCCGAAACACTCTAATTGCGGTCTTCAGGCAGCGTCGGCAGTGCATAGAAGTCGACGCCGTCTTCCACAAGATCGCGTGCCTCTTCGGACGTTGCCTGACCGTAGATTGCACGCGGTTCCACTTCCTCAAAGTGGATCTTGCGCGCTTCTTCCGCAAAGCGAGAGCCGACATTCTCCGATTTCGCGAGCACTTCGTCCCGGACCTGGCGGATCGCTTCAACCAACTGCGCCACCTGGGCTGCGGCGTCGCTGTTGTTGGACACGTCGACGGGCGCGTCCGAGTCCGCAATCGTTGCGACTTCAGAGCTGGTGGAGGACGCTGGACGCGGCGCATCGTCGGAAGACTTCTGGCGCGTCCGCGGTGATACGTTTGGCGCCATGATGGCCTTACGAACCTGCGTGCTCCCACAGATCGGACAGGTGATCTCGCCAAGGTCGGACAGCGAGTCGAAGGCTGCGCTGTTCGCAAACCAGGACTCGAAGGTGTGCTCCTCGTCGCAAATGAGTTGATACCTGATCATGCTGCATCTTCCGCTGTGTCGGCGTCCGGACGGGCCGTTGTCGTCGGTGCTTGGCCCTGCTCCGAAACACCTTCGAATGCGCGGCGATGACCAAGCGCCGGGACTTTGCGTCGCGCTTCCGCGATGTCGCTCATGGCAATGTCCGCGGTGACGATTTCCGGTGCACTCTCTCCACCCTCGGCCAAGATTTCTCCCCACGGGGATATGATCAAGCTGTGACCGTAAGTGGATCGCCCACACGCGTGCTCGCCAGCCTGGGCAGCCGCAAAGACGAAACACTGCGTTTCTATGGCGCGGGCGCGCAGTAGCGCCTCCCAGTGCGCTCTACCGGTTGGGATTGTGAAGGCTGACGGAATGGCCAGCATCTCTGTTTCGGCACGAGCCAGCTCTTCGTACAGACCCGGAAATCGCAAGTCATAACAGATCGTGAGGCCCATCCGGCCCCAGGGAATACGAGCGACGACCGGTGTGGTCCCCGGCTGGTAATTCTTGCTCTCGCGATAGCGTTCGCCGTTGCCGAGTGTCACGTCGAACATATGGATCTTGTCGTAGCTCGCGGCGATTTCACCCGCCGGCGAGAACAGGAACGACCGGTTCGCAATCCTGTCGTTTGACACGCGGACTCCCATCGATCCGATGTGAAGCCAAATGCCGAGAGTCTGCGCAAGCGATGCGAACGCGAAGGCCGGCTCATTGTTGTCAGCCCAAGGCGTCTTTTCAAAGAGATCGGCGCTGCGCATTTCCATCAGCGTCGTGACTTCAGGGGTCTGGATGTAGTTTGCGCCGTCTGCAGCTGCTTGCTTGATCAGAGCCGTCGCTGTGGCGACGTTCTCATCGAGATCGCGGCTCGTGCACATTTGTATGAGTGCGGCACGAAAGGTCGCTGGATGTTCCGTCCGATCGCTCATGGGGCCGCACTGCCGCTTAGTACGGCATCGAGTTTGCCGTCGCGCTCAAGTGCGTGGAGTTCGTCGCACCCGCCAATATGGTGCTCTCCAATGAATATCTGAGGCACGGTTCTGCGCCCGCCAGCGCGGCGCGTCATCGCCTCTCGGTCGGAACTCCGGCTGACGTTGATTTCCTCGAACGCAACGCCTTTCTGCGACAGCAGGCGCTTTGCCCGGTGGCAGTAGGGACAGAGTATCGTCGTATAGATGGTCACCGGCAGCATTGTTGTCTGCAATCCCTGGAAATCGCCCGACCGCGCATGCGTTGGCAGTCTGAACTCTGGACTGCTAAAATATGATGACTTGCAACGAATTCAAAGTGTTCACATGCGGCAGAGCGGTCATTTCAGGCGTCGCTGGGTGTGACGATCGCCGCAGCTATGGCTCTTGATCGGACAACGACACAGGCGAATTGCCGGAATACGCCGTTGCGCGGTGAGCTGACGAAAGGTTCGGGTGTTCGCACTCTGACATTCACGCGAAATCGTGAGCTTGATTCGTCGCGATAGACAAAGCAAGAACATCGACCTGCTTCGCTCCGGCAGCTTTCAGAGCACGCGCGCAGGCGTTTACGGTTGATCCGGTCGTAATGACATCGTCGACTACGAGAATGCGGCGGCCTTTTACGTCGATGCGATGACGCGCGTTGACCGAGAATGCGCCACGCGGTGTTTTCCGCCGTTCTGCGCCGCGCAAGCCGACTTGACGCGTTGTCTTCCGCGGACGCTGGAGCAGGTGATAGGCCACAGGTTTGCTTGTGGCCTGGCCAATAGCCTTGGCCAGAATGGCTGATTGATTGTAGCGCCGTTCGATCAGTCGCCATCTGTGCAGGGGGACCGGGACAATCAGGTCTGCGTCCTCCAGCAGTTCTGCGCCGGCGTTTATCAGCCATCCGGTCAAGAGCAAGCGTGCGTTCTGCTTGTCCGCATACTTGAAGCCGGCAATCAGACGGCGCATGAGACCTGCGTGGTGCGCGACAGCTCGGGCGCGATCAAAGTCGGGCGGATTGGCGATACCTTCGGCAGATATGGTGCGCTCGCCAGTATCATAGGGCATGGGAAGGCCCAGGCGATCGCAGACGGGCGGACAAATGAACCGAACCTCTCGCCAGCAGTGGGCGCACAGGGCATTATCTCGTGCAATCGGCTTCTGACAGCTGACACAGCTGGGCGGCATGACTTGGTCCGTCAGCCAGTCGACCATCACCTTAAGCGCGTGATGTATTGCTGCAATTCCTGATGGTCGGTCTGTCGCTTTTGAAACCTGCTCGCAATCCACCATTGGTGTCCTGTCGTTAGTCGTCGGTGCGGCCGCTGCAATTGTCATTGTACGTCTATATTCCGTTTCCGCCAGTGGTGACGCGCGGCGAAAGACGATTTAAATGACATCCATGGCGCCAACGGTTGTTTTTGATCGCAGTTTGCTGACGGCCCACCGCGACCGCGCGGCAGGGCAGATCGCGTCGTGTGCGTTCCTGCTCGATCGCGTCATGGACGACGTTGTTGATCGGCTGGGGATCGTTCGCCGAAGCTTTGACGATGTCGTTTGCCTTGGCGCACACCACGGGGCGCCAGGTCGTGCGCTTCGCACGGCTTTGCCGGGTGCGTCGGTTACCGAGACGGATATGTCGCACGCGATGTGTCGCTTGTGCGACGGCCCCGCCATGTGTGTCGACGAGGAGGTTTTGCCGTTCGACACGGCCTCGGTCGACTGCATTGTCGCACCACTCACGCTGCAGTTTGTGAACGATCTCCCAGGGGCGTTGATGCAAATCCGTCGTGCGTTGCG
Source organism: Pseudomonadota bacterium (assembly GCA_039039985.1). Lineage (GTDB taxonomy): Bacteria > Pseudomonadota > Alphaproteobacteria > Rhizobiales > Hyphomicrobiaceae > JBCBWG01. Next base: position 20,053 of record JBCCOV010000012.1, on the reverse strand, counting down.
GCCGGACGGATTCTTTCTCGGCGCGATGACAGGCGGCGATACCCTGTTTGAGCTTGCAGAGGCGTTTGCGATCGCGGAGGCCGACATCCGAGGTGGTGCTTCCCCGCGCGTTGCGCCGCGAGTCGACGTGCGCGCGCTTGGCGGCCTGTTGCAGCGGGCCGGGTTCACATTGCCGGTCACAGACGTGGATCAGATCCGCGTCACCTATGCTACGCCACTCGATCTCATGCGAGACCTCAAAGCGATGGGCGCAAGCAACTGCCTGGCGGATCGCAGTCGCGTGCCGATGTCCCGTGAGCTGCTGATGCGGGCCGTCGAGGTTTATCAGGACCGATTCACCGGGGCGGACGGTCGTGTCTATGCAACGTTTGAAATCATCACGATGACGGGATGGTCGCCACACCCGGATCAGCCGCAGCCGCTCAAACCCGGGAGCGCGACGCACCGCCTCGCCGACGCCCTTGGCGTTTCGGAGCGATCGGCCGGTGAGACCGTTTCCGGCGGGCCGGCGTTCGGAACAAACAATGTGAATGACGACGGCGGAGACTAGCTACGGATACATTCCCCACGCTTCCAGACGCGAGGCTTTATGGGGCTTTCAATGCATGTGCGGCGTCTTCGTTCACCACATGCCTAGGACGGATCCCGAGTGACACGTCGACGATTGATCGCAAGGCGGTGCGCGCAATGTCTTCGAAGCATTCGTCTGTCCAGCAAAGCGCGTGCGGGGTAATGATCACGTTGTCCATCGCAAGCAACGGACTGTCACTCGCGATAGGCTCGTTCTCCGTGACGTCCAGTCCAGCAGCGGCGATTTGGCCGGATTGAAGCGCTGCTGCGAGGGCTGTCTCATCATGAACGGGCCCCCGCGCCATATTGATGAAGCGCGCGGTTGGCTTCATGCGCGCAAACGCGTCGGCATTGATAAGATGGCGCGTTTCATCGGTGAGTAGGCAGCATGCGACCACGAAGTCCGACTCCGCGAGTAGGTGCTCAAACTCCGTTTTGGTGCCGCCGGAAGCGGCAATGGTGTCCGCATCGACGAACGGATCGAACGCCAGCACGGTTCCGAAGAACGGCTGAGCCAGTTTGATGATCTCGCGGCCGATACTGCCTGCGCCCACCAAGCCGAGCGTTCTGGTCGTCAGCCCGGTCCCCATGAACTCGACGCGATCGTTCCATCGTCCCTGCCGGACAATGCGGTCCTTCTCGAACAAGCGACCGGCAAGCGCGAAGATGAGCGTCAACGTCGCGACGGCGACCGGGCGCCGAACAGCCAGAGGCGTGTTGGTGACGACAATGTTGCGGCGCGTCGCCGCCTCAAGGTCGACAGTGTCGTAACCGACGCCGTTCCGGGCAATGACGCGCACACGGCAATTATCGCGGGCCAGCGTGGCCTTGGTGATCCGTGGTAGGTTGATGTGCAACCCGTCATACTCGGCGGCGATGTCCGGCGTGATTTCCGGGATGTTGTCCGGCAACCATGTCCAGTCAATGTCAGGGTTTCTGGCAAGTTCCTCGAACGCGGCCGGATTGAAGCATGGGTCGCCGCTTGCTGTGAGAAGATCGCGTGTCACGCCAACCTTGAAGCTCATGATGAGGCCTCCGCGGTTGCGACAATATCAGCCATGCCGCGGGCCATAAGCTGGTGTTCCGGCCCGGCCGCGAGCATGTTGAATCCAAGTGCGCGGTAGTCCTTCGCCCACGTGCCATCCGCGGCCATGAAGCCAAGACCTTTGCCGTGCTTTTTGCCCGCTGCGACAACACGCTCCAATGCTTGTCTATAGTTTGGAGATTCAAAATCGCCGGGAATGCCGAGAAAATTGGTGAGGTCAAAATGGCCAACCCATAAAACGTCAATTCCGTCGACGGACGCAATATCATCGACATTTTCAAGACCGCGCTCTGTTTCGATTTGAGCGATAACGAGTGTTTCTGCCTGAGCATTTGAGATCTTCGTCGCGGGCGGCCCTGGCGTGTAGTCATCATGCGCGAAACCGAACGCAGCGCCCCGCCGACCATGCGGAGGATAATGGGTCGCTTCCGCAATCGCGCGCGCCTGATCGGCGCTCTCTACCATGGGGATCATGACGCCTTTCACGCCGACGTCCAGCGCCCCAGCCAGGAACGCATACTCCCCACGTGGGACGCGCACCATCGGAACAATATCAAGGCCGCGACATGCCGAAACCTGCCATTTTATGGTCTCAAGGCCGATGCCCGTATGTTCCATGTCGTAGATTACAAACCGACAGCCAGCCAACTGCAGCAGCTGTGCGACGCCGGGGGAGAAGAACTCGAAGACCATACCGCCGGCTACGGTTGCGCCGGCGCGAACCTGATCCCGCAGTTCGGATGCGCGCATGTCACGTTTCCTCCGCAAACTTTCGTCTTGTGGTCGGAAGTTTGGCAACTTGCCCTGGCGGAGGCAAGGAGGTGCACAGATGACCATTGCAAACTGGCGATTTGCATTTGTCATTAAACTGTCTTATTTTATTAAGAGAAATTCGAGCGTTTGTGCGAAATCAAAATACAAAAAAAGAGAACACGGCTTATGCACAAAGATCTCTATGATCGTTATTCAGCTCCGCCCCATCCCGGAGAAATACTGAGAGAGGACATTCTCCCTCAGCTTAAAATGACGCGGCGCGAATTTGCTGCGCAGCTCGGTGTGTCGCGGCGGCGACTGTCTGAGTTGCTACTGGAGCGTCGGACGATAACGGCAGAGCTCGCCGCACGGCTGGATCGTGCGCTTGGGTTGGGCGTGCACTACTGGCTTGGTTTGCAGTTCCAGTATGATTTGTGGTGGGCGCAAAGGCTGTCGTTCGATGACGTTCGGGCTATCGGTGGCGCAAGGCGGTTGCGTCAGTCTGAGACGTTGCGTCGCTCTGAGGCTTTTGGTCGATCTGAGACTGGGCAGCCCTATCTCAACGACTTGCCGCGCGTGTAAAATCGATCACCTGACGCGGCGCACGCGATAGATGGCGCGCGGAGCCCAGGGAGAGCTCCGCGCGCGACGCGTTCCCGGACCCTGATGCTATCCGAGATCGCGTGACCGGAACCGACGTACACGCGCCTGCGTCTTGCGACCGGCGTCGGGTGTGTCGAAGAAGCCGCGTGTACTCTCGCGGAATGCCATAGACTTGGACAGACCGATATCTTTGAGGATCCGCTCATCCAGCGCGGCCAACGACTGGCGCTCCCGGCGAATCTGGAGTGCATATCTGACCCACTGAAATGCTTTTGAGAGCTGTTTGGCCGGTGACGTGTGATTGCTGGTGTCGGTGGATTGCGAATGGATCGTTTTCGTCAACATGGCGGATTGCTCCTTGGCTCATGACCGCTCTTCTCTGGGCGGTATGCAGTGAACATAGGCCCACACCTTGAATTAGGAAATTGAATATATTTTCGTTTGTGTATAAGATGTGCTTACGCAAAGGTGCGCGGTGGGGAGTACTGTGGGGTGCCGCGATCTGCACACTGGAACGGAGGCGTTCGCTATGGCGCGCGACATAGATATTTCATTGCTACGGGCATTCGTAGCGGTTGCTGACACGGGCAGCGTTACGGCGGCGGCGCGCCTTCTCAATCGCACGCAAGCCGCTGTTAGTCAGCAGCTCAAGCGGCTTGAGGAGCTTTTTGGCGTCGGCTTGTTCCAGAGGGAGCATAAGCGGGTCGCTCTGGCTCCGCCTGGTGAGCAGTTGCTGGATTCGGCACGGCGCCTGATCGCTATGAACGATGAAGTCTGGGGCATGATGACGACGCCAAGTTACAATGGCGAAGTGCGTCTTGGTGTGCCGTTCGACATTGTGCCGACCTATGCCCCAAACATTCTGCGCCGGTTTGCGCAGGCGTGGCCGCAGGTGCAGGTCAGTCTCGCCACGCAGAACTCCGTCGAGCTGGTGGAACTGCTTGATGACGGGAAGATCGATCTGACGATCACGACAGAGCTTGGGCCCAGTCGGGAGAACGGTGAACTGTTGCGTCGTGATCGTCTGGTCTGGGTCACGGCGCCCGACAGCGATGCGCATTTGCGGCGGCCATTGCCGATTTCGATCGGAGGACGGACCTGCTTGTTCCGCCCGGTCGTGCTCGACGCGCTCCGTGCCGAGGATATCGATTGGCGTTTCGTTGTCGAAGTCTCGAACCAGGAAGCCGTGAACGCGACGATTGCGGCTGGGCTGGGTGTTGCCGCCATGCTGGCGGACTCGGTTCCCGATGGGCTCGTTGTTCTGGAGGACGACGCAGGCTTGCCGCCACTGCCTGAATTTTCCATCATTCTCTATTTGCCGCGAACAGGCAGCACCGAACTTGCTGAGGAGCTTGCGTGTCATATTCGAACGGAATTTGCGCTCCGATTTGGTAGCGCAGGTCTGATGCGAGCGCCGGCTGCGGCACCTCGGCCGATGCGTCGCAGTGGGGCGGGCGCACCGGCGCCCCGTCTTGTGTCCAGCGCATGATCACAAGCATCGTTGACTGGTGGATTGGGTGTCGCGGGCGGGATCCAGTCCTGCCGCGATCTGAGGGCGCCGACGCCGGTCTGGCCTCGGCCGTTGTCGTTACAGGAGCGACCGGCGGTATCGGCGCAGAGATCGCCCGCATTTTCGCAACGCGCGGCGACGTTGTCGTACTTGTTGCTCGCGATATCGCGCGGTTGGAAGACGTTGCGGGCCGCCTGAGTGCGGACACGGGTGGTGACATTCGTGTTCTCAGCCTCGACCTCTGCGCGTCTGATGCATCCACGGCGCTGCGCGACTGGTTGGGTGAGAACGACCTGTTCTGCGACATTCTCGTCAATAGCGCTGGGATTGGGTTGAGCGGTCGGTTCGTCCAGCATGCCCCTCAGGCGCTCTCCGAATTGGCGCTGTTGAATGTTGAAGCATTGACGCAGCTATCCCGTGCGGTGCTGCCGGACATGATCCGCCGTCGTCGTGGCGGTGTTTTGAATGTCGCATCGCTTGGCGGTTACACCCCGGGCCCCTATCAGGCGGCGTATTATGCCAGCAAGGCCTACGTCATCTCTCTTACCGAAGCGATCGCGTGGGAACTGCGGGGGTTCGGTGTGCGTGTGACGTGTATTTCGCCGGGTCCGGTTGAAACGGGGTTTCATGCGGCAATGGGTTCGGAAAGCGCGCTTTACCGACGGGTTATCCCGGCGCTGACACCCGCTGCCGTGGCGCGCATCGCTGTGAACAGTTTTTGGCTCGGCCGTACGGCCGTCGTGCCGGGGTTGTTCAGCCGGGTTCTGGCGTTGGCGTTGCACTTCACGCCGCGTAAAATTCTGGCATTTATCTTAGGGATTATGCTCAGACCAAGAAGAGATGGCTAAGATGCAGGACGCGACCTGTGGTGATCGCGCAGTTGGTACAACTTTACCCCATTGGGATGGTGAGACAACGCGAGACCCCAAGCCGATCCTGGTCGTGTTGCATCAGGAGCATTCCAATCCAGGTCACATCGGTCAGGTTTTGCAGGCGCAAGGGCACGCGCTCGACGTCCGCAAGCCGCGGTTCGGTGACGCGCTTCCCGAAACGCTCGATCATCACGACGGTGCGGTCATTTTCGGCGGCCCGATGAGCGCCAACGACCCAGACGATTACGTTAAGCGCGAGACCGACTGGATCGGGGTGGCGCTGCGCGAAAGAGCACCGTTCCTAGGAGTGTGTCTCGGCGGGCAGATGCTGGCCAAGCATCTCGGAGGGACGGTGTTTCTCCATGAGGCTGGGCATGTCGAAATCGGCTATCATCCCGTGCGTCCCCTACGACCCGTCTATGCAGAAGGTGACTGGCCGTCGTTCGTCTACCAATGGCACAAGGAGGGGTTCACCGTTCCGCGTGGCTGCGTGGTGCTGATGGAAGGTGGCAATGCCTTTCCCAGTCAGGCTTTCCAGTACGGACCCACTGCCGTTGGTATCCAGTTTCATCCTGAAATCACCTACGCCATGGTCAGTCGCTGGTCGGGGCACAACCCGCATAAACTGACGCAGCCCGGCGCCAAAGACCGCGCGTCGCAGCTTCGCGATCACATCGCACATGGGCCGGCAATTCGCGCTTGGCTCGATCGGTTCCTACGAAGCTGGGTGCGCGAGGGGCGACAGCAGCGGGCGATTTAGAGGCTCGCAGACGTGGTTGGAACCATCCCACGCCTGTTCTTTTGGTCTGCCTGGCCGGCAACCCAGTGACTCACGCTTGGCGGAGAAATACTCAAGTGTCGCTATAGATATTCGGCAACTGTTGCTCAGACCGCACGTGCGGATTGCCACTTTTGAGGCGTTTTTGAACTAGCGTTTGGATTTGTGAAACGACCGTGCGGTAAAACAAGAGCGTGCCAATCTTTTGGTTTTGCGTGTTTGGCGCGCAATCCGGCACCAGCCTTCGGGCTGGTGCTGGGTTCGATAATCTATGCATTTATGCGCAACCATCTGGCCCGCGCTTGAGTGGTCTCTTTGAGACTCTCGGTTCCCTCCCTCTTCCTCTCTCTTTCTGGCGTGTTAGGCGCTGCCGATCAGGATGCCTGCAGCAAAGACCAGGGCGCCGCCAAGAACGACCTGGAATGCAGCCCGGAGAAATGGCGTCTCCATATAAGTGTTCTGGATCCAGGCAATCACCCACAATTCAACAAATACGAGCAGGATTGCGATCGTGGTTGCTGTTGTGAAGTCCGGGATCAGGTACGGCAGGGCGTGGCCCAGGCCGCCAATCGTCGTCATCACGCCAGACGCGAACCCACGCTTGATAGGCGAGCCGCGGCCTGAGATCTGGCCATCGTCGGACGCAGCCTCCGTAAAGCCCATCGATATGCCGGCACCGACGGATGCCGCGAGCCCGACCAAAAAGGTCGTCCACGTGTCCCCAGTCGCGAAGGCAGTGGCAAAGATCGGGGCAAGTGTTGAGACAGATCCATCCATAAGGCCTGCAAGGCCGGGTTGGACCCACGTCAAAACGAACTGGCGTTGCGCTTTGTCGTCCTCGCGCTCACGGCGATCGTCGTCGAGATGCGCCGCTAGCAGTTCATCGGCTTTTTGGACATGTGAGGTCTCAGCCGCAGCTAGGTCTCCGAGCAGCTGGCGGGTGTCGGCATCGCTCGTTTGCTTTGCGGCTTCGAGGTAGAACCGATGGGCATCCGCTTCCATTTCGCTTGCTTCAGCGCGGATCCGATCCAGTCCTAACGTTTCCATCAGCCAGATGGGTCTGCGCGCATCAACTCCGGCGACGTGTTCGCGGCGGATCAGCGGGATCGTTGTGCCAAATCGCGCCTTGTGGGCGTCGATGAGACGCCGACGGTGCTCGTCCTCTTCGATCGCCATGCCGTCAAAGACAGCGGCGCTGTCCGGAAAGTCTTTTCGCAGGCGTTCGGCGTAGGTCCGATAGATCCGCGCGTCGTCCTCTTCGGAGGAAATCGCAAGCGCGAGGATTTCCTGTTCGCTCAGATCCTTGAAGCTGCGGCGGTAGTTGCGCGAGGACAGCATCGGCGGTCATCCAAGTTTAGAATTATTCTAAAATAAGATGTCAGGCGTGGTTTCGCAAGCGTATCGCAGCGCTCGTCCGCAGATTGATTACGCATTGATTACGCGGCGTTCGGGCCGCGCAGACGGCTCCGCCACAAGCGAAAGAGATCTTGAGGATGTCGTTGCGGTAAAGGGCGGTATGAGGAGGGACGCCGGGCCGCGGCTCATAGTCCGCGGCCCGTGTTAGATTAATCAGGGAGCGCAGATTGCGCCCGCCTTACGTGTCGCTCTCGCTGCCCGACTTTGGCTGCTCAAGCTGGTACAACCCACGAAGCAGGGCGTCGAGGCCACCGCCTTGTGAACCTGCGTGCAGGTCAATACGGCCGACCTTTTCGACCAGCTTCTCCAGAGCCTCCAGCTCCTTCAAGCGGAGAAGTAGCGGGTTGTCCTCCATCATCCGGGAGGTGTTCAGCAGCGAACGGGTCGCTGCCGTCTCTTCCTGACGACGGATCAGGTTGGCTTTGGCCGTCCGCTCGGCCTCGACCACCTTGTTCAGCAACTCGCGCACATCCCCCGGCAAGATGACGTCCTTGACGCCGATCTCACCGATCGTGACACCGAGATCGCCTGCGCGTTCTGTGACGAACGCACGAACCTGACGATCGAGCTCATCGCGCGCCGCCAGGATGTCGTCGAGCGTGCGCGTTGCGACCGCCTCACGGATCGCGAACTGCACGAGGCGGTACACCGTCTCCGCGACATTCGACGTCTCGAGGATCGCCTTGACCGGATCCACAATCTTGTAGAATGCCGTCAGCGTGACCCGAACGCCGACGCGGTCCTTCGTCAGGATTTCCTGCGCCGTCACCTCGAGCAGCTGCGGACGTGTGTCTGCACGCTCAATACGCACCTCTCGGCCCACCTGCCAGAACGCGTGCCGGCCGGCCGGCAGCTTCTCGACCAAGTCGCCGTCAACGATCAGAAGGCCGAACTCGTTCGCGCGTACGATGTCATGCACGATGAGCGTGTTGCGACCCAGGTCGAGGCGGTCGAGCACCGACTTCGGCACGCGCATATCGGCAGCCGTGTCGATAAGTTCGACGTCGACGCGTGTTAACGTTTTCCAGAACGCGCGCGTTTCGTTCGGGCGGACAACGTGCATCGGCTGGCCGTCGAACGAGATGATCGCGACTTCGGTTGCCCGCGGCCGCACAATCTGGAAGTGCTCGGCTGCAAGATCCGGATTGGTGCGCTCGAACAGCAGAGCGATCTCCGGCTTCACCTCGCTGCGCACAACCGTGTGGACGTCGACCGACAAACGGCCCGCCGGATCGAACTCACGGTATCGACCCGGACCAAGCAGCCGCTCGAAGCGGCCGTCGCGACGGAGGAACGCGCGCTGGTCGTCACGAACAGTGACCTGAAAGACATGGAACGGGCGCATGGCCACACCTCTAAACACAGTTTCTGATCCGAGCGAATATGAGAGTCCGTTTACGGATCTATTTCAACATTTGATAAATAAGGTCCCCGGCATGCCAGCCACGCCGCAGGAGCGGGCCCGCACTTAAGCCTCGATGCGTGGCCTTTGACAGTCGGCTGCGTCCATCGCCTCCGAAGAGAGCGATGCCGGTGCCGCTGCGCCGGCGTTGCAAAGGGGCGGTATCCGTGCGGGCGCAAAGCGCCTTCGTCGCTGCCGTCGAGCGCGCACCGTCCGCCGAGGCTTCGGGATTGTGCCGTCTGGCCGGCCGGCGCTGCCGGGTCCCCAGTTTATCGATCGGTCCCAAACCGAGTGCGCTTTTAAACGCTGGCTAACGACGTGGGAGTCGAACCCACGACTTCAGGATTAACAGTCCCGCGCTCTACCAACTGAGCTAGTCGTTCTGGGAGCAGTTAAAGGGAATCGAACCCCCGACCTCCCGCAAAAACTGCGGGTGCTCTGCCACTGAGCTATAACCGCGACCTGCACGCGGAACACAAGCACCGCAAAGCGGCATGCGCCAGCCGGGTCTCAAGAGCCCGTGCCCAAGGCGTATTGCAGGGTCGCGCTGATTAATAACTGAATCAGGCAAAATAATGTACGCACTCAAAAAAACGCCCGCAAGAATTGCGGGCGCAGTTGTTTTGTTGTGTCGAGAGAGACGAGATCGTTAAAAGGTCTGGCGGATGCCGAACAGGATTTGGTGATCTTCGATATCAGTTGAGCTGTTGGTGCCGTCCTCGGCCGTGAGGTCAACGTCATAGACCGCGAAGTAGCGGTACCCAAGTTCAAACGTTAGGCCGCGGCCGAAGTTGTAGTTCACGCCTGCGCCGAGTTGGAGCGCGTAGGCTGTGTCGTCATCGTCCATGACGACGCCTGGGCCGTCGACGGCATGACCGTCGAAGCTCACGTTCGCAAGCCCGCCGCCGGCCGAGAGATAGGGTGTAAATCTGGTGCCGGTCTTGAAGTCGACGGTCAGGTTGGCCAATCCGTAGAACACGCTGGTATCACCGGAGGATTCGCTGCTGGAGAACTGCGTGCCTGCAACGTTGTGGGTGTCGATTTCGGCTTCGCGATATCCGAGCTCCAGATCGCCGCGGACTTTGACATTGGATGTTTCGTAGAGGCGCATGCCGACGGCGCCACTGATGAAGTACGCCACGTCTTCATAAGAGTTGACGACGTTCATCGCCCCGTCGTTGATGTCAAAGTCCGTATCTTCCGGGAAGGCTAGTCCACCGCGAAGTGCGACGTAATAGCGCTTCAAGGGCGAGTAGGCCAAGGGATCGTCCTTCAGAGAGCCGCGGTCGCCTCCGAGGTCGGCAGCTTGCGCACCAAAGACAAGCAGTCCGGATATCGCGAAACTGAGAACCAAAATGATAAGCTGTCTCATCAGCTATTTCCCCCAAACGTATGTCAGCCACTGTCGAGACGCATACTGGTTTCGCGAACGGGATGGCTCGCGAAGCAGACGCTGATAAGCATGTTTGTTGCAAGATATCTATTGTGACCGCGAGTATAATCAATGGAATTTGTTTGTTGCAAAAAACTTTAAAACACTTTTCCTACTTAATTAGATTTGCTCGGCGATATCATATTCACCAATTGCTTTCGAAGAAAGTCTTGATTCTGTTATTCGGCGAAATGTATTTGTGGTTTTAATTTGGCGCCAGGCAGCGCCTCTTTGGCTGTGTTCGATAGCTGCTGTGCAATTTGACGCAGGTGGCGCTGGCGACCTGCAGTGCAGGGTGTGTATAGATCAATCTCGACACAACGGAGCGCGCCATGCCGACTTGCAGGACAGCTTTGGGACCATTGCATTATACCTTCAATGGCGTTGCGACGCCGGGCCCTGCACTCGTCTTGATTCATGGTGCCGGTGGCCGGGCGGCGGACTGGCCGTTCGAATGGCGGGAGACCGCTTCGGCTGTCGGACTGCTTGGTGTCGGAACCCGCTCTCGTTCGCGTTGGATCACGCAGTATCCGGTCTACGCGCTTGATTTGCCGGGCCACGGAAAGTCGACTGGGCTAGGCTTTACCGAGATCGGAGACTATGCGGATGCTGTTGTCGCGTTTGTCGAGGCGATGCAGCTTCCGCGCGCTGTTCTGGTGGGGCACTCGATGGGCGGCGCAATCGCACTGGACGTTACCTTGCGGCACGGGGAACGCCTTGGTGCGGTTCTGGACAGTCTCATTATCCTCGGTTCTGCCGCACACCTACCCGTGGCGCCGGCCATTCTCGAGGGCCTCACAACGGACTTTCCCGCAACCGTGGCCACGATTGTCCAATACTGCTGGCCGGAAGATACGACTGAGTTCTACAAAAAGGTCTGTCGTCGCCGCATGCTGGAGGCCGGACAGGCCGTTGTTCACGGTGATTTCCTGGCGAGCAGTCGGTTCGACGTGCGCAACGACCTCAGCCGTATTCCTCATCCGGTCCTGGTCATCGCGGGTGAGGCGGAGCGTATGGTGCGTACCAGCGCAAGCGAAAAGCTTGCGACCGGTTTGCCGAATGCGCGCTTTGTCACTGTGCCCGGCGGCGGCCACTTCTTCCATATCGACAAGGTGGGGCACGTGACGCCGGAGGTTACGGCTTTTTGCGCGGCGCGCGCTGCCGATGCGGCTGCCCATCCATCGCCGCGATAATCACGCGATCTATACCGTGGCGATGGGCGTCGTCGGCGATCCGACAGCACCAGGAAGACGCAAGGGCGGTGCGGTCAACAGGAAGCGCGTGCGTCCCGCATCGCGCAAATAGTCTGCAAGTTCGGTCAGCCACCAAATCTCACCGAGGTGAATGCCAAGTTTGAACAGGCAGAGTTCGTGTAGTGGCAACATCGCCCGCGGGCCGGCTCCGGTGGCACTTGGCGCCCGCTCGACGGCATAGTTGTCGGCAATCAGAACAGACAGGCCGCTGTCTCTGATCCATTCCTGCAGCTTCGGGTCGCGCCCTTCGAGCGCGGCGCACACGTTGTGGAGCGTATGGGCGTCCGGCTCTCGGTTCATTTCGAGGACACGTCGCGCAAAGCCGGTATGCAGGCAGACCATGTCACCGGTTTCGACAACCACGTTCTGAGCCGTCATGGCAGCTGCGAGGCCGTCGAAATCGACGTCGACTTTATCGTCACCGTAGACGGCATGCAGATCAATCATGACCGCGCGACCTTGGACACAGCGCGCCGCCATGTTCTCAATGCCCAGTCGCGACGCGTCTGATCCGGCGATCCCGCCGCACTCGGAACAGGAGCCGCCGGGCGCTGTGATGTCGGTGCCGCCGCGCCAGCCGTTGTAGAACACCGCTTCCGGCGTTCCATCGCCGTCCGCGTCAAACATGGCGCCGACGTGAGACAGGGCATCCCACTGCGTCGAGTATTGCGTGTGGATCAGCACGCGATCATCGTTGACTACGTCACTGAAGGCTTCGTCCGGGAATTGGTCGGACAGCGCGAGGAGAAAGCGCTTTCGTCCATCCGGGGTTTCTGTTGCAAAGCGCTGGGGCGGATGGCGGGCCGGGTTCAGCAGGTTGCTGCCCGGATAGTCGAGCGGCAACGATAGACAGAACGCGCGGCCGTCGCGCACTTCGGCGATACCCTGGCGGACCTTTTCCGGCGTGATGAGATTGAGGCGCCCGCATTCGTCGTCCGGCCCGAAGTCCCCCCAGTTGGAGCCATCAGGTCTTTGTTTCCAACGGCCTGTCATGATGTCCGCTCCGGTTTGAGAATTGCCCGTGTCAGCCATTCGGCCACGAGGGCGGGTTTGTGTGCACCGCTGACGTCAACGCTGACGCCCCACGCCAGCTGCAATTCATTTGGCCCTCGGGCCTCCAGAGCGGCCAACGTAAATCTCCCGCGCACACGAGAACCAGACGGTACGGGGCTGATGAAGCGGACGCGCTCGAAGCCATAGTTGATGCCCATTGCAATGCCGGCGATCGGGGGGATGGCGTCCGCGCGCATCTGCGTGACGAGCGAGAGCAGCAGGAAGCCATGAGCGATTGTCCCGCCAAACGGCGTCTCCGCCCTCGCCCGCTCCGGATCAACATGTATGAACTGATGATCCCCCGTGAGTTCGGCAAATGCGGAGATCTTGGCCTGATCGACCAAGATCCAGTCCGACACGCCGATGACGTCGCCAACGCGTTGTTTCAGCGCCGAAAGGTCGATTGTTTTGCCCGACAGTTTGACGTCGCTGGGATTTGTCATGGGCATCAAGCCTTCAAGTCCACCACGATGCGGCCCTTCACCTGACCTTTGATGATCGCCGGCCCGAGGTTGGGCAGGTCAGACAGGCTTGCCGTTTGCACCATTTTGTCGAGCTTATCCATCGGCAGGTCCTCGGTAATCCGCTGCCAGGCAGTGGTGCGGTTGGCCAGTGGCTGCATCACACTGTCGATCCCAAGCAAATTGACGCCGCGGAGTAGAAACGGAATGACGGTTGTGTTGAGTTTCGGGCCACCGGCGAGGCCCACGGCCGCGACCGATGCGCCGTAATTCATCTGCGGGAGAATGGTTGCAAGCATCGCACCGCCAACGGCGTCGACGCAGCCAGCCCAGGTCTCGCGGTCCAGTGGTCGGCCCGAAGGTGTGTTGATGTCATCGCGCGCGACAATCCGAGCCGCACCAAGATCGGTCAGGTAGGCGGCCTGCTCCGGCCGCCCGGTGACTGCGGCAACCTGATAGCCACGCTTGGCAAGGATCGCGGTTGCAACGGACCCGACGCCGCCTGCTGCACCTGTCACCAGGACTTCTCCGTCATCCGGCTTGAGGCCATGAATCTCCAGCGCCATGACGGCAAGCATTGCCGTGAAGCCGGCGGTTCCGACAGCCATGGCCTGGCGCGTTGACAGCCCGTCGGGCAAGGGAACCAGCCAGTCTGCTTTGACTTTCGCGCGTTCGGCGTAACCGCCCCACCACACTTCGCCAACGCGCCATCCCGTGAGGACAACTTTGTCACCTGCCTTGAACCTGGGGTCGTCCGATGCCTCAACAGTACCCGCAAAGTCGATGCCGGGGACATGGGGAAAGTCGCGAACCAGGCCGCCCTGGCCGGTAATGCACAGGCCGTCCTTGTAGTTCACGGTGGAGTATTCCACCGAAACCGTCACATTCCCGTCTGCCGGGAGACGCGAGTCCTCAAGTGTCATGACGGACTGGGAAATCGTGCCATCGTCTGCTTTGTCGACGAGGAGAGCTCTAAAAGGCATAGGTCACCGGCCGGTTCTGTTTGCTGTTGCTGCTGCGGATCACAGGCGTGCGACGTATCCAAACGGGCTTCGCCGCAGCATGCAAGTTGTCATCTCGTTGGGGGCTTGTGGCCATCACTCTGATGTGTGCCCGTCGGATGGAACCCAACCGACGGGCGTTTTCTGGACTACTTTGCAGCCCGCCTCAAGCGATCGATCCGCTGACTAATCGCGTCGATCGTCTCGCCGTTCGGGAATCTGGGCAGCAGTTGGTGTTGCCCCTTCGCGCGCCAGTAGGGGAGCCAAATGCGCTGCCACGTTGCGAGTGCCGGTGCCGGACCCGTGTTTTCCGGGTCAGGAATGCCGTACTTCGCCTGTTTTCCCAGCCATGTGAACGCCGCAGCCCAGACCCGGTCGGGTGCATCCTCATTGTCCGGCCCAAGCAGCTGAACAATCTGAGGAATACCGTCGTGACACGGATGTGCCTGCACTTCCAATGTCGCAACATGGGTGGCGCCCCGACGCATGCTGAACAAACGGCATTCGTTGTGTGCCATTTTCCACGCGTAGTCCGTCACGCAGTTGTCCATGGCTTCCGCCTCGGCTTCGAGATCCGCAAACGTCAGCAATGGCACAAGGCGGTATCCCGCGGCACGGCCGCCGGCCAGCCATGGGTCCTGGACACCGCCTTTACCGAGAAACAGCTCTTGGCGAAGCAGTTTCCACCACTCCTCAAGACGCTTCACGGCGCCGCGAACAGTCATTTGACCATGCCACCGGTGCGGTATCAGCATGCCAGCGTCCGTGTCGTGGTGCTCGGAGAACCAAGCATACGCGCCCAACAGCACAACCGCATCGACATACTGAGGTTCCGGAAGCTGTTCCGGATGCCGTGCCAGCCACAACGCAAACTCTGCGTCACACGTGCGCTCGCCTTCAAGCACCGCAGTGAGCCACCGACCGATGTCGTCGCGAGATTGCGGAACCATCCCGAGCAGCTTGGTCCCAAATTCGGGGTCGCTTGGGATATGAGCCGGAAACTCGTTCGTGAGTGCCTCTGGCGGAAGCTTCCGGAGCCACAGAGGCAACTGCAGCGCAGTCGCCACGTTCTTCAGCGGCTCGCCGGCGCGGACGGACTTGATCGCCTGCGCGCGCTGGTCCCGCGTGCCGTATTCGGTCGCGATTGCAAACGCCGCCGCTGGAAACGACACGAGCAGTTCGGCGCACGGTGTCGCCAAGCCGGCGAGCCGACGGAGCCGTCGCCGATAGCTGCGCCGAAACCGCTTGAGGTGCTCCTCAATATCAACGGTTTTTCTATCGAGGAGGAATGCTTTGGCTAGAAGTTCCATCGCTCTTGTTTCCGGATAAAGCTCCGCCATTCGCCCGAATTGGTTTTGCGAACGATATGGGCAAACGCCGATTTCTGATTACGCCGTAACAATTCCATTGCCGAGCGCTGGGTAGCGCGGCCAATTCAGAAATTGTCGAGCTGCGATTTTCTGACGGTGTAATGGGCGTGACCTGAATTCACGCAATTTCGCAGTACGACACGAGCCGGACCGGATGTTCCGAAAATGGAACAGCCCTGCATTCAGCCAATGCGATTGCAAGATGTGATTGCGTAGCGCGAGTTCAGATGCCGGAGCTTGGAAGCGTCCCGATGCACGTCAGGAGCGTCCAAATGCCCGCGCACATCACACCAATGTATGTGTGTTGTCGCTGATGCATCGGACCTCCTCAGTTGCGAGCGCCGGTTGGATACGGGCGCGAAACTCTATGCCATCGGTTCATTTACTTATCGCCACAGTGTGCACTGTGCAATAAGCGGGAGGGGAAGTACCCTCTGACGTGTGCAATTGCAAGAACAATTCGTCCGAATTTTGGCGACCGGATCAAAAAGCGGCGCGGCCGAAAATCACAAACCCGGTTATGAAAAGCCAGATAAAGAAGAGTTTTCGAAATTTGTCCTGCGGAACATGACGGCGAACGCGTTGACCTACGAGAAGTCCGGTAAATAAGGGCACAAGCGCCAGCGCCGATGCCAACGTTACTTTCGCTGACATAAGATCGTGTTGTACAAGGCTCGCACCTAATGTTGCGGAGATAATAAGAAACGTCATGCCAAGCGCCTGGACGAACGCATCCCGTTGCAGGCCTAAGGCTTCAATGTAAATCACGCCAGGCACCATATAAGTCCCGGTCAACCCGAACATGAAACCGGCGACAGCGCCAATAGTGGGCGATAGCCAGATTTCCCATTGCCGCGGCGGTGGCAGGCGTGGCTTCCAGAGGCTGAGTGCTGCATAGGCCGAGAGTATCAAGCCAAGAAGCGCGGTGATCCATCGGACTTCGACGGCGGCCAAAGTTGCCACGCCGATCCAGATGGCGGCCACGGACAAAGCGAACATCGACCACAGCCGGCTCAAATTGGACCAAAACGCACCGCCCGTGGTTGCCTGCCAGAGGTTGCCGATGATTCCAGGAAAAACCATCAGAGCGAGTGTCGGCTTCAGGCCGATTGTTGTTGCAAGAAAGGCGAGTACGACGACGGGCATTCCCAAGCCGATGACACCCTTGATCAGTCCGGCCGTCAGGAAGGCGAGGCAGATGAGGGCCGCGATGGCGGGATCGGTCAAGATGTTCTGGATCCTTTACGGTTTTCGCCAAGCCTGCTGCGCGCCGCGGGCCACAAGCCTGGTCCGGAATCTTGTGTGACGAAATTCACCGGGTACCCCTCAGCACCGTCGCGGATCGGCCGGTCTGGAGATTCCCAGGCAGAGGGACGAGGGCGACGAAGGCTTTCCGCCGAGAGCAATTGCTCTCTTGTCTGCTGTAACGCGCCAGATTCTGCTGCGAGGCGCCAGCGGTGGCCCTCAAGTCATCCTTAGCATGGGAATCATGTCACGCAGCAGCTAAGATGCTTTCGCGCAGCTGGACCAAAGAGATTGCCTATCATGGCGCACGCTCTGTGGGCTGGGGGGAGCAAGGCCTTGACCGACCGTACTGGTCTGCGGGTTGCTCCGCTGCGTTGAGTGACCAGGCGGTGCGACGATTGGGGCGGCAATGACCATCCAGATTTACGATCTCTGCGGTCGAGATGATTCTCTTCGGTTTTCGCCGTATTGCTGGCGCGCGAAAATGGCGATGCACCACAAAGGCTTGCCTTTTGAGGGGTTGCCGTGGCGCTTTACCGAAACGGAGCGGCTTGCGGAGAGCGGTCAGCAGCGGGTGCCAGTCATTGTCGACGGTGATCGAATCGTGAGCGACAGTTGGCAGATCGCGCTCTATCTCGACGAAACCTACCCAGACAAGCCGGCGCTGATGGCTGACACATTGGCGAAAGCATCCGCACGGTTTTTGAATGTCTGGGCCGATACAACGCTCTTCGGTCCGCTGGCCCCACTGGCCGTCAAGGCGGTCCATGCCGTTCTTGATCCGAAAGACGCCGCCTATTTTCAGGAGTCGCGCGAGAAACGGCTTGGAAAGTCATTGGATGAGTTCTGCAGTGATGGGGCACAGGCGGGCGCGCGTGCGGCACTAAGGCAGGTGCTTAGACCTGTTGAGGCGGCACTTGAAGCGGGTCCGTTTCTCGGTGGCAATGCGCCGTACTACGGCGATTACATTGTGTTCGGCACTCTGATGTGGCCAAACGTCGTGTCTCCGAAGCCGGTCTTCAAAGAAAGCAGTCGAGTCGCCGACTGGTTTGATCGCCTCCTGGATCTGCACGGAGGCGCAGCGCGCAACGCCCCGACAGTGCGGTCCTGAGGACACGTCCGTGAGCGATCACTCGGATGTCACCGACGATCCGGATACAGATTTGGCAGCGGAGCCGACCTCCGCCGCTGACGCTTCTGATTTGGTTGGTGAAACCGAAATCGCCTTGTCGGAGTCTGGCGAACCATCCGAAGACGGCGAGCAGATTGAGGCTGTATCGGACCTTGGAAAGGTGCGGCTCGATGCGGGCGGACTTGTTGCGGCACCGCGGCCGAGATTTGAAACTGTCCGTTCGGGTTTCGCGATCGTTGCTGCTGTTGGGATCCACCTGGCAGCGATTGTGTTGACGGGTGGCTATCCGGCAACGGCCAAGCTTGGCGCCGGCGGTGACGATGACGCATCGCTGACTGTTGAACTGAGTTCGCGCGCGGAGGCGTCCGGCGCGCGTACGTCAAGTTCCGATGGACGGTCTCCAAGCGGGCTACGCGGCCGGACCGCGCCAACGCCCGGTCAAGAGACTCAGCGTCTCGATAGCGCTGCGCAGGCCGACAGTCAGCGCGAAGCGGGCGCAGTTGTTCCGGCGCCCGTGCCACCCACGCCAAAGGGCGCCGTTCCGAAGCCCGACGACCGCGCAAACGAAACCGTGATACGGGTGCCGCCAGCTAGCGAGCCGCCAGCCGAACGCGCGCCCATCTCGCCGAAATCATCGACGGTTACTCAGCGTGACGCAGATGAGCCGCCGGTGCCCCAGCCCCCTCGTCAGCCGACTTCGGCGGCGTCTGCGGAATCGGCTCCGAGCGAGGAGACCGTTGCGAGCCGCATTGGCGGGACAACAGGTGTTGACCCGGATTCAGAGCCAGACGCCGTTGCCTCGGCCCGTCTTGCCGCTGGGAGACTTGCCAAGGACTATGGTGCCAACGTTCTGAAATCTCTTCCGAAATTGGAGGCGCATCTCAATCGGACGAGTGGCGAGCGAAAGCTGGCCGTGCGCGGGCGGGTGTTGTTGCTCTTAACCATAGGGCTTGATGGTCGCCCGGAACGGATTGTCGTCCAGCGTTCAAGTGGTCTTCCTGCGTTGGATGCGGCCGCGCGACGTGCGTTGCTGAGTTTTCGGTTTCCGCCAGCGCCGGCCACGTTGACGGAGCGGCAGCGGACGTACTCGCTGCCGATCACATATCGCTAACTCACAAACCCGATTGCCGGCCGGGCGGGATGATTGATCATACGGGGACTGCTGATGCCGACGGATATTGCGACCGATTCCATGCCGAAGCCGGCGGATCAAGTTCGGCTGGCATCCGCGTGGTCCGAGATGGTGGCACATTATGACGTCGTCGTTGTCGGCTCGGGCTATGGCGGCGGTGTCTCGGCCGCGCGACTGGCGCGCGCCGGACGTCGGGTTGCCGTGCTTGAGCGCGGGAAGGAGTTTCCGACCGGACAATTTCCGCAACGGTTCCCTGATGTGCGGTCTGAGCTGCGCGTGAGTGGGTCGAAAATGTCGACCGGGTCGGAAAGCGCTCTCTACGATATCCGGCTTGGCGACGACATGCACGTTCTGGTCGGCTGCGGATTGGGCGGTGGGTCGTTGGTGAATGCCGGCGTATCCTTGCGGCCTGATGCGCGTGTCTTTGCAGACCCGGTCTGGCCGGGTCAGATCCGGCAAGATCCAACGCTTGACGAGGGCTATGCACGCGCCGCGCGATGGATCGCGCCAGCGCACGACCCGATTGCGCACGAGCATACAAAGTTCGAATCCCTGCGCGTCGCATCGGCGGCGCTTGGGACGCCGCCAGTTGCGCCGAATGTCGCGGTGAGTTTTACCGATCGTGTCAATGCCGCAGGTGTCGCGCAGTCCGCATGCACGCGCTGCGGGGATTGCTGCGGTGGTTGTAATGTTGGCGCAAAGAATACCGTTGCGCTCACGTACTTGCCTGAAGCCGTTCGTTATGGCGCCGTGTGCTTCACGGAGATCAAGGTCACGCACGTGGCGCGCGAAGCTGACGGGCGTTGGCGTGTGGTGCTGTCACGATCCGATGCCAAGCGTGGCGATGCGGAGTTGCCGGAGTCCGTGACGGCGGACGTTGTTGTGCTGGCCGCAGGCTCGCTCGGGTCGACGGAAATTCTGCTGCGGTCGCGTGAGCACGGATTGCCGCTTTCGGATCGTCTTGGAGCGCGGTTTTCGGCCAACGGCGATATCATAGCTTTCGGGTACGGGGCCAACCTGCCGGT
>JBCCOV010000011.1:0-50278 GCA_039039985.1 Pseudomonadota bacterium | reverse complement strand
GTCACTATGGCCGAACGCGGCGTCAGCCAGTTGGTGTCCGTTGACCTCGAGACGGCCGAACGCTTCCGTGACGCGAGCTGACACCATCCGGCACTTGCACGAAACGGCGTCAAAATGCGACTTTAGCAAAACAAACGGCCCTATTGCCGCATGAGGCGTGGGGTCACAGCCATTGCAAGCTGAACCCGCCGATCAGGACCAAAACAGGCGCCGCAACGCCTGGCCGCAACACCCGCATGAGGCCGGCGTGAGCCATAGGATGCGGCACGGTATTCGCCTCAAAACCGGCCATGTTCCGCCAACCTGGCCACACGTCGCCCCTGTGTACTCTTCGAGCCGGAACGCGATTGATAACGGACAACGCGTTCACGCTGTCTTGACACCCTATAGGGGCCTCACTACGGTCCGCGCCGATCGCGGCTTTCGCGAAGCGTCAGCTCAAATAACCTTGAGGGCTGCAGGGATCCGAATGCCGGGCGAGCGTGATCATACTAGTCCGAACCGCGGCGGCCTGTCAGACGATGATCGGGAGGAGTTCCGAAAGCGGGCCTCCGACCTGGGCGAGAAACTGGAGCGGCATCGCGAGGAGCACGGACGACCGAAACGACCGAAGGCGGCCAACTCCGCGTTCGGGCAAGCGATGAAGATGGCGCTTGAACCCCTCGCGGGCGTTCTTTTCGGTCTTGTGGTGGGCTTGGGACTGGACAATTGGTTGGGCACAAAACCTGTCTTTCTGATTGTCTTTTTGGTTCTCGGCGCCGTTGCAGGCATGGTGAATATGGTCCGGTCCGCATCAACGACGCGGGTTAGTGGATCGTCGGATGACAAAGACACCGGCTCTGACGCCGGATCATCGTCGCGCTCGTCATCGGATCGGTGACAGCGCAAGCTAATTCTGAGGGGTGACCCGTGGCGGCCAGTCCAGTCGAGCAGTTCGAGATCAAGCCGATCATCCCACTGGAACTCTTCGGAATCGACGCATCTTTTACGAATTCCGCTCTGTTTATGGTCATCGGAGCCGGCGGCATTTGCGCGTTTCTGACGTTCGCGATGAGCCGGCGATCGCTGGTCCCGAGCCGCGCACAATCTCTGGCAGAACTCAGCTACGAGTTCATTGCCAACATGGTCCGCGATAACGTTGGGACAGCCGGTATGAAGTTCATGCCGTTCGTCTTCTCGCTGTTCATTTTCGTGCTGGTGCTGAACCTATTGGGCATGATCGCGATACCGGCGATTTGGACACCGTTTACGGTGACCAGTCATATCGCGGTAACATTTGCGCTTGCGGCCCTGGTGTTCATTGTTGTCACGGTCCTCGGCTTCGTGCGCCATGGGATGGGTTTCTTTCGTCTGTTCGTACCGGAAGGTGTTCCGATCGCGATCCTACCGATGATCGTGGTGATCGAGCTTATTTCCTATCTCATCCGCCCTATCACGTTGTCTGTGCGGCTGTTCGCCAACATGCTGGCTGGCCATATCATGATGAAAGTTTTCGCGGGCTTCGTGGTCGCACTTGGAGCAGCTGGTGTCGTACCATTCGTTGTCATGATCGGGCTGACAGGTTTTGAAATCCTGGTCGCACTTCTCCAGGCCTTCATCTTCTCGATCCTCACCTGCCTGTACCTCAACGACGCGATTAATCTTCACGACCACTGACGTGCGCCGAATGCGCGCGGGTGGCTATTGACCGAACAACCTCTTTGTCCAATCCGAGGGAGAACCCAATGGACGTCGCATCTGCAAAACTCATCGGCGCCGGTCTCGCATGCGCTGGCCTGATTGGCGCCGGTATCGGCGTCGGAACGATTTTCGGAAACTTCCTGAGCGGCGCAATGCGCAATCCGGGCGCAGCCGACTCTCAGTTCCCGCGTGTTCTTGTCGGCGTGGCCTTCGCCGAAGCCCTGGGTCTGTTCGCGCTTGTTGTCGCGCTTCTGATCCTGTTTGGCTAAGCACTGGACTGCAGCCGACGCGAGCCGGGCTTGGACCACACGTAGGGCGAACGCTCGCCGCAGCGGTTTTGGGGCACCGATCACCAGCGGCCTTGCGCGTGGCGACTGACCGCCGTGCGTAAGGCGCTTTCAACCCAGGTTGAGCGGGTCCAAGGTCGATACGGTCTGCGATGCGTTTGCCGTTGCAAACTGGCGTTGGCCGCAAGTGAATGGAACTGCACAAGAGTTGTCTTATGCTGACGCCCGCCTTGATCCTTGCTGCAACTGAGACTGCCGGTGCGAAGAGCGCTGGCCTGCCGCAGTTGAACCCCGAGACCATTGCACCGCAGTTGGTGTGGCTCATCATTACGTACGGGCTGCTCTATCTTGCACTCTCCTGGTTCATTCTGCCACGAATCGGTCAGGTGATCGACGAGCGTCGCAATCGCATCCAGCGCGATCTCGATGAGGCTGAGCGTTTGAAGCGCGAAACCGAAGCGGCAATCGCAGGATACGAGCAGGCACTAGCTGAGGCGCGCGCAAAGTCTCAAGCCATCGTGAAAGAAACACGCGATAAGCTATCGGCTGAGATCGAGAAGGAACGCGCCTCCGTTGAGGCTACGATCGAAGCCAAGATCGCAGATGCGGACGCGAGAATCACGGCGATGAAAGAAACCGCGATGGCGGAAGTCGATGCGATCGCGTCCGACACGGCCGGCGATATTGTCACGAAGCTGATCGGCGTTGATGTCACGGCCGACGAGGTTCGCACCGCCTTAGCCGACGCACAGCCGGCGGAGTAACACACATGATGATCCCTCTCGCCGCAGCCGGCACACCGCTACTCGAAAATACCGAGTTTTGGGTCGCGATGTCGTTCGTGTGTTTCGTTTTGATACTGGTCTACTATCGCGTTCCAGGCCTGATCACGGGCGCCCTCGACAAACGCGCAGACGCTATTCGCCGCGAATTGGATGACGCGCGCAAGCTGCGCGAAGAGGCCCAAGCTCTCCTGGCGGACTATCAACGGCGCGCAGCCCAGGCCGAGACCGAAGCAAACGAAATCGTTGTCCGCGCCGAGGCGGACGCCAAGAAGCTCGCCGAAGAAACGCGCCAAGCCTTGGCTGCGTCTCTCGAACGCCGCACGCGATTGGCCGAGGAGAAGATTGCACGCGCAGAAGCGCAAGCCATTCATGACGTCAGATCCGCCGCGGTCGACAGGGCCGTCCTCGCCGCAGAGAAGATTCTGAAGGCCAAATCTACAGGCCCGGACGGCGATCGGCTTGTGTCCGATTCGATTAAGGCACTGCCCAACACCATGAACTAGTGCGCGCAAAAATCGTTGCAGCCAGATAACTGAAGACGCGCTTAAGAACCGTCTCAGTGTTGGTCCGATGGACCACGGGGGGTACTCACCGGCTCGTTCGCGGGCCGGTCTTTTTCTTTTTGATGTTACGACAATATCCTAGCATACTGCCTGGACGAGAGGGCACACTAGCGGTGTGCGAAGATCGCAGATTTAGCCATATTGATGCGGGTCAGGATCTCATGACGTTCAGGTCTACAACGGCGGTCGTGCGATTGACAGCATCCGCGACGTTGGGAGTGGTTTGCGGTGTTGTGCCTGCAGCAGCTGTCGCAGCACCCAGTGGACCGCCACTCGGAACCATGACGCGCTCTCCCATCATCAAAGCCGACGTTATTGGCAAAGACCAGAGAACCCAGATCCCGCGAAAACTGAGAAAGGTGGCCGCTGGCATTGGACTGCTATGGCAGCAGGGTGGTGGGTCCGTCTGCACGGCATTTTGCGTGTCCGATAACATTATTGCGACAAACGCCCATTGCCTGGTCAAGCAACGCGGCCGAACGACCAGACAGCTTGATCGTTTCCAGTTCCTTCGTGCACCACTGTCGAGCCGGTTTCAGCATAGCCGACACCTGTCCCGCCTTGTCTTTGCAACGTCTGATACACCGCATCTGTCGTTCTACGCCGGTTACTACCGCGGCCCGACGACTGAACGCACGATGGTCCACGACTGGGCATTTGCGAAGCTGCGAAAGCCCGTGTGCCGCGGTCACGTCCTCACGTTTTCCGATGCCAGCCGGAAAGCCGTTGCTGAGGCTTCTCGCAAGAATCGGATTGCGATGATCGGATATCATGGCGATCGCAGTCTGCGTCAGCGCTGGTATTCGCCGAACTGCCGCATTCGCTTTCGATCGAGCAAGCTGTCGATGACGCACTCCTGCGATAGCTTCAAAGGATCGTCAGGCTCGCCAATTCTGATGCTGAATGACAGCGGAACACCAGCTGTTATCGGAATTAACGTCGGCACAGTCGCGACCCGCCGTTACCGTGTGCGGCGCGACCGCCAAACGCGGCGACGCGTTGGGCGGCCGAGGTTATTGTCAACGTCGGTCACAAACGTGGCCGTCGGTACCACGGCATATCGCCAAGGGCTGGCGGTCTTTGAACGGGCGAAACTGCTGTCCGGCCGCTCGGATTTGGTCGAGTTCC
Source organism: Pseudomonadota bacterium (assembly GCA_039039985.1). GTDB lineage: Bacteria > Pseudomonadota > Alphaproteobacteria > Rhizobiales > Hyphomicrobiaceae > JBCBWG01. The sequence goes on along the minus strand of JBCCOV010000011.1, from coordinate 45,835 downwards.
AGCAACGTCTCGGGGAGTTGGGCTTCAGCCCCGGCGCCGCTGACGGTCGCTATGGTCCCAGGACACGTCTCGCAACCATGCGGTTTGAGCGATCTCTCGGCCGTGATGCAATCGGCCTGCCTACCAGTCAACTGTTGACGGAGCTGCGAAACAGGGTCGAAGCGAGACGCGAGTAGGTCCAAGCTCAGAACTGATGGGCTGCTTAACCATTGCCGGGCCCTGGAATGGCATCGCAGATTGGCACGCTGGGCGCATTGGGACGCGGTTAGGTCATTTCCGCGATAGGCAGCATCACGTCGCTGGCCAGCACTCTCTATCCGAACTCGGATGTTTCCGAGTTCAGCAAGTCCTGAGGCAAAGACATCGGAAACATCTAATGGTCTTTAGACCAGCCGTGACGTCATGCCGTTATGCTGCCGGCCAGGAAGACCAGAGGCATGGGGTGTGGGATTTGCTCCAGCCCAAGTCTGAGACCACTCTCGTCCGCCGCATAGCAGGTTGCTAGCGGGGCAATTGATTACCCGGAACCGAGTGCAGGGCGCCGCGGCAGGCCAACCGTCAATCGGAAATCACCAGGCCGGCTGCCCTGAGGGATCTGGAACGAGATCGTGCGCACGGCCGAGAAGTAACCGATTGGATTCTCAAGGGTTACGTCCACCGACACCGACACGGCATCATCCGCAACCTTCTGCCCGTCAGCGTCGACGACCGTGAGCGCGGCTGGAAACGTTATGCGTCCTGACTGGCCGCGCGGTCCAAGCAGAACCCGTCCCGAGAAACCGTATCGGACGGTCACGCGCCCAGACTCAATCTGGCATTCGCGAGCGGTCCGCGTGATTTCACCGCGGTGCATAACGCCAAGCTCGTCACCTTCGCGGCCCGGCTCGTAAACCGTTGCCAAATGCTCAGACGGCGCAATATTGAGCTTCGGGCAACCATGGGCCACGCGCCCAACGTTGACGCCACCCGGCCCGTAGTTTGTTTTTGCCGCCGACAACAGCTGCTCTTCGGTCACAGATGCGACTTTCTGCGGCGGCTCTTTTTTCGATCCAAGCATACCGCTGGACAGTCCGGACGTGACGGTCGACAGACCACATCCCGCGACTGTCGTCGCAAGGACCGATGCAATCAGACCAATAAGTCGGCACCTATCTGCCATTCGGTCGTCACCTATTCCCTATTCCGACGCTGCGGGCAGGAAAGCCCGGCAGTCCCCCACCGCAAGGCCCGGTTGGGCCACAAAACCCGGCTTTGCAGCAGCCGGGCCCTCGACATGGCATCTTTCCCGGCATAGCTAAACTGCAAAGGCCTTTAGCAGAAGCGAACAGTGCAGATGCATGCGAAATCGCCATACCGGACCGAGCCGTCACTCTCCAAGCGAAAACTCACCCTTCGTTTGGCCGCGCCCCGAGGCTTTTGTGCCGGCGTCGACCGCGCTATTCAGATCGTAGAGCTTGCACTTAAGACGTACGGTCCGCCCGTCTATGTGCGCCACGAGATTGTTCACAACCGATTCGTGGTCGAAAGTCTGGAGGCCAAAGGGGCCGTTTTTGTGGACGAACTCGATCAGATCCCCAAAACGGACTCTCCTGTTATCTTTTCAGCCCACGGCGTACCGAAGTCTGTACCAGAAACGGCTAAGGCACGAAACCTGTTCTTTATAGATGCGACGTGCCCGCTTGTGTCGAAAGTCCACAAAGAAGCGCAAATTCACGACAAGCGGGGCCGTGAAACCATTCTGATTGGGCATGCCGGCCACCCCGAAGTCGTCGGCACAATGGGCCAACTGCCACCCGGTGCGGTAACCTTGATCGAAACTATTGCTGACGCAGAAGCGTTAACGCCGCGCGACCCGGACAATCTCGCCTTCATTACGCAGACGACCTTATCGGTTGATGACACGGCGGAGATCATCGACGTGCTGAAGCGGCGGTTCCCGAACATTATCGCACCGCATAAGGAAGACATCTGCTACGCAACAACAAATCGTCAGACAGCTGTGAAAGCGATGGCTGACGGCTGCGACTTCGTCCTCGTCGTCGGGGCACCGAACAGCTCGAACTCCATGCGCCTTGTCGAAGTGGCTGAACGTGCCGGAGCGACCGCAAGCGCTCTCGTGCAACGCGCCACCGACATTCCCTGGGATCGGCTTGCCGACGCAGAGACAGTTGGCATAACGGCTGGCGCATCCGCACCCGAAGTCCTCGTCAACGAAGTTGTTGACGCGCTGAAAGGACGGTTTGACGTGACGATTGAACCAATCATCACTGCAGAGGAAGACATTGAGTTCAACATCCCGCGCGTCTTGCGCGAAGCGGCACGCGCCTAACGGTCCGAATGGCAGTCTACACCGAAGTTAGCGACGACGAACTCGCCGCCTTTCTCGCCGCATTCGATGTCGGTGAACTGCTGTCGTTCAAAGGCATTGCGGAAGGCGTCGAAAACACGAACTACATTGTCGCCACGACACTGGGACAGTTCATTCTCACGCTTTACGAAAAGCGTGTGGCCCCGGCGGACCTGCCGTTCTTTCTGGGTCTTATGGATCATCTGAGCGCGAAGCAGCTTGCGTGCCCGACACCCATTCACGATCGCGTCGGTGAGGCCCTTGGCCAACTGGCCGGCCGGCCGGCGGCCCTGATTTCGTTCTTGGATGGCATATGGATCCGCAGACCCCAGCCTGTGCACTGTCGCGCGGTCGGCGCCGCCATGGCTCAGATGCATCTGGCCGGTTCGGATTTCACCATGCGCCGCAAGAACGCCCTCGGATTTGCCGATTGGCGGCCCTTGTTCGAACGCTTCGAGACCGATGCGGATCGGGTGTTTGCCGGATTGGGAGACGGCGTCAGGTCCGAGCTCGACGCACTGGCTGAAGCTTGGCCGCGCGACTTGCCCGAAGGCATCATCCACGCTGATCTTTTCCCCGATAATGTGTTCTTTCGCGGCGAGCAGATCTCCGGGCTGATTGACTTCTACTTCGCTTGCAACGACGCGCATGCCTACGATCTTGCGATTGCCTTGAATGCCTGGTGCTTCGAGCAGGACCTCGCGTTCAACGTGACAAAGGCGCGGGCGTTGCTTGCCGGGTATTCCGCCGTGCGACCGCTGACGAGCGACGAGGTCTCAGCTCTGCCAACCTTGTGCCGGGGCGCAGCGCTGCGATTCCTGCTGACACGGGCGTACGATTGGTTGCATACGCCGACCACGGCCTTCGTGAAACCGCATGATCCCGTCCCGTACTTCCGCCGGATGCGGTTCCACGCCACGATACGATCAGCAACCGAGTACGGTTGGGAGCGGCCCGAATGAGCGCCGATAAGGCCGAGCGCCCCCACGTCGAGATTTACACCGACGGTGCCTGTTCCGGAAACCCGGGCCCTGGCGGATGGGGCGCTATCCTCATGTCCGGTCCGCATCGCAAGGAACTGTCCGGCGCTGAGGCTGAGACCACCAACAACCGGATGGAACTCATGGCCGCGATCGAGGCGTTAAACGCCTTGAAGTATCCGTCCGCCGTCGATCTGCACACCGACAGCAATTATGTCAAAGACGGGATCACGAAGTGGATCCATGGCTGGAAACGCAACGGCTGGAAGACGGCGGCCAGGAAGACCGTCAAGAACGCCGATCTCTGGCAGCAACTGGACGAAGCCCAAGGGCGTCACATCATGACATGGCACTGGCTCAAGGGGCACGCCGGTCACGTCGAGAACGAACGGGCGGACGAACTGGCTCGCACCGCGATCGTAGCCCTGCGCACGGCCGGAGATGACGCTTAGACCGACCCCGCCGAAGCGCCAACAGTTCCACCGGACGCAGCAATGCTGGAGGCGCATGGCTCAGCCAGCTCGCGGGTTCCGCGCGACAAGTTTCCAGGACACAATCGCAGTCATAGCGGCCAGCGCCGCGAAAACGATTGGCAACAGCGGGTCAAACACACGTGCGACTTGCGCGCGGACAAGGCCAATCAGCACGGCAAGATCCTGGCTTGAGAAAAACAGAACCCAACTCGCGATCTCGACCGCCGCGCCGGCGAATAGCGGCAGTGTCACCAACAGCGACCACGCCCAGTGGTGTCCGTTTGTCCGCAACCGCCGGCTAACAATCCATCCAACTCCTGGCGTCGCGATGAGAGCAAGGGTCGGCACGCCATAGACTGCGAACCAGCCCGGCCCAGGCCACACCCTGAGAAGCGCCGCGATCACGGCAATGCCGATCACCAACACCAAAAGGTATACTGGAAGGCGTTGAAGGGTCATCAGCGAACGCATCAGCCGGGAATCAGGACGGAGGAGTGGGGCGTTGGCCAGCGCGCCATTTGGGACCGCCGGGTTGGGAACATGTCAGCTCAAGCTGGAACCGTCCCACAACCCATTCTCTATGTCATCCTGGCCGGCCACCCAGCGGTACGATGTCCTGGGTAGCCGGCGAAGTGACTCAAACCTAGCGTATGGGCCGGCGACATGTTTCCGCCTATGGCGGAAACGATCTAAAGGCTGTTATCAATTCTCGAGCACAACGTCTCGGCGCTGGACACGTCGTGGTTGGGCGGCGCGTCTTCGACGTTGAGAACGCGAACCACACCATCATCGACGAGCATGGCGTAGCGCTTGGAGCGCACGCCGAGGCCACGCTCTGTCAAATCGAGATCAAGCCCAGCCTTTTTCGCGAAGTCGGCGCTACCGTCCGCAAGCATCGCGATCTTGCCCTCGGCACCCGTGTCCTTGGCCCAGTTCGTCAGAACAAACACGTCGTTGACGGCTGTACAGGCCACCGCGGCGACGCCCTTTTCCGAGAGTTCGCCGACGCGCTCGACAAATCCGGGCATGTGCTGTTTGTGGCAGGTTGGCGTATAAGCCCCCGGCACCGCAAAAAGCGCAACCTTGCGGCCGCCAAAGAACTCGGACGTCGTGACCGGCTTTGGTCCGTCGTCCGACATCGTCATAAATGTCGCTTCTGGAAGCTTATCGCCAACTTGGAGCGCCATGAGATCCTCCCGCGGATATGTTGCTGCATGCCTATCCCTATATAGGCCAGAACTTGTGCAAGATCACGGCATGCGCCATGTCGTCTCAATTGCGCGACCGTCGCCGATCATCACCAGGCGCAATTCCTTTCCCTTAAGCTTTGCCGCATCGTCTGTATCGATTGGGATCGCGAAGCGGCGAACCCCATCCGCGCCCGCCTTGCCAAGGGGCTTCGCGACACCGACGGGCATGAATTTGACGGGGTATGCCAAGAGATCCAGGGCGCTGGCTGTCTTCGGTCCGGCGACAGAAACAAGCAACTGGGGCGGAGAGCGGTTCAGCTGAGGAGCGACCGACACGAGCTTCAGCGCGCCGCGCCCAGCTTTCGCGTCCTCAAGCGACACCCGCTCTGGTGCAGCGGCCAGCGCGCGGGCAATCCCAACCGGCATTTGCGTCACCTGCCCGGGTTCAAGCCGCAAACTCAACTGCACATCGGCCGGAATGCAGATTTCCTTGCAGATCCCGTAGAACAACTTCAGCCGTACGATAACAGGACGGTTCGGATCGGCCGCAACAAGCCGGATCGGAAAGACTGCGTTGCCTTTATAGCCGATCGCCGTACCCATCTCGTCCACCATGCGGGACGGCGCAGGATAAACAACGGTTGCAGATCGCACGTTGACCGACTGCGACCAGTCAAACGTCGGTGGGATGCCGCCGGCATTGCCCGGATGGCGCCAGTACGTCTTCCATCCCTTTTCCATGCGCATATCGACAGCCGTATACAGAGCAACACCGCTTGCTGTAGGTTGTGCGCCTGAAATCAACCGCACGCGTGATTTGTGTCCTTCAACCCAACCAGTAGACTGACTGCGCGACGCCCACGCGTCGGTGGAGACGATACCAATCGCCAACCCAACAAGTCCGAAACACTGAATGACCCGCGCGAAAGCCAAGTTCATAGAATTCTCCTTGCTGCTACCGTGAAGCCGAAATGTCACGGAGAGCCTGTCAGCGAGGCAACTTGGAATGCTCGTGCCGCAATCTGAGCACGTCAGCAACTCACAAGTCAGCGACGAAATCATGTGATGCTGTGATTGGTACAGTGTGCGGTCAACCATTGATTGCCACGACCAGCAATGAGATTGTCACAACCCCGGACAACAAGACTGGGCCTAAATCATTTCCGCCATAGGCGGACTCACTACGCCGGCCCAGACCCCCTCCCGGCCACCCAACGGCACGATTTCATGGGTGGCCGGGAGGGGGTGTGGGATGGTTCGAACGAAACCTGAAACGCGCTAAGTCCGGCGGTGTCGAGGCGAACCGTGCGTCGCGACCGCAATCGGTCAAAGAGAGACGGGCATGACCACATCCGACGGATTTCTTGAGGGCAAGTTCCTCATCGCGATGCCAAGTATGCCGGACGAGCGGTTTTCTCGTACGGTTATCTTCATGTGTGCGCATTCCGATACCGGCGCCATGGGTCTCGTGATAAATCGCGTCGCAGAAGATCTTTCCCTCGGCGGGCTTCTGGCTCAGCTCAACCTGCTCGACGGTGAGGACGGCGAACACACGCTTGCCACCGATGACCTGGATCAGCAGCCCATCCACCTCGGCGGTCCCGTTGAAACAAAACGTGGCTTCGTGCTGCATTCCAACGACTACTTCTCGGACGGCGCATCCGTTGAAGTCGCCCGCGGCATTTGCCTGACCGCGACGGTCGAGATCCTGCGCGCCTTTGCAAACGGCACCGGGCCCAGGAACGCGCTTCTGGCATTGGGCTATGCCGGCTGGGCCGGTGGCCAGATCGAACGCGAAATCCAAGCCAACAGCTGGCTACATGCCGACGCACCGTCGCAGATCATTTTCGAGACGGATATCGATCAGCGCTATGAAGATGCGTTGGCCCTGCTGGGTGTCGATCCGTCGTTTCTCGTCGGAAGTGCGGGGCACGCATAAAGCCTGTTCACCGTAAGCGGACATGACTTACGAGCTGCGACCGTCGTCGTCGGTGCCGGAGCTTGTCTCGTCTTCGTCCAAATCAACACCAGCCAATCGGGCCAGACTGGCTGCAATGCCCGGCGGAAGCGACCGAAGTCTTTCAACCGAGACGCCATCGGAATCCCGCGCCGTCGACACAGGGCTGAGCGGTTGGCGTTCGTGCGGCATTTGCGGCTTTGTCGGCGCCGGGCCGCCATTGGCTGGTGGTGCTCCGGTCATCAAGGACTCGGGATGACGTGATGCCGGACGAGCTGCGTCCGGCGGCGGTTTCACGCCCGCGCTCTGGCTGACTGGCGGTGCGGTTCTCAGATCCTCGAAGCCATCCTGCTCCGTCAGCCCTGAGCGTGACGGCGCGTCACCGTCGGTTGCGGCGGCAAGCACGCTGGCGAGATCTGAGCCGGATGGTGCCGACGTCGGCGCAGGCCGCGGTCTCGGCAGCCCGTTGGGTGGCGGCGTCGCGCCGGAAACGGCATTCGGTTGCTCTGACGGTAACGGTCCCCGAGGTTTTGGCGCGGCATTCGGAGACGCACCATTGGGCGCGCTCGCGCCATTGGTTCGGCGTTGGCCTGGCGCTCCGGGTACCGGTGGCATGGCACGACCGCCTGGCGCCGTCGGCCCAGTGCTTCGGCCATTGGTGCTGCGGCCATTGGCGCTACGCCCGTTACCCCGCCCATTGGTCGCTGATGCCGCTTGCGGCACCCGGGAATCGCGCGCCGGCGGCGGCTCGCTTGCCGCGGGCAGCGCCTTGGCTTTCGACTCGGTATCGCGCGGCTGGCTGCTGGTTGCCTTTGCCCGTGCAGCGGACTTCGTCTTGGAGAACATCAGCCCCTGGGCGCGCCGCTCCGCCTTCTGAACAACCTTGAGCAGCTCGGCCACTTCACGTGGAGTCATCGCCTCCCCGTAGTAGAAGCCCTGGGCATACTCGCAGCCGAGCGACCGCAGGAACGCAACGTCCTCGGGCGCTTCAACACCTTCGGATACAACGGTCTTGCCCAATTCGTGGGACAACGCGACGATCGAGCGAACAATCGCAGCGCCGCCGTCGGTTTCCATGGCAGCCCGGACCAACTCCCGGTCAATCTTCACCGTGTCGATTGGGAACTTCTGTAGGTAGGCCAACGATGAATAGCCGGTGCCGAAATCGTCCAACGCCAATCGAACTCCGGCTTCGTTCAATCGCGCCAGCATGTCGGTGGCCTGCTCGGGGTTATCCATGACCAGCGTTTCCGTCACCTCGAGCTGCAAGCTCGCAGGCGGCAGTCCGCCGGCGCTGGCAAGTCGCCGAACCTCTTGCACCAATTCGACTGTCAACAGCTGTCGGCCGGAGACATTCACGCTGACGAACAGCGGTCGATCTGTCCGCGGCAACTGCTCCTGCCACTTCGTCGCTTCCTGGACCGCGGCCCCTAAAACGTAAGCGCCGAGCTTGACGATAAGATCGGATTCCTCAGCGATGGGAATAAAGTCGACCGGATCGAGCTGGCCCATGACGGGATGTTGCCAGCGGACCAACGCCTCAAACCCAGCCAGTTCCTCCGTTGGCAGATAGATGATCGGCTGAAACGAAACAGTCAGCTGTTTATTCTCGATGGCGCGCCGCAGGTCTTGTTCAATCGTCGCGCGCTGATCTTCTTCGGACTGCAGCTCAGGCCGGTAAATCTCGACATTGTCTGCGCCATTCCGCTTGGCGCGGTACATTGCGATCTCGGCTTGCTTGAACAGCTCGCGTGGCTCCCGCCGCGTTGCCCCCGAGATCGAAATGCCGATCGCACCGGTGAGCGTAACCTGTTGGCCGGCAATCTGGATTGGCGAACGAACCGAGCGGCGGATCTTTTCCGCCAGCATTGCGAGTTGCCGCGGCTGATGCTCGTGAACGATCACGCCAAACTGATCGCCCCCCATCCGGGCCAGTGTGTCCGCAGGCCCCAAGTGATGACCGAGCCGACGCGAAACCGTCAGGAGCAGGCTATCGCCGATCACCATCCCGAATTTGGCGTTGACGTTCTTGAATTTGTCGATCCCGATCAGGATCACAGCCAGCCCCGGCGTCGGCCGGTCGGAAACGGGCAGCAGCGCCCGCTCAAGACGGTCAAGAAACAGTTCGCGGTTCGGGAGATTGGTCAGGTTGTCGTGAACGGCATCGTGGAGCAGTCGTTCGTGCGTGCGCCGATCCTCCGTAATATCGCGCATCAGGCCGCAACACCGAATTGATCTGCGATCTGTGGTCGGCACGCTCGACGCATCGAGGCTAAACCAGCGGTAGTAATTACTGAGATGGCGCATACGGAAATCGATGCGCACGCTACCGCCTTCATTTTCGCGCAGGCCGGTCAGCACGGCCAGAAAGCGTTCCTTGTCCGCGGGATGAAGGTAGCGACAAAACCCCTCGAGCTTTGTCGACAGTACACCAGGGTCCAGCCCCAACGCCGTTTCCACAATTGGGCTGACGCTGATTTCATCGCGTCGTGCCTGCCACTCCCATACCGCGACGCCGGCGCCATCGACGGCCAGCGCTCGAAGCGATTGGTCTGTTGGTGTAATGCCGACAACGCTGGTCTCCGGTGCGCGAAACGCGAACTGGGTGACTGTGAAGCCGAGCAAGACGATGATCAGGACCAGCCCGGCAACCAAGCTTGAGACCACCAGATCGCCGGACAGCTGGCCAGCCAACGTCATTGTCGCGCCGAACACCCAAACCAAAAACAGGATCCACGTCGGCAACAGCGCCAGCGCGCGGTCCTGCCCGCGAACCGCAAGAAACACCATGGCCAACGCCGCAACGCCGCCGATCGCGGCAAACGACAGCCGGGCAAACGTCGCGGACAAACGCGGATCAAGGACCGCTATGAACACAAGTGCAAGTTGCGCGGCAATCCACACGCCGATCAGCATGCGGATGAAACTGTGCCACGACCCAAGCCGCAAGAACGTCGACACGAAGATCAGAACACTGGCGGCAATCGCGGACTCGGTCGCTGCACGGTAGACGGCGTTGTCCTCGGCGCGCAGCTGCAGCAGTTTGTGCCAGAACCCGAAGTCCACACACAGGTACCCAAGCACGCACCACGCCACCAGTGCGGCACTCGGGAAAATTGCTTTGTGGTTGGCTGCAAACACCGCTGTCAGAAAGACACCAAGAAGGCCAGCAATCCCCAGCATAATACCGTTGAAAAGCTCTCGATCTCGAACTTTCAGGCGATAGCTCGTCGGTTGCCAGAGATAGATTTGCGCTGATCTGCCGGCAGACAACTCTACGGCGTATGTAATTGTCTGCCCGGGATCGATTGTCACTTGAAAGATATCGGCTGAGTCATTCTCGATGCGCTCAGGAAGAAATCCCAACGACGGCGTAAGCGCTTCGATCCGGCGCGCGTCGAGATCCGGCCACATAATACCTGACCCAATCAGGTTATACTTTTGCGCCGTAATCCAGCGTGTGATGGGTTTGTCCGTGGTATTGCGCAGCGCAAATACAATCCAATCGGGATTGGTGCCTGGAACAACAGACCGCACCGACATGCGCCCGCTTGTTCCATCGATTGCAGATGCCGTCTCAACTTGGAGCGCCTCGCCCCGCCGCCGATGGTATTCTCCGGCGAGCATAACGGAGATCCGGTCCGATCTTGCATCCAGTTTGATCGGCTCAAGCGCGGCCGATGGAAGCGCAAACACAACGCTCGTCACGTAGATGAGCGTTGCAGCAATTGCCCCGATCGCGCCCCAATTTCCCGGTGCGGCGGCATCTCTGGCTACGATCCGGCGCCTGGTGACCAAACGTCCCCAAAGCCGCGCGCCAACGTCCAGTCTCTGGCTTACCATGGACCCTTATCCACCCTCCGGACGTGGGTCATCGCACAGCAACGCGAACAAAAGATGGTCCTGCCAAGCCCCGGCAATTTTCAAATACCGACGCGCAAGACCTTCATGCTGAAATCCGACCTTTTGTAAGACGCGAATGGAACTGGTGTTGCTTGGCAAACACGCAGCTTCCAAACGATTAAGCCGCAATACATCGAATGCAAAATATGAGACCGTTCCGACAGCTTCCGTCATGTACCCCTGACCGGCAAACGGAGCGCCAATCCAATACCCCAAGGCGGCGGCCTGTGTGACCCCGCGCCGAACGTTGGACAACGTCAATCCACCGACCATCCGGTCGTCTTCCGTTCGAAACAAAAAGAACGCATAGCCTTGATCTTCACGCAAATCGCGCTGATGCACTCGCACGCGTCGCCGATAGGCGGTGCGCGTCAGCTCATCACTAGCCCACGCCGGCTCCCACGGTGTCAGATGCGCCCGACTGGCCGCCCGCAACTCAGCCCAGGCTGCATAGTCCCCCATGACCGGTGGACGAAGGACCATCCGGCGCGAATTGAGCAGGGGATCGTTGTCCTGAAGCAGTCCTGTGCGCAGAAACGCCATTGAGCTGTCCCACGATTTCCCGGCTAAGCCGGCGCTCCAGAGAACAATCGGGCCGTATGCGCCGCAAGTGCATCCGACGCTGCCCCTGCGCCGACAACAGCGACGGCCGGGAGCGTCTCGTCGCGCATGCGTTGCGCCAACCGGCGAACATCTTCCGCCGACACAGCATCGATTCGCGTTGCGATTTCGTCCGGCAGGATCACCCTGTCATGGACAAGAATTTGGCGAGCGAGCTGTTCTGCACGTGCCGCTGGACTTTCCAAACTCATCATCAAACCGGCCCTCAGCTGGGCCTTTGCGCGCGCCAACTCCCGATCATCAAGGCCCGCGGCCGCAAGTTTATCCAACTCAGTCACGATCACATCCGCCAGAGGCGCTACCAAGTCCTCGCCTGTCGCCGCATGAACGGTGAAGAAACCGGCATCCGACAAGCCCCAGGCCGAACTATAGATGGAATAGCACAATCCACGTGCTTCCCGCACCTCCTGGAAAAGCCGCGATGACATGCCTCCGCCAAGCGCTGCCGACAGGACCTGACAGCCCAGAAAATCTGGCTCGACATAGGCCGGAGACGGCCATCCGATCATCAGATGGGCTTGCTCGAACGGGCGATCACTAGCCCGGATTCCGCCGGAGAATGTCGGGCGCTCAGGTACATCGCGCTCGGTCTGCGGCAAGCCGTCAAAGGCGGCGCGTACGCTCTCAACCAAGCGGTCGTGGTCAACATAGCCGGCTGCCGCGACAACCATTCGCCCTGCTGAGTAGTGCCGCGCCAGGTAGGATCGCAGTTGCGACGCCCCAATCGCAGACACACTCTCCGGCGTGCCGATAATGGTACGGCCAATGCTGTGATCCGGGAATGCAGCATCCTGCACAAGGTCGTAGATCGTATCATCCGGGCTGTCCCGCAGCCCTGCGATCTCCTGGAGAACGACATCCTTCTCCCGCAGCAACTCGTCAGCGTCGAATGTCGAGTTTCTAACAATGTCGGCCAGCACATCCACGGCCAAATCCACATCCTCATGGAGCGCTCGGACGTAGTACGCCGTCTGTTCGATGCTGGTGGCCGCATTCATATCGCCGCCGACCTGTTCGATCTCCTCGACAATGTCCCGCGCCGAACGCCGCTCAGTCCCTTTGAACGCCATATGTTCGAGCAAATGCGACAAGCCGTGCTCGGCGAGCGTTTCGTGGCGCGCGCCAACGCCAACCCAGACACCCAGCGCAACGGACCGCAAAGACGGCATATGCTGGGTCGCCACGGTCAAACCTGACGAGAGTTTCGTCACCTGGACCAAAGCATCTCCCAAATCACCCATCGCCTTGCTCATTGGCCCACGCCGGCGTGCGCACTCACCGCCGCCTCCACGCTGGAGAGATCATTTTCGACCGGTCGCAATCGCTCGGGCGCCGTCATCAAATGTGCAAGCCGCGGCGGCAATTCCGGCCGGTTGCCGGTTATGTCCTGCATGGCATCCGGAAACTTGGCGGGATGAGCCGTCGCCAGGATGATAACAGGAACGCTTTGGTCATGACCTTTGGCCGCCATAACGTCCGCAGCGTGTTCTCCGCACGCCGTATGCGGATCAAGCAGGTAGCCTGATTTGTCCAACCGGTCCCGGATGCAGCGTGCAACCGTGGCTTCATCGGCAGAGACCGCGGCGAAGTCCTCGGCCACCTTTGGCGCCGCTGCACCAAGCGAAAACTGCCCGGATTGTGCAAGAGACGCCAGTTGCCCGCGAACAACCGCCGCGTCCCGGCCCTGAGCCTCAAACAGATAGCGTTCGAAGTTTGATGAGACTTCGATGTCCATGGACGGCGACGTGGTTGCAACAACGCCGCGCCTTTCATAGACGCCGCCTTGGACTGCCCGCGGCAAGATGTCGTTGGCATTCGAGGCTATGACGAGGCGTTCGATCGGAAGCCCCATTTGTTTCGCGACGAAACCCGCGAAAATGTCCCCAAAATTGCCGGTTGGAACAACAAAGCTCACCCGACGGTGCGGCGCACCAAGCGCAACACCCGCGACAAAGTAGTAGGTCACTTGCGCGACGATCCGCGCCCAATTGATCGAGTTCACGCCCGAGAGGCTGACCCGGTCGCGAAACGCATGGTCAACAAACATGGCCTTCACTAACGCCTGGCAGTCATCGAACGTGCCGTTCACGGCAAACGTGGTGACATTCGGCTCAGTCGGCGTGGTCATCATGCGGCGCTGAACGTCCGACACCCGGCCATCGGGATAGAGAATGGCGACGTCTGAGCGTGCAGCACCGCGAAATGCTTCGATTGCAGCGCCGCCTGTATCACCTGACGTCGCGCCAACGATGGTTGCTCTAGCACCCCGACGGTCGAGCACGCGGTCCATCATGCGGGCCAGGAGTTGCATAGCCACGTCTTTGAACGCCAATGTCGGCCCGTGAAACAACTCGAGAACAAACCGATTAGGCGCCGTCTGAACAATGGGCGTTACTGCCTCGTGGCCAATTCCGGTATAGGCGTCGCGGCACATGCCGGTTAGCGTATCCCTGTCGAATGCGTCACCGACGAACGGCTGGATCACCGTCGCAGCCACATCGTGAAATGGACGGTCAGCAAAGCCTGCGATTGTTGTCAGGTCCAAGCGAGGCCAGGACACGGGAAGATAGAGCCCGCCATCGCGCGCGAGCCCGGTGAGCAGAACGTCCTCGAATTCGAGAACGGGCGCATCTCCCCTTGTCGAAGTGTATCTCAAATGTGACCGCCTTCTCTGCGAGCGACGCGACCGACCTTGGCAGAGCATGAAACCCCGCAGCAAATGCGGCGCGCGCGGACATTAGATCCCAACGCCGGCCCATACAAGGATCGGACCACCGGCAAAATAAACAGAAGCGTCCGGGCGCAAAGCGCATCCAGCCGCTCAGAGTCTTTCATATTGAGCCGGAACCATCCAAAGTCAGCTCTGAGGCGGAAACACTCTAACCGCGGCTGCCATATTCTGAACCACGGAGGCGCGACCATGCAAATGCCGCATACACACCGATCAGGGTCATGGCGAGACCCCACCAGGTCAACGCATACTCAAAATGGCGGTTGGACAGGGATATGGCCGCCAGGTCCGGCGCCGGCGCATCGGCCCCGCCAACTTTCTGCTCCGCTTCTATAAACATTGGAAAAGTCGCAGCCGCAATGGTTCCAGAGGGCGCCTTTGCCGCCTGCCGCTCCGCCAGAACGCGCGTCATCGCCCCAAGATCGCGTTCATACCACTCGTTGCGCTCCAAGTCGGGTGGATTTGCAGCCCAGTTCGGGGCTGAACCAAGACGGATTCTGCCGACGAATTCGACCCGGCCCCGCACGTCGTCGCGCGCGCGCAATGCGCGTTGTTTGCGGCCCTGGGGAACAACGCCGCGCATGACCAGAACAGTCTTGATCGGCGCCTGTCCGGAATGGGTTACGGGCGTCGCCAGCCGCAGCGGCGTAATCACCAGCCATGCGGGCCCTGACGGTTTACCTGCCCATACATGGAACTCGTTCTCATGATCAAACGTGCCAGCAGCGACGACACGGCGAAACCGGACCCTGTCGCGACCGTCGGCACGGTCCAACTCCAGAAGCGCGGACAGTGTGATCGGCTCTGCGGTGGTGCTGCTTTGGAGTTTCGCGATGAGGTCTTCTTTCCAAGCCAGGCGACGCCACTGCCAGGCCCCCAGAGAAACAAGAACACTAAGCCCTGCAACGGCAAGAACTGTCGGCCAAATCAGCCGTGCCGAGACGATGCGCTGAAGCATAATCTTCACTTTCCAGCCAGCCGCCCTTCCGCGGCCTTGTGCCGGTACTGCGCAGCGATCAGAAGCGCCTTGAGCGGCTTTAGCAGACCAAAGGCCAGGCCCAGCGTCAGCGGGCTCCAAATCGTCAACAGCAGCCAGACTGGCGGTTCGAACATAAACTCAACAATCAACGCCCCACCCAGCATCAATGCGCCCAGGATCATAATCGCAAACACGGCCGGTCCGTCTCCGCTGTCTGCAAACCTGAAATCAAGCCCACAGAGATCACATTGCGGTTTCAGATCAAGTGACCAGCGACTTGCGAAAAGCCTGCCTTCGCCACATCCAGGACAACGGCACCGCAAACCGGCGGCAAGTGTTGAAGTCGCCATACGCAATCCCGACAGGTCTAGGGCGTTTCAGGTTTCTCTTGAACCATCCCACACCACTCTTTCGATCTTCCTGGCCGGCACCCAACGGGACGATTTCGTAGGTGCCCGGCCAAGTGAATCCATCATGGGGTGTGGGCCGGCGAAGTGATCCGCCTATGGCGGACATGATCTCAGCGCTACGGACAGGAAGCGCCGACGTCAGCTGTCACAAGCCCGTCAAATCGAGATCCTGCGACGGCCAATTGCCAATACGGCATGAGGCACAACCGGCGCGCCACCCGCATAGCTTTGCATCAAGCTCAAGCACCCCAAACGTAGATCGAGGCGAACAAGAACAGCCAAACCACGTCCACGAAGTGCCAATACCAGGCCGCGGCTTCGAAGCCGAAATGCTGCTTCGGCGTGAAATGCCCCGCCAACGCGCGGAACAAGCAGACAATCAGGAAAATCGTCCCGATGATCACATGCGCACCGTGGAAGCCGGTCGCCATGAAGAACGTCGCGCCGTAGATGTGACCGGAATAGCTGAAGGCCGCATGGCCATATTCGTAGGCTTGCAGCGCGGTGAAGAAAAGGCCGAGAACAACCGTCAGCGAAAGGCCCCAGATCAGGCCCCTGCGGTTATTCTCAATCAACGCGTGGTGGGCCCACGTCACTGTTGTGCCCGACAACAGCAAGACGAGGGTGTTGACAAGCGGCAATCCCCAAGGATCGAACGTGTGCTGGAAGTTCTCGCTCTCTTTCGGCGGCCATTGACCACCTGTGAGTTCTTCGCGCGCAACCATTCCGATTGTGTTCGTCGCGGACGGTGCCGTGGACCCATCCGGCGCGAGAACCGTCACGCCGGTTTGCGAGCCGGGAAAGAGCGCGACATCGAAGTATGCCCAGAACCATGCGACGAAGAACATGATCTCCGACGCGATGAACAAAATCATCCCATAGCGCAGGTGCAACTGAACGACGGGCGTATGGTCTCCCTTGTGGGACTCGCGGATGATGTCACGCCACCAAAAGAAGGAGACGGCTGCGACGGACGCCAAACCGATGAAAAATAGCGTCGGCCCCTCAATGCCAAGTATGCCTTCACCGGTGCTAACCGTGCGCATCCATGCAATCGCGCCGATCGCGAGTACAAGAGTGCCGACCGACGCAATGATTGGCCATGGGCTCGGGTCGACCAGATGATAGTCATGCTCTTTGGTATGGCCCTGCGCCATCTTTCGCTCCTTGTCCCCAATCCCTTGAAGCCTGGCGCCATCACGCCCGCTCGTCTGACAACTGCTCCGGCTTACGTAGGCGGCGCCTTGGCCTTACTCCGTGCGTCCGAGTCGCTCTTAGCATCTTGCCGCGCTGCCGTCTTTCCGTCCTGCATTGGGAAAAACGTATAAGACAGCGTGATTTGCGAAATGCCGCGCGTCGCGGAATCCGAAACAAACCCAGGGTCGACATAAAAGCTGACCGGCATGTCAACGCTTTCGCCCGGCTGCAATGTCTGCTCCGTAAAGCAGAAGCACGCGATCTTCGCGAAGTGCTGACCAGCCGCATCCGGCGCAACATTGAAGCTTGCCGTGCCGGTTATGGGAACGTCGGACGTATTGGTGGCGCGGTAGTATGCCAGCGTATTTTCCCCAATCCGCACGCGCATCGTCCGCACGATAGGCTTGAACGTCCATGTCAGTCCTGGCGCAACGTTGCTGTCGAAACGTACCGTCACGTACTCGTCCAAGACGACATCGGATGCCTCGGCCACGCGCTGCGGCGTTCCGCCAAAGCCGGTCACCTGACAAAAGATCTGATAGAGCGGCACCGCCGCAAAGGCCATACCGAGCATGAACAGCGCCCCCGCTCCCGCGAAAACCGCGACGCGTCTGTGCTTTTGCGCCAAAGTTCTGCCCGTGCTGGAGTCAACTGTCATGCCGGCTGCCTCCTTCATATCGGTCTCTTGAACACGTTTCCGCCCATGTGGACGATGGTTGCGAGATAGAACAGCAAGGCCAACAACGCGAGGCCGACGCCAATTGCGATTGACCGTGTTTTCTGTCGCCGCTTGCGTTCGGCGTCAGAGATGTCGGCGTGCGGCACTTTCGTCTCAGGTTCGGTCATAGTCCAAACCCCATGCGGGCAACTTGCTCGCCAAGGATTCCGGCGAACAGCGCAAACAGATAGAAGATCGAAAATCGAAACAGCTGTTGCGCAGCATGGTCTGCCGCGCGGCCTTCGCGAATGCGGTAGACTGCCACGGCACGTACGATGAACCAGATGCCCAGCACCGACGCACCGACCAGGTAGACCGGACCGGCCAGCGCAGTAAACGCCGGTGCGACACCGAGCGGCGCCATTAGCAAGCTATACCATAGAATCTGCCGTCTCGTCGCGTCCGGCCCCGCCACGACCGGCATCATCGGAATGCCGACGCGCTCATAGTCACGACACCTGTAGAGCGCCAGGGCCCAAAAGTGCGGCGGGGTCCAAACGAAAATCAGCAAGAACAGCAACACGCTCTCAAGCGAGATCGTTCCCGATACCGCAGCCCATCCGACAACGGGCGGAAATGCACCGGCTGCGCCACCGATGACGATGTTCTGCGGCGTTCGGCGCTTCAGCCACATCGTATAGACAAAGACGTAAAAGCCGATGGTCACCGCCAGCAGGGCACCGGCCGTATAGTTCACCAGCAGCGACAGCGTGAGAACAGAGAGCACGGCGAGCACGGAACCGAACGCCAAAGCCTCGTCCGGCGTCACACTTCCACGCGGTATCGGCCGCGCCGCTGTGCGGGCCATACGGGAATCAATATCGGCCTCGTACCACATGTTCAGCGCACCGGCGGCACCGGCACCAACCGCAATGGCCAAAAGCGCAATCGTCGCCAGAACCGGATGAAGCTGACCGGGTGCCGAGATCATCCCGACGAACGCCGTGAATATCACAAGCGACATAACCCGCGGTTTCAGAAGCTGGTAGAAGTCGCGAACGGTTCCGCCCGTCGTCAATGCTGCGGCGGTAGAACCGTCATAGGTGGCATTCATACTCGTATCGGCCATCGTTGCGCGTCCCCCGCCCGCTTAACTCACGGGTCTGGCTCTCATGTTCTGGCGAGCGATCCAGCTGTACGACGACCGCGACGACGACCGCGCTCGCCAGTGGTGCAATGCGACTGCGAC
Source organism: Pseudomonadota bacterium (assembly GCA_039039985.1). Classification (GTDB taxonomy): domain Bacteria; phylum Pseudomonadota; class Alphaproteobacteria; order Rhizobiales; family Hyphomicrobiaceae; genus JBCBWG01. The sequence goes on along the minus strand of JBCCOV010000011.1, from coordinate 27,140 downwards.
CCCGCAAGTTAACAGGGCCGCAGCGCGTCCGTCTTAGTGCGCCGGCGACTTTTCGTCGAACCGCGGCAGCTTGTCGAACGAGTGGAATGGTGGCGGTGACGACAGCGTCCATTCTAATGTCGTCGCGCCTTCACCCCACGGATTATCCACCGTGCGCCGAGCACGCATCAGTGACACGGCCATGCCGAAGAAGAACACCAGCGTCGCGAATGCCGTGATGTAGGAGCCGTAGGACGAGATTCCGTTCCAGAACGCAAATCCGGGCGGGTAGTCGGCGTAATGCCGGTTCATGCCGGCGAGCCCGAGGAAGTGCTGCGGGAAGAACAGGATGTTGGCACCGATAAAGGTGAGCCAGAAGTGTGTCTTGCCCCAGAACTCGGAGTACTCGTAGCCCGTCATTTTCGGGAACCAGTAGTACCAGCCGGCAAAGATGGCGAACACGGCACCGAGCGACAGCACATAGTGGAAGTGCGCCACGACGTAGTAGGTGTTGTGCATGTTGCGGTCGACACCGGCGTTTGCCAGCATCACGCCCGTAACACCACCAACCGTAAACAGAAAGATGAAGCCGAGCGCCCATAACATCGGCGTTCGAAAGGAGATCGAGCCGCCCCACATCGTTGCGATCCACGAGAAGATCTTCACCCCGGTGGGAACGGCAATCACCATTGTCGCGAACACGAAGTAGGCCTGCGTATCCACGCTAATACCCGCGGTATACATGTGGTGGGCCCACACGACGAAGCCGACGACACCAATGGCGACCATGGCGTAGGCCATACCCAGATATCCAAAGATCGGCTTGTTCGAGAACGTCGCGATCACGTGGCTGATCATCCCGAAGCCTGGCAGGATCAGGATGTAGACTTCCGGGTGGCCGAAGAACCAGAACAGGTGCTGATACAGCAGCGGGTCGCCGCCGCCAGCAGCATCGAAGAACGTTGTACCAAAGTTCCGGTCGGTCAGCTGCATCGTGATCGCGCCGGCGAGCACCGGAAGCGACAACAACAGCAGGAACGCCGTAATCAGTACCGACCACACGAACAGCGGCATCTTATGCAGCGTCATGCCCGGCGCACGCATGTTGAAGATCGTCGTAATGAAGTTGATCGCCCCGAGGATCGACGAGATACCCGCGACGTGAAGTGCCAGAATGGCAAAATCTGTCGCCGGTCCGGAATGGCCGGTCGTTGAGAGTGGCGCAAGCACAATCCAACCGGCGCCGACCCCGTTCGCCCCCGCCGGGCCTTCCACAAACAGCGACATCAAGAGCAAGATGAACGCGACCGGAAGCAGCCAGAACGAGATGTTGTTCATGCGCGGAAACGCCATGTCCGGCGCACCGATCATCAACGGCATGATGTAGTTGCCAAACCCGCCGATCATCGCCGGCATAACCATGAAGAACACCATGATCAGACCGTGAGCCGTCACAAACACGTTGTAGGTGTGCGGGTTGGAAAAGTACTGCATGCCCGGTTCTTGCAGTTCCATCCGCATTGCGACGGACAACGCACCGCCGACAACACCCATTGTCATCGCGAAGATGAGGTAGAGCATCCCGATGTCTTTGTGGTTCGTCGAAAACAGCCAACGAACGAAGAAGCCAGGCTTCTCATCGTGGCCGTGTGTAGCGTCTCCTGAGTAAGCCATCGGTCGAAACTACCTCCAGACCTTGCGTGGACTGCCACCACCCTGGCAGCCAGTCGATCGAGTTAAAGACTTATCGAATGCTAACGGGTCGAATGCTAACGGGCATTTGTCGCGGCCACGGACACGGCCGAAGCAGGTTTGGGCCGCGCAAGTGCGACTGCCTTCGCCGTATCGGACCCCGGCAGAGCATCAAAGAGAATCTTCTTTGCCCGCTCCCAGTCGTCGGCTTTCGCGGCAGCCAACCATTCGTTGTAGACAGGCTCTTGCACGACATGGATTTCAATCGGCATCGAAGCATGAAACTGCCCGCACAGCACAGCACATTGCCCGAAAAACGCACCCGTCTTCGTCGCCTTGAACCACGTGGCAGTTGTGCGGCCCGGTACAGCCTGAACGCGAGAGCCGAAAGATGGCATCGCCCAGCCGTGGATCACGTCGTTTGATGTGACCAGCACGTGCACGACTTTGTTGACAGGCACGGCGATCGGGTTGTCCGTTGCGAGCTGTCGTTGCGCCGGCATCTTCTGCCAAAGCGGCAACGACGCTCTATACAACGCGCGAGACAGCTCAACCCCCTCGAGTTCGCCGAAACGCTCGTCGAACGCTTCATCCCCAATGGCAGCGCGCAGCACATCCTCATCGCGGACCATGTTTTGCGTGACGTTGAGGTCATCCTCGTCCGGGTATTCGTGTTCCCAGAACCAAGCATTCGCGGTCGATTTGATCGTGAGGTCAGGCGGCGGGAACGTGTACTGCATATAGAGCAGCTTGAACGAGAAGATACCAATCGCCACGAGGATGAGGACCGGGATGACCGTCCACGCCACCTCGATCATCGTATTGTGGGAAAACCGTGATGGTGTCGGGTTGGCACGTTCGTTGAACCGCAGAACAACATAGACCATCAGGCCAAGTACGAAGAGCGCAATCGCAAAGATGATAACGGTCACATAGTTGTGGAACCAATCAATCTCGACCGCAATGGGCGTTGCCGGAAGCTGCATGCCGATCTGGCCATCCGTGGGTTGGCCCATGGCGGCGGCAGCCGGGCGAGCGAGCATCGAGCCGCCCATGATCCCTAAAGCAGCGCTACAGACCCAAGCGCCGATCGACTGGAGGACGTTTCCCATTCCGTTCCCTGCCTTTCCCCTCGTCACACGCGTTCTTAAGGCTCGAACACATGCATTGTTCCGCATATATTTCTAAGACCGTTCCGCTACGCTCTACAACCACGGCTCAGCAGAAACTGGCGCCTGCGACAACGGCACGCGCATTAACCCACCGGCACGCGCAGTTTTCTCACAAGGCCGTAAATCGGTCGAATTCCTTACAGACAGCGACGCTGATGTACATCAGCCGATGGTCGCGCGTCACATGATGCGTACAACTTCAACACTAGGCTCGGGGTAGTGTGATATGATCGCGACGGGGTTCTGTTGCCCGCAACGAACGCGCCAATGGAGCGTGCAATGGTCGTCGATTCTGGCCTGCGCGACGATCCTTTTTGGTAGCCTTGCAGCGACTGCAGCAGCCCAAGCTCCACCCGTGAGAGCCAATGTTGACGGGACTGTAAAGGCCCAGCACGGCGACTGGCAGGTTGTGTGTAAAGCGCCGCCGCCGGGCTCGAAGTCCGAGGTTTGCGCCCTCGTGCAGAGCGTGACGGCCGAAGATCGGAACAACGTCGGGCTGACGGTTTACTTCCAGAAATTCTCAAACGGCACACGCGTCCTGCGCGTATTTGCCCCACTTGGGGTGCTGCTCCCGCCGGGGCTTGGGCTCAAGATCGACGGCCAGGATATTGGTCACGCGCCGTTTCTGCGCTGCCATACGTTTGCATGTTATGCGCAAGTTGTCGTTGAAAATGACCTGTTGAAGAAGCTGCAGGACGGGACCAGCGCCATCTTTATCATCTTCCAAACCGAAGAAGCTGGGATCGGTATTCCGATCTCACTGGCCGGCTTCAAGAAGGGTTTAACGGCGCTCGAGTAGCTGGCGCAGTCGAGGGTCGTGGTGAATAGCGCACCGCGTCCTGCCGTATAACGTACTGGCCCCATAACGTGTTGTAGGGGTGCACATAATCCGTTGCGCCCTCAGCGTTGTGGAGCTGCCGCTGTTCGTTGTGCCAGCGGAAAATCCCACCGCTCAGGTTGTGGACAGCAATGGCCCCCCGGTTAGTCAGCAACCGTTGAACGCGTTGCGCCATGCTTGAACTACGCTCTCCGACAGAACAGTAGAACACGATCGTCTTGCCGCGGACGTCACCCAGAATGTCGGCCACGGCGCTCGGCCTGACGCCCGGATCAATGCGCAGCGCCCCGCCGATTCGACTCACGGCAAACTCGCCAGGGTCGCGCACATCGACCAGAAGCACGTCTGGGCGGCGCCCGATGCCGGCGCCGAAATCACGCGTCCAGGATACAACCGCCCGGGGGGAGAGATGCGAAACATCCGAGTATCGTGCACGAATGTCGTCCTCAACTTCGGACAATACATGACCTGATTCGTGGGTCAGCACGGTCAGCACGGCGAGAACGATCAAGCCAAGACCGCCAATTCCCAGCAGTACACGTCGGATCATGCCGTGAGATTTCCTACTGATGTGAGTGCCGTGGTGTGGACCGTGTGGGCTGACTGCGTGGACTGGCGCGTAGACTGGCTGAGTAACCTGGCCCAACGCATTCTAAAATCCGGATGTGTTACGGGTCTAATGGCAACACGGATCACACGCCTCCCACGTTCGCGTGAGCGAGACGCTTCGCCGCGGTTGGGTCAGAAACGGCCGTGAGCCAAACAGCGTTCGCACGGCCGCAGCTTGTTCCGAAGCGCACTTGCGGAGACGACTGACAGAATACGTTGAATAGCGCTGCAGGACGTGGCACATCCTGGGACCCGAAGGCTTGTGAGCAGCAGGCCCAGTCACGGTACGCATCGCAATGGATGCGGCTTACCGCCGAATGATCGGCAACAAACGCCGAATGATCGGCAACAAACATTGAGATGGATTTGGGGGACGGAACGAATGGCGCACGCTTCAAGAGCAACGCTAGCAGCAACCCTTTGGCCAACATCGACGAACAGTCTGACCCGCGGCGTCGTGATTGTGATCGTCGGCGCCCTGTTGTTGACGCTCGCTGCAAAAGTCAAAGTCCCGTTCTACCCGGTTGAGATGACAATGCAGACGCCGGTCCTCGTTGCTCTGGCGCTCGCACTCGGCTGGCGTCTCGCGTTGGCGACAGTCTTGCTCTACCTCGCGCAAGGCGCAGCCGGGCTTCCGGTCTTCACGGGAACGCCGGAAAAGGGGATCGGTCTGGTTTACATGATGGGGCCAACTGGCGGCTACCTCCTCGGCTTCGTGCTGGCAGCCATTGCGGCCGGACGCCTGGCGGATGCCGGTTGGGGCCACGGAGTCTTCTCCAGCCTGGCCACCGCACTGGTCGGCCTGGCCTTGATCTACGTGCCTGGGGTGATCTGGCTGGCTTACCTGATCGGTTTTGAGAAGGCGATGCTGTTCGGGTTCTGGCCGTTTATCATGAAGGATCTGGTCGGCACCGCCGTTGCGGCACTTGGTGTGACAGCCGTGTGGCAACTCGCTGAGCGCTGGCGCCGGCCGGCAGCATAAGCTGCTGCTGCAACTTCAAAACAAACCGAAGCCGCCCGCGATAAAGCGAGCGGCTTAGAAACGGACTGCTCGCGCCTCGCCCGCGGGTTGTCGCGTCTCCCGAGAGACAGCCTATCAGGCTGCTGCCGCCACGGAGGTCTCGCGCGACGCCGGTGCCCTGGCGCCAGACGGTTGCCGAGACTGAGCCGGCACGTTGAGATCAATCCGATCGCGCTCGCGACTTTCTTGAAAGGCCGGCACCTTAACGTTCCAGTCGTCAATCTTGACGTCAGCGCGTGCGGCCTCCGGCAATGCAGCAGACCAAGCGGATATCACCCGACCATTTGCACTTGCGAAATCTTCAAATGCCGCCATCCAAAACCGGATAGCACAATCGGTCGCGTCGACCGGCGTCTTACATGCGGCCAATTGAACGGGAAGGTCCATAGAGGCCCGCATTTGCCGAAGCGCGAAGCCCGTATATTCCAGGTTCAATCGAAATGCCGATTTCACTCCAGGGTTCGTACTCTTGAAGATCGTGTCTGCACCGCGCCAATAAGTACGTGCAGCCTCTTCGGCTGGTGCTAGAACCGGTTGAAACGCCTGACGATGCATCCCGCTTTCCTCCCACCGCGATCGCGACACGCCAAATCGCGCTCACCTTTGTTTACAACCGCGGATATATGCGGCGCTTATCCGGGCCACAACTGAAATCCGCAAAAAACTTCGTGTATACATTGCTACGCACGAACGTAGGCTATTGGTTCATCGACGCATTGATCGCAATCAATTGGACCAGCGCCGTCAGATGATCTGCCTCGTGAGCCGGCTTATCCCAGCGAATGCGATGGATTCGTGGAAACCGCATGGCAACACCGGACTTATGTCGCGGTGACGGCTGAACCGCATCGAACGCAACCTCAACGACGAGTTCCGGAGCGACAGCCCGAACCGGGCCGTATCGGTCAACCGTATGCGCGCGCACCCATCGATCGAGTTCAAGTAGCTCTTCGTCCGTAAATCCGGAATAGGCCTTCCCAACCGGAACCAATTCCGGCTCGCCGTTTTCGCCCGGACGCCAAGCCCCGAAGGTAAAATCAGAATAGTAGGACGATCGCCGTCCGGACCCACGCTGTGCATACATTAATACACAGTCCAAAGTGAGCGGCGCGCGCTTCCATTTGAACCAATGCCCTTTCGGTCGCCCTGCCAGATATGGGCTGGACCGCCGTTTCAGCATCAGCCCCTCAATCCCAATTCCGCGCGTATTGGACCAGAGTTCTCGCAGCGATGCCTTATCAGAAACAGTTAAAACATCGGACACATCGGTGCGCGGCGGTACCGTTCTGGCGTGCCAGTCCAGCAGTATCTGGCGTCGTTCGCCAGTGGGCCGCTCTCTCAGATCATCGCCGTCGAGCATCAGGACGTCGTAAAGGCGGACCGCGGCCGGATATGAGTCCAGCATCTTTCGCGAAACGGCTTTCCGATTCAGCCGCTGCTGGAGATCATTGAATGGCGCAACCTCGCCGTCACGGACAACGAGCAACTCGCCATCAAGCACGGCGTTGAACCGAAAGTTCTCCAGCAGCTCCGGAAAACTGCGGCCGATGTCGTCGCCGGTCCGAGAATACAACCTGGCGTCGTCGCCAGTCGCCGCGACCTGAACCCGGATGCCATCCCACTTCCATTCGATCAGAAAGTCGTCGACGTTGAGCTGATCCCAATCGCCATCCTCAAGTGGATTTGCCAGCATCAATGGCCGAAAAACCGGCGCCCCCGAGATGTCCGGCTGAGCCGAAGTCCCCTCTAACCACGCAAACAACGGCGCGTACGGAGGAGATACGCCATGCCACACCTCTTCGATATCGTCGACATTGCGATCAAAGGCCTGCGCGAGTCCGAGTTTCGCCAGTCGCGCGGACACGCCAACCCGCAAGGCCCCGGTCAACAACTTGAGTAACGCCCAGCGCTCGGTCGCGTTGAGCTGATCCAACCAGGCTTCAAGTTGGGGATCGAGCTGATTGCGATCAATCAGTTCGAGAGTCGCAATCACGTCGGCCAGTCTCGGAGCTGCGCCGTCCTCCGTTCGCGAACTCTGCCAAACCAGGGCGACCGTCTCCGCTGTGTCCCCCACGTAGTCACGCGACAGCCGAAACAGTTCGGCATCCAGGCGCCGCTCCATCAACGACATGATGGTGCGGCGCACGGGAAATGAGAACGGCAATCCATCTGTCAGCGCCGCAAGCGCCCACCCCCGGTCGGGATCCGGCACAGCGCGAAAGTAGTCTCCCAGCAGACGCAATTTGGCGTTTCGGCCGGGCGTGTAAACGAGGCGGTCCAGCAATCGCGCGAAGGCCTTCAAGCGCTCTCCTCCTCTCGGCCGACAAGCCGCAAGGCGCGACCACGGAGCCCCATCAGACCAAGTTGATGCACCAACGCGTCTTCGCGACCATGCGTGACCCAGATCTCACGCGCGCCGGTGTCGACGATCGTGGCAATCAACTCCGGCCAGTCTGCGTGATCCGATACGACAAGCGGCAACTCAACGCCGCGTTGCCGTGCACGCCCGCGCACACGCATCCAACCCGATGCAAAAACCGTCACCGGGTCCTTCAGCCGTCGCGACCAACGATCCTGCAGCGCTGATGGCGGACAGAGCACCAGTTCGCCTGCGAGTTTGTTCTCCGCATCGCTGGCCAGGCGCAGGTCGCCAAGCGCAATACCTTGCGACACGTAAAACGTGCACAGCGCGTTCAGCGCGCCGTGGAGCCATATCGGACGGTCATAGCCAGCAGCCCGGATCAGACGGATCAGCCTCTGGCATTTGCCAAGCCCATAAACGCCGACAAGATGGCTGCGCTCAGGAAAATCTGCCAGCGAGCGCAATAGCTTCTCCACTTCGTCCTCCGGGCGTTCGTGATGGAACACCGGGAGACCGAACGTTGCTTCCGTCACAAACAGATCGCATGGCACGACTTCATAGGGCGCGCACGTCGGGTCGGCTTGCCGTTTGTAATCACCCGAAACCACGGCCCGGCGACCGGCATAGTCCACCACAACCTGAGCGCTACCGAGAATATGCCCGGCCGGCACCAGCGTGACGGAGACGTCGCCAATCTGGGTTTGCTCGCCGTATTGCACTTTCTGCAACTGTCCCGCGCAGTCGCTGCCCATCCGCACGGTCATGATCGCGATTGTCTCGGGCGTCGCCAGAACCGCGCCGTGGCCCGGACGTGCATGGTCGGCGTGACCGTGCGTAACGACTGCGCGGCGAACCGACGTGTGTGGATCGATGTAGAAGCCACCCGGCACGCAATACAAACCGTGCCGGTCTGGACAGAGCCACGTCTCAAAGTTGTCAGGGTCAATCGGGGCCGGTGCAGGGGTGTTCATCAGACGCGTTCCCATGCAGCAGCAGAACAAAGCCGGACACTTTGAAGAACTAAATAATCGAATTTAATTTGATGACGGATAAATATTGACATCACAGAAGTTATACGACGATCAGTATACATCCGTAGTGCAATGAGCGGCGTAATCGACCATGTATCGAGTCCCCAATAAACGTACGACATGCATTGCCGCTTTGGTTCTTCAGCTCAGTGTTATGGCGCCGGTTGCCGCTCAGGACGGATGGGACGCCTTGCCACCGCCAGGTCACATCGAAGCCTGGACGGGTGTCATTGTACGCGGCTCGAATTGGTCTGGATACACGGGCGCAACGATCAGTCCATTTGCCGGCATAACGGACGAAGGTTTACGGCTGCGCGTCGTCACCGGCTACGGCGGCTACTCCTACGACAGAACCGCTTCGGTTCCTGTCACCACGACAGGCAAGGGACATGAGACGACGGATGTCCGCGAAGTCACAATGACATACGACGCGGAGTATTCGTTCGCCGATGTCCTGATCGGCTACCAATTCCAGACCGGGCCGCTAACAACCAAAGTCTTTGTCGGGCCCAGTACAACATTCTACACCATGACCCCGCGCGACATGGATTTCATGGAGCGCAGCGAATACGGCGTCAAAGGCGCGCTGGAATTCTGGTACAACGCAACCGACCAGATCTTTCTCAAGGCAGATGTTGCAGGCGGCTACTATCTTGACAATGACAAAACGTTTGCCACCGTCGACGTCAACACGGCGGCGGGATATCGCCTGGGATCGGACTGGCAGCTTGGTGTCGAAGCCGCGCTGACATCCAAGCGCCGATATCTCACTTTGAGCGGTGGCCTGTTTACGCGCTATCTATGGACTGAGGACCAGTCGACGAGACTGTCAGGTGGCTTCACGCACGACGATTACGGCGGCGATGTCTACGTTCACGGGTCGCATTTCTTTCGCTACTGACGGCGCGGCATCAACAAGAGATCTCAGATCCGCACTGGTAAGTTGATCCTTGCGGCGAAACAGTCGATCATGGCACTGCAGGTCACAATTTTATGCCTGACGGAGCGCCTATGCGATCACTGCTCGTTCCCGTGGAAGACCACCAGCATACTCCGGGGATGCTGCGGCTGGCTGGTAAGTTTGCAGCGCGATTTGAATCCCATGTCGACGCAGTTGCCTTGCGCCTGCCCAGCTATCAAGCCGTCGGCGCCGAGCCGATTGTTGCTGTCGCCATACCTCCGATCGAGGGAGACGAGCGCGAGGCGATTGCGAAAGCCAGATCGCTGTTCGACGAATTTGTGCGGCAACAGCCAGCGGACGGACCCAGATTTCGATGGCGGGCTGGCGAGCCCGTTGATGATCAAGAACTCGGTGCGCTCGGCCGAGTCTACGATTTGACGGTAATCGGACGACCGACAAGCCCTGGCGACGGCGCCCGAATGACAACCTTGGAATCCGCACTATTTGAAAGTGGGCGACCCATTCTGATTTGCCCACCCACGCGGGTTGACGGGCCGTTCGGCAAAAACATCGTGATATCGTGGAATCAAAGCACTGAGGGCGCCCGCTCGATCGTCGCGGCGCTTCCGATCCTCAAGACCGCGGACAAGATTACAATTCTCACGCTCAGCAGCGCCATGGTGCCGGGTCCCTCCGGAGAGGAGCTGCGCGAGTACCTCGCAACGCACGGTATAGCTGCCACGCACATTCACGACCCGAGCTCAGACAGCAACAGGCCCGGCCTTGGCATACTGGAGCAAACCCAGAAGCTTGGTGGCGACCTGTTGATCAAAAGCGCTTATACGCAAAGTCGCCTGCGCCAAATGATTTTCGGCGGCGCCACCAGCCAGATCCTCGCGCATGCGGAAGTCCCGGTCTTTATGGCGAACTGAGCGCGCTCAAAGCCGTTCACGGCGAAGACTGCCGGAACCGACATAGCTCAGCATCCCGAGAAGCGATGCAACGATCGCCAGCGAGAAGGACGCGACGTAGTCGTGTGTGAGATCGTGCAATAGCCCGGACAGCAGCGATCCGGCCGCCGCACCAATCCCGAGCGCGAACGACAGCGCACCAAAGATCGCGCCAACCGAGCCACCCCGATAAAGCGTAGCAGCAAGCGCAGCGATGATCGGCCCACGCGCGCCCTGCATGAGACCAAAGAGCGTGACAAACGCATAAACGAAAATCAGATGGGGCCACCAGACGACCGCGATCAAACACGCGACGCCGGACATGGACATGAGATACGACACGACGGTGGCCGGGAGACGTCCAAACCTGTCCGATATCCAGCCCATCGCCATGATGCCGACCGTGGAGAGAGCGCCGGTCACACCAAAGGCACCGGCAGCCACAAGCGGATCAAACCCGTTCTCGACCAGAAAAGCGACGGACTGCGGCAGAACGGTGTAGGCGGCGACAGCGGTCCAGAAGTACACTGAGAACAGAGCCCAGAAGGCTGGTGTCTTCAGCGCGCGCGACACGGTCCACATCGGCGCGCCTGTCTCGGCGGCCGATATCCGCTGTGCCTGCCACTCCGGCGAACCGCGCGTCAGTCGCGCGAGTGGCAGCAGGAACAACAGTGGCAGAAGGGCAAGAACGGCCAGCCCGAGCAGCGTATGCGCCATGCGCCAATCATAGTGCGTGAGAAGATACTGCGTGATGGGCGGGACAAGCAGAACACCGAAACCGACGGCCGCATACGGGATCGACATGACGGAGCCCAAACGGCGCGTGAACCATCGGCTCAACAGACTGGACGCGACGACCATTCCGAGACATGCCGCACCAAGACCGCTCATCGCGCCGACAGTGACATAATATTGCGGAACCGTTTCAGCCATGCCGCCAAGGACATAACCGCCGCCAAGCAAAGACAAGCCGGCACAGTAGGTCAGCCGGCCCCCGAAGCGGTCAACCAATTGCCCGGCGAAGGGTGCCGCGATGCCGTGGACCAGCATGTAGACCGAATAAGTCGCCGTTATCTCGGAACGGCTAGCGGAAAACGCGGCTTCAACCGGAAGCAGGAAGACGGCGAACGTCTCAGTCACGCCACGCCCGAACGTGTTCATGACGAATGTCAGCCCTATCAGCGTGACCATCAGCCCTGTGGGAACATCAGCCGCAGTGGCTTGAGACCCGGCGCCGTCTCCATCAGCCGATTGATCGGTTGAAGCGCTCTCCTGCACCGCCACGTAACCTCACAGACGCGTAACAACATTGCTCCTCTGCACCAACAGCATGCGCAGAGGCTGGCCGGGCAACACAGGATCGGATAATCAGAGATCAGCTTCGAGCGGTTGCTGCTGCTCTTCAACCCCAACATCCGACCATCACTCATGCACGCTGCGCGCGACACAACGACTGCGCCGGACCACGGCCTGGTAAAAGCGACGTTTACGCGCGCCGGTATCTGGACCGGCATGCGCGCGTCTGCGCTTGTTTCGCTGCCGGTCGTTCCGTTTGGCATGGCATTTGGTCTTGCGGCGTCTGAGGCCGGCATTGGGCTGGAGTTCGGCGTCTTGATGAGTCTGATTGTGTTCGCAGGTCTGTCGCAATTGGCGATTGTCGAGCTGTGGGCAACGCCGATGCCGGTGATGCCGATTCTCTTGATCACGTTATCGCTGAACACGCGCCATTTGCTCTACGGGGCGGCATTGAGCTCCTGGGCCTCCGGTGTCCGCCCGTGGCAGCGCTATCTTGCGGCCGGCGTGATGACCGACATCAATTGGGCCCTGACAATGCAGGAGAAGGAGCGGGGCCTGACGGATGTCGGCTTCCTGTTTGGAAGCGGCCTGGTGCTCTGGGTGGCTTGGCAGCTCAGCACCGTCGCCGGATATTTTGCGGGAGGCGCGGTCGTTGATCCCAAACAGTTCGGCCTGGATGCCGTCGTACTATCGGTCTTCGCCACAACGTTGGTCGGTCTCTGGCGGGGGCGGGAGGATGCCGCCCCTTGGATCATGGCAGCTGCGGCGTCTCTGATCGCGTTCGAGTTGCTTCCGGCAGGCTGGCACATCATCGTCGGTGCACTGACCGGCGGCATCGTGGGAGTGCTCCGCTTTGCCCGCTGAAACAGTCGCAGTTCTGACCATAATCGGCGTGGCTCTCGTCACGCTGTCGACGCGCGTTGGCGGCTTCTGGCTGATGAGCCATGTCACAGTAACACCCGCACTCGAAGCGTTTCTGCGGGCCTTGGCCAGCTCCGTCGTCGTTGCGGCGATCGCACCGGCGGTATGGCACGGCGACTGGGCGGTACGCATTGCCGTCGCCGCGGCCACTGTCGTCATGATTGTCTGTCGACAGGTGTGGATCGCCATGATCGCCGGAATAGCCGTGGCGTCTTTGTGGAGACTCTTCGTCTCATAAACGCACACCGACGTCCGACTTCAAGGTCATTGGCAGCCCGGCCACCACAAGCTCAACCGTGCCGACAACGCCCGCAAGCGCCTGATTGAGTTGACCTTGCCTGTCCCGAAACGCACGTCCGAGCTGACTGGTGGGGACAATGCCCCACCCCACTTCATTCGAAACCAGAACACTTGGAATGGGACAGGCGCCCAGCGCATCGATCAACGTTTGAGTCTCGTGCTCGACATCGCGCTCAGCCAGCATCAGATTGGACAGCCAAAGGGTCAGACAATCGACGACGATTACGGTATCGTCGGATTGCGCGATGCGTTCCGCGTCACGTGACAGGTCTCCGATCGCAGCCGCGAGCTCAAGAGGCGCCTCAATCGTGGACCAGCCTGGCCCACGCTCAGCCTTATGCCGTGCGATCCGCGCTGCCATCTCGCCATCAAACGCCTCTGCCGTTGCAATATAGACACGCGACGATTTTTGTTCGGCAATCTCCAGCGCACGCCGTGTTTTGCCGGATCGCGCACCGCCAAGAACCAACCGATGCCGTTCAAGGTGCACTTTGGTGTCCTGCAACGCGCTTACTCCGGAATGCTTGTATCCAATGTATTCTCTGCATTGTTGATTGACGCGCGTCGAGCCCCGGTCTTAGCTGTCGATGACGGTCTTCCTTCGGGAAGTGAATAGGGAACGCGGTCAGGGTCGACCCCAACTCGGGACCTGGAAGCCGCGGCCGCCCCCGCGACTGTAAGCGTGGAGCGGGCGTCCATTATGCCACTGATCCGTTGAACGGATTGGGAAGGCGGATGTCTGCAAAGAAGCGCAAGCCAGGAGACCTGCCGTCACAACCAGACCGGAGCCCGGCAAAACCTGCCTGTGTGCTCGGTCAGACGCGAACGGACGGGGTGTTCCGGATGCGGTCACGGTGTGCTGGTGCTTCAGCGGCCAGCACGCGCGGACGCGTCGACGCCTCGCATTTGAATCATGATGTGAGGCGGGCGACAAATGTCACAACGAATTCCCTGTACTGTTATCACCGGCTTTCTCGGCGCCGGCAAAACGACGCTCATCCAGTCTTTGCTGACCACCAACGGCGGCCGGCGCATTGCGCTGATCGTGAACGAATTTGGCGATATCGGTGTCGATGGCGACCTGATCCGGTCCTGCGGCATCGCCGGCTGCTCGGACGATGATGTCATCGAACTTGCGAACGGCTGCATCTGCTGCACCGTTGCCGACGACTTCTTGCCGACCTTGACGAAATTGCTCGAGCGACGCGATCCGCCGGATCACATTGTTATTGAAACATCCGGCCTAGCCCTTCCGCAGCCCTTGCTCCAAGCCTTCGCATGGCCCGAGGTCCGAACCCGCGTGACGATTGACGGCGTGATCACGGTGGTCGATGCTGAAGCGCTGGCGGCCGGCCGGTTTGCACATGACGAAGGCGCAGTCGCGCGGCAGCGCGCGGCGGACGAGAACCTTGATCACGACAGCGCATTGGCCGAACTGTTCGAGGACCAACTGTCTTGCGCGGATCTCGTCGTTCTCAACAAGACGGACCTGATCGACGAGACTGAGCTGGTGCGCGCGGAAGACCTGGTCCGGTCGCAAAAACGCGCGGCCGCCAAGATCATCCGTTCGGGCACACAAAAGCCGCCTGCCGATATCCTCCTCGGACTGGCCATCGCGGCCGAGGAAGATCTCGCAAACCGGCGATCTCATCATCACGATCATGACCACGACGACGGGCACGATGATCACCACCATGACGACCATCATCATGATGACCACGATCATGATGCGTTTGAAACATTCATTGTTCCTGTCGCTCCGCTCGCCGAGGCCGACGAAATCACACGCCGCGTCGCAGCTTTGACGACGGACAGCACCGTCTTGCGCGTGAAAGGCACACTCGCAATCACCGGCAAACCCATGCGCCTGGTCGTGCAAGCGGTCGGGCCGCGCGTGGAGACGCACTACGACCGGCCGTGGCGCGCGGACGAAACCAAGGACGGGCATGTTGTCGTCATTTGCCTGGCCGGCGCAGACAGCGCTGCGATGACCAGAACGTTGCAGGGCACCGCCGGATGACCGATTTCGCTGACACGTCAAATGCCGCGTCACTTCAATTCGGCACGCACTCGCCATGCCTCGGCGTCTGTGAACTGGACGATGAGACCGGCTGGTGCCGCGGCTGTGCGCGGTCCAGCGACGAGATCGCGGGATGGGGTACAACACCCGAGGACGCCCGCAAGGAGATTTGGGACGCCTTGCCGGAGCGACGGCAACGGCTCGCAATGGACCGGCATGTTTTGCCGTGGTCGCCAACCGGCATTCTCGCCCTCGTGGCCAGGACCATTCGCCAGGAGCGTGGCGCCTGGATTATCCGGCCTGAGGATGGCCCGCTCGCCCGCTTCTGGACCGGCCCGCGTGTTTCCGCGCGCATCAATATCGACGATCGCGGGCTGAGGGCTGAAACAGACAGCGCGGAATTCGAGATTGCCGCACACGACAAGCTGAGAGCCTTCGCGTTCGGTCCATCGCACCGACCGAACGCGATCGTTCTGGTTCTGCCGCGCGGTCGCGTGGCGTTCCCCCCGCGTACGATCAGACCCGACGATCCTGACACCGTGTTGCGACAGACCACCGAGACGACCTTGGCGCGCATCTCTGAACCCGTCGTCGCTGAGATCCGGCCAAACCTTGTTGCCGACATTCCGTGCCGACCGGCGCTCGCCCTGCCGGACTGGGCAGCCGTAATGACCATGTTTGTCGCGGCGTGAGGCGGCACAATGCACGTTCTCGCCATTCAGGACGGCGTCATTGATACCGGGGACGAGGCCGTAGATCTCGCGCAGTCGCCAGGAGACATTGTCGTGCTCTCGGCAGCCGACGGCGAGTTAGCTTTACTGGCGCAGACCTATGCCGACTGGTCACCGTCCGATGGCACCCCCAAACCGACGTTGCGGCTGGCAAACTCGCTGAAACTTCGCCACAACTATTCCGTCGACTTGTATATCGAGCAAACCCTGTCGCGCGCCAGACTTGTCGTCGTGCGCGCGTTGGGGGGCTACAGTTATTGGCCCTACGGGCTCGAACGCATTCGGGACCTCAGCCGCTCTGCTGGAACAGCGTGCGCAATCCTGCCGGGGGACACGACAGCCGACGCCACCCTTGCCGGCTTCTCCACCGTCTCGCCGGAGGCACTGGAGAAACTCTGGCTCTGCCTCTGCGAAAGCGGTGCCGACAACGCGCGCCTGTTCTTGGAAACGGCGACAGCGATCATGCGCGATCGCAGCCTACCGGCACGGACGCCGAAGCGATTTCCGAAAGCGGGCACCCTCCCAGAGCTCACCCCGCCAAACATCCAGGGCCGCGTCGCGCTCATTGTCTACCGCGCCGTTGTTCAATCGGAAGACCTAAAACCCGTCCGCGCCCTCGCCGATGCGCTTGCCGCGCGCGCACTGGCTGTCGATACGATTTATGTGACCAGCTTGCGAGACTCGTCAGTTGCCCGCTATTTGCGTGAACGCTTTGCGGAACACACTCCGGATGTCATTTTGAACACAACGGCATTCGCGTGCGGCGCCGTCGCCGACGACGATGGGGAGAACGCGACCGCGTTTGGCTGCGCGGCGCCATGGTTGCAGGTCGTCCTGTCCGGCCAGAGTTCCGAGACCTGGGCGGCGTCTCCGGCGGGATTGCCCATACGCGACATCGCCATGCATGTGGCCATGCCGGAGTTCGACGGGCGCATCCTCTCGCGCGCCGTGGCGTTCAAAAGCGATCTCGGGCGCGATCCGGAAACGGGCATTCACCTGACGGCGTTCGAGCCTGTGGACAGCCGAATTGGATTCACGGCAGATCTTGCCGCTGCGTGGTGCCGACTGCGCCATCAACTGGTTGCTGATCGTCGCGTCGCGCTGATCTTGCCGAACTATCCCAACCGCGACGGCCGCATTGCCAATGGGGTCGGCCTCGACACCCCGGCAAGCGCCATCACAATCCTCCAAGCCTTGGAGACCGCCGGTTATCACGTGACGGCACCGCAAACCGCCGATGCACTCATGGATCTGTTGCGCGCCGGGCCAACCAACGCGCGGGCGCGGGAGACCGTCTGGCCGACAACCGCCACACTAAATCTCAACGATTATCAAACCCACTTTCGTGCGCTGCCCGAACCCGTCCGAGACGCCGTTACTGCGCAATGGGGACCACCGAACGACGATCCCTTCGTAACCGCAGCCGGCTTCCACCTTGCGTTGCACACCTTCGGGCATGTGATTGTCGGGATCCAGCCATCGCGCGGCTACGACATCGATCCGAAAGCCACCTATCACGACCCCGCGCTGGTGCCGCCGCATCGCTATTTTGCGACGTATTTCTGGCTTCGGCATGTGTTTGGCGTGCACGCCGTTGTTCATCTCGGCAAGCACGGCAATCTCGAGTGGCTGCCCGGCAAAGCCTTGGCCTTGTCAGAAACCTGCTACCCGGAAGCAATCCTCGGCCCGCTTCCGAACATTTACCCGTTCATCGTCAATGATCCCGGCGAAGGGGCCCAGGCCAAACGCCGGACGGCCGCCGTTGTGGTCGACCATCTCACACCGCCATTAACGCGTGCGGACACCTACGGCCCTCTGCGCGATCTCGAAACGCAGTTGGACGAATACTATGACGCTTTGACACTCGACCAACGCCGCGCCCAACGGCTGGCGCGCGATATACTCTATAGTTCAGATCGCATTGGACTTGGCGAAGACTGCGGAATCGCAGAGTCGGACGCGGACGAAGCAAAGATGCAAAAGCTCGATGCCTATCTCTGCGACCTGAAAGAGCAGCAGATCCGCGGTGGTCTTCACATCTTTGGCCAGACCCCGACCGGTGACGCCCGAAGCAACCTGCTGGCTGCGCTGCTCCGCGTCCCGCGAGGCGAATACCCTGCTGAGGCTTCACTGCAGCGGGCAATCGCGGCCGACCTTGGGTTTGGCACGTTCGATCCACTGGATTGCGATCTGGCAACCGCATGGTCTGGCGAGAAACCACAATGCCTGATGGACATCTCGGACAGTCCGTGGCGCACGAGCGGCGATACGGTCGAGAGGATCGAGCAACTCGCGGTTTCGCTCTTGGGTGGCACGCACACACCGCCGCCCACATGGCACAAGACGCATGCGGTTCTGTCCGCAGCCGATATGCACCTGATGCCGGCGCTTGATGCCTGTGGCCGTCGCGAAACCGACGCGCTGCTTGCGGCGCTCAACGGTCGTCTTGTTACACCGGGACCATCTGGGGCTCCAACGCGCGGTCGCGATGACGTGCTCCCGACCGGCCGCAACTTCTATTCCGTTGATGCCCGGACGTTGCCGACACCGACTGCCTGGGACCTGGGCGCGAAATCCGCAGAGCTCATCATCGCGCGCTACGTCCAGGATCACGGCGACTGGCCCCGCGCGATTACCCTGAGCGCTTGGGGCACCGCCAATATGCGGACCGGCGGCGACGACTTGGCGCAAGCGTTCGCGCTCATGGGGGCAAAGCCGACGTGGGAGCCGGCATCGGGCCGTGTAACGGGGTATGAGATCGTACCTGTCGCCAAGCTCGGCCGTCCGCGGGTCGACGTCACATTGCGGATTTCTGGATTCTTTCGAGATGCCTTTCCTCAGCAGATCGCGCTGCTCGACACGGTCGTGCGGGCGATCGCGGACCGCGACGAACCGGAATGCGACAACCCGCTTCGCGCCCGCGCACGTGCCGAACAGGCAACGCTGGTTCAGTCCGGCGTTCCCGCCGACATCGCGCAACGCCACGCGACCTTCCGGATTTTCGGGTCGAAGCCCGGCGCCTATGGTGCGGGACTACAGGCGATGTTCGATGAACGGATCTGGGACACAGACCACGATCTCGCCGACGCATTCCTCAGCTGGAGCAGCTACGCATACGGATCTGAGACGCACGGCGCGGATGATCGCGACGGACTGGAACGCCGCTTGCGCCACACCGACGCAGTCGTCCACAACCAGGACAATCGCGAGCACGACATCCTCGACTCCGACGACTATTACCAGTTTGCCGGCGGACTGGCCGTTGCGGCGCGCACACTGAAGGGCACTACCGTGCCGGTCTATCATGGGGATCATTCGCGGCCGGAGCGCCCAAAAATCCGATCGCTGGATGAGGAGATCGCGCGGGTTGTCCGCGCCCGTGCCGTTAACCCCAAGTGGACACGTGCCATGATGACCCATGGCTACAAGGGCGCTTTCGAGCTTGCGGCAACCGTCGACTACCTTTTTGCATTTGCAGCAACGACTGGGGCTGTGCGCGACCACCATTTCGACGCGATTTTCGAGGCTTATATCGGTGATGAAACTATACGGTCGTTCCTTGCCGAAAAAAATCCGGACGCCCTTCGCGACATCGCCACACGGCTTGCTGAAGCGATCGAACGAAGGTTGTGGACCCCACGCATAAACTCGGCGAGGCTGACCGTCGATCAACTATCAAGCATGGATTTTTCGCCATGACGTCGCAAACCGGACGCTGCCTCTGTGGCGCAATCCGATATAAGGTCACAGGACCAATCGGCCTTCAGGGCCACTGTCACTGCGAGACCTGTCGCCGCGCCACGTCTTCGCCGATCACAACGTTTTTTGTCGCGCTCAAAGACGACGTCACGTTCGAGGGCATCGAGCCGACGCTCTATCGCTCATCACCTGACGTGAAGCGGACCTTCTGCCCGAAATGCGGCACACCCATATCTTATGAGCATGCAACGTATCCTGACGAAATCCACCTTTATGCGACCAGTCTCGATGATCCGAGTCGCATCTCGCCGGAACGCCACGACTTCTGGAACGAACGGGTGGACTGGCTCACCGTGACCGACGAACTCGATAAACATGAGGGTTGATGATGACCGAACCCGCCGACACGGACACCCGCCACGCGGAAAAGATGGCCAAGAAAAAGGTGGCTCGCGACAAGATCATGTCCACCAAGACCGAGGAGCGGGGCCTCGTTATCGTCCATACGGGCAAGGGCAAGGGGAAGTCGACGGCAGCGTTCGGCATGATCTTTCGCGCCATCGCACATGGCATGCCGTGTGCTGTCGTCCAGTTCATCAAAGGCGCCATGGCCACCGGCGAGCGACAATTGATCGAGACACACTTTGCGGATGTTTGCCAGTTCCACACCATGGGCGAGGGTTTTACGTGGGAGACGCAGGACAAGGCGCGCGATACTGAGATGGCACAAGCCGCCTGGGCGAAAGCGAAAGAGCTGATCCGCGATCCCAACATTCGCATGGTCCTGTGTGACGAACTCAATATTGCAATCCGATACGAGTACGTTGCATTGGATGAGGTCCTCACGTTCCTTCGCACCGAAAAACCAGACGACACGCACGTCGTCATAACGGGCCGCAATGCCACGGACGAGTTGATCGAAGCCGCCGACCTCGCCACCGAGATGTCTCTGGTCAAACACCCCTTCCGCTCCGGGGTAAAAGCCCAGGCCGGCGTGGAGTTTTGAGGAGTTTCGTGAAGGTCGCGCTGTGAAAGTACGACGTGTGGATCAACGCGTCCCAGGCGAGGCATTCGGAAATCAATTCGAGCTGCTCGCATTGTGAGTCCGCGCCGCCGAACGCCGCAATGGCATCGCGGAATCCGGGAACGTTTTTGGCGACCGCGGCATCACTGCAGACCTGGATGAGATCGGCAAAGGCGGATAGCCCTCTCCAAGCCAGCCCAATCAATCGCCGAGCACGGAGTTCCAAGCAACCGCATCGGCCCGGCACACACCTATCCGCAAACATCGCTTTTCAACTCCACATAAATGCCGCCATGGTGACGCCATCGCGCACGCAACCGCACACGGGGCCGCTGCCATGACCGACACACCTGCCATCATGATCCAGGGCACCGGCTCCAATGTCGGGAAGTCGCTGATCGTGGCCGGCCTGTGCCGCCTCTTCGCCCGACAGGGCCTGCGCGTCAGACCGTTCAAGCCACAAAATATGTCAAACAACGCAGCGGCAACGCCTGACGGCGGCGAGATTGGCCGGGCGCAAGCCTTGCAGGCGCGCGCCGCTGGCGTCTTGCCCAAAATCCATATGAACCCGGTGCTGCTCAAGCCGGAAAGCGAAACCGGAAGCCAAGTGATCGTCCAGGGGCGGAGATGGGCGACTTTGGCGGCACGCGACTATGGCCGCCGCAAAGCAGAACTCCTCCCGGCCGTGATGGAAAGCTATCGGTGGATCGCAGCCGAAGCTGAGCTCGTCATCGTCGAAGGAGCCGGCAGTCCGGCCGAGGTCAATCTGCGCCGCGGAGACATTGCCAACATGGGTTTTGCGGAGGCGGCGGATGTTCCGGTTGCACTGGTTGGTGACATCGACCGTGGTGGCGTCATTGCCAGTCTGGTCGGATGTCACGCGGTCCTCGAGACAAACGAGCGGGCCCGCATCAAGGCGTTTCTGATCAACCGGTTTCGCGGCGATCCGACGTTGTTCGCTAACGGGATGGACGTGATCACGACGCGAACAGGTTGGCGCGGGCTGGGAATCGTTCCGCATTTTCCGCAAGCGCAAACACTACCAGCTGAAGACTCCTCCGACCTCGATACACCTGCCGCTCCGAATGCGGACGGCCCCATCCACGTCGTTGCGCTGCGGCTGCCGCGTATTGCGAATTTCGACGATCTTGACCCTTTGCGGCTCGATCCAAACGTGCGCTTGACGATGCTTCAGCCGGGCGAAGTTCTTCCGACCGACACGGACCTTGTTATTGTGCCGGGTTCAAAGGCCACGCTTGCCGACCTCAAAGCTCTTATCGCCGAGGGGTGGGACATTGATATCAAAGCCCATGTGCGTCGCGGCGGCTGCGTCCTCGGTCTCTGCGGGGGCTACCAGATGCTCGGCAACGCGATCGACGATCCAAACGGCATAGAAGGCATTCGTGGACGCCACGCTGGCCTTGGGCTATTGGACGTCGAAACGACGTTGACGGGTGACAAGTCGGTGCACCCGATCACCGGCACACATCCCGCCTCCGGCACCAACGTCTCGGGCTATGAGATCCATCTTGGCGAAACCACGGGCCCTGATTGCGCACGTCCATACCTCAACATGGACAACCGGCCGGACGGTGCGAGTTCGACCGATGGACGTATTCTCGGAACGTATGTCCACGGCCTTTTTGCGAGCGACCGCTTCCGCCGAGCATTCCTCGCCCGCCTGCGCGATGTTGCAGCCCCAGGCTTTGCTTACGAACAAAAGGTCGACGCCACACTCGACCTGTTGGCGGATCATCTCAGCCAGAGCCTGGACGTCGAGGCACTGCTGAAGATCGCAAACATGCATACATCGTAGGTGCGATCGGTAAAACCGGTGTCCTACTCCGCAGCTGTGCGATGAAACCAGCAGCTTGGGTCGGGTAGCTTCAGACGAAAATGATCGTCGCCGATCTTCTCGATCACGGATTTCTCGACATTGTCGGCTTTCGCCGTCTTGCGCAGACCACGTTCCAAGACGCTCTCGATATGCTGTAGCAGAACCGGATTATCACCGAAGTAATTGTGCTCGATCTGAACGTACCCCCATCCATTGCAAATGTTCGATGGGGACGTGGCATCGATCATGCGCACCTTCGGCAACGGAACGTCTGCGCCTCGGGTCAACTGACCTAAACGCGGCGACGTTCCCCGCAGCGATTGAGAGGCGCGCAGGGCTTTGTCCTTTGCCGAACCGTACACCGTAATGCCGTCCGCCAGATAGCTGACTTCACGCACTTTCTCGGCAAAGACCTCCGTCGCAACGTCCGGTGCGGCTAGAATGATTTCGCCGAGGCGAATATCGTCTCGTGCGTAAAAGACGTCGCGGAGATCACCCAACGCACGCACAATCAGCTGCGACCCCATGGAATGCGCGATAATATCGAGCTTACGCAGGGCCGGATCACGAAAGATCGCACGGAGGAAGCCCGCGAGATGCACCTCGGAGCGTTCAGCGCTGTCCATATCGGCCATGTACTTCTGCATTTCCTCAGCCGATGGCCAGCTGAACAGATAGACCCGGCCGGGATACTCAATCGTTGCCGCCAATTGCGCGATCCGCATCAGTGCGTATTGGAAGGACGTATTGTAGCCATGGACGAAAACGAGGGCGCGGCTTTCGCTTGGGAACAGCCACCGCTCGCGATCGAGAAGCCGCAAACGATGGGCAGACGCCGTCGCCGGCACCGACCGCAGGAGTTTCGATGACCGCACACGAAACAGCTTGGTATCGTCCGCGTCCAGCACCGTTGTGTTACCGATCCAGTCTTTCCGGTAACGTGTTTCCAGGCTGGTATGAGTTGTCGTGTCATTCGGGACGGAAATCGACGCACAGACGATGTGCATGGCGTTGCCCGCCGACACATTCGTTGTGAACCACGTCGTTGCGTTTTTGTTTCCGGCTTTCAACTCGGGCGTCAGCTGGCGGTTCGTCGCGACAACAACGCGTACGTCACGATGCTTCGGCATGGCACCACGGGAGTTCACACAGGTCTCAATGGGAACCGACGCCCACCGGTTCGTCTCCTCGAACTCAGCTGAGATCCAATGCGCAAGCATGCTAAGGGACTTCCGCCAGGCCCACAGGCGAACCAGGGTGTTGATAGCGCCTATCGTCGGCTGGCTGTCGTCTTGGGAGATCAGGTCCACAAGCTCACGACGCTGGTCCTGCGATAGAAATCGGCCATCCATCCAGCCATTGAGTGCTTCGGTGCGCTCAGCTGCAGTGAGCGGCGCAAGGACCGTATCCGGCACCGTCCAGTGACGAACGAGCGGCGCAAGAAAGGACGGCACCTCGAAGTCGCGGCTCGGCCGGTCGAGATATGTGACGTAGAGACCGGTTAAGTAGCCACCGGCCGTAAACGCCGTCTTGTACTGAAAGCGCGGCGTCTTCTTTCCGGTTCGGGAACTGACGCGATGGTCGCGAAGATGAACCGTAAAGGCTCGGTTGGATTGGGCAACCGACAAGATATTGGCGTCACGCGCCTTCAGCAGAATGGCGCGCAGCATTTCGCTTGGCGGATTGCGCTGCAGCTTCCAGCGGAAGGTGTAGAACTGCGCTTCCGAAAACCGCGACCGATAGAAAGATTGCGTCGCATCAGGCTCATCGGTCCGCGCCGTCAACTTGCGCGGCACCAGAACAACGCGCCCGACGCGATCCTTGACCTCGACCAGCCCGAAACCCCGTTTCAATGCTTCGGCGAATGCCGCGATTTCGTCAGGCTCTGCGTCGGTTGCCGTGCCGCCGGTATAGATTTGGCGATACCGCACCAGAGCTTGGCTCAACTCATGCGATTTCGCGGCGCCGACCGGCCTGTCCAGAACGCCGGCGGCAATCAAGCCCTTCTGGATTCTGGTCTCTGACAGCTTGGTTGTCTCGGCCGCTGCAGCGGCGCCACCAATCATCGGCAACACAGCGGCGAGCACAACCGGCGCCAGACGGACTGCTGATGTCCGAAGGCGTGTTCCGTAAGCGACGTGTTTGATCATGTGCAATCGTCCTAACGCAATCCGGCAAACATTCTGGCGCACATGCCGGCCTGATTTGGCTGTCTCAACATATACCGAGCCGATAGGCCCGAGTGGTGTCACGGCCGCATCGACAAGGCAACCTCTTCACCTGGGATCTGATGATCTCGGATTACATCGGACTCGAGGGTTCGCGTTTGATTGGTGTAGCGTGATACGGACAGGCTCAATCGAGGAGACGGGCGTGTCGGACGAAACAGCGGATGTCGTCATCATTGGTGGCGCGGCAATGGGCTCCACCGTGGCGTGGTTCCTCTCCAGCCGATCCGACTTTCAAGGCAGGATCGTCGTCATCGAGCCGGACCCGACATACGAACACGCGTCGACCGCGCTCTCGGCCAGCTGCATCCGCCATCAGTTCTCGAACGACATCAACGTCCGGATGTCGATGTTCGGAACGACCTTCGTCCAGAACTTCAGAACGGCACTGGGCAATCACCCCGATGTTCCCGAAATTGCACTGAAGGAAATCGGATACCTGTTTCTGGCACCCGCCGAAACGGCCCACATCTTGAAAGAAAACTATGCTGTTCAGTCTGCTTGTAGCGCCGCGACTGAGCTTTTGTCTCCAGACGACATCTCGGCACGGTTTCCATTCTACAATCTCGACGGCATTGCCTGCGGCTCGTTCAATCAAAACGGCGAAGGCTGGTTTGACGGCTATGGCATGATGCAGGCTTTGAAGGCGGCAGCCCGCCGCAACGGTGTGAGCTATCGAACGGATAAAGTCATCAGCTTTCAACACGACCGGCGCAGAATTGCCTCGGTCGGATTAGCCTCTGGCGCCGCGATCCGTGCGGAGTGGTTTGTCAATGCCGCGGGCCGACACGCAGCTGACATTGCGAAGGCTGCCGGCGTCCATGTGCCGGTTGAGCCGCGCAAGCGCTGCTTGTTCGTGTTCTCATGCGCGACGGAACTCGGCCAGCCCATGCCGCTCACCATCGATCCAAGTGGCGTCCATTGCCGCTCGGACGGCAAGTGGTTTCTCGCCGGCACCGTTCCCAAAGATGACCGCGCAGTCGCATACTCGGACTTCGACGTGGTCTATGAGGAATTCGAAGACATGATTTGGCCGGCACTGGCCCATCGCGTTCCGGCCTTTGAGGCGATCCGCCTCGAACGTGCTTGGGCCGGCCACTACGCCTACAACACGCTCGACCAGAATGCGATTATCGGACCGCACCCGGATCTCGAGAACCTCGTGTTCGCAAACGGGTTTTCCGGACACGGCTTGCAACAATCACCAGCCGTCGGTCGCGGCATCAGCGAGTGGATCGCCAACGGGCGCTACGAAACGCTCGACCTATCACCGTTGGGATATGATCGCGTCCTGAGCGACGCACCGTTTCTTGAAAAGGCGATCATCTAGCGTGAAATCACCGCGACCGAACGCGGCGCACGCAACGACCAGAGCGCAAAATGGCCGGCGACGAAGCGCCAGCCATTTGTGTTGTGTATCGGACCGTATGGAACACGAGATCAGAGACCACGCGTCAGGCGTCGCTGCCAATCGTCACCGCCTGTGGACGCACTGCTGGACGATGAAACGCCGGCATAGGCATAACTACGGCCTGCATAGCTCTTGTACGTCGCAACAACACGCGTACCGATGCGCACTCGGCTGTAGAGCTCTGCCACATGCGAGTTATGCATACGGATGCAGCCTTGGGAAACGTTCTTGCCGATGGTCCAGGGCGCGTCGGTGCCATGGATGCGATACAAGGTCGACCCGAGATACAGCGCGCGATTACCCATCGGGTTCTTCGGATGACCGCCCGGCACGGTTGCCGGAAGCCACGGCTTCTGGCGTCGCATTTTCGGCGTCGGCGTCCACGGCGGGTTGACCCGCTTCATCGACACCCGCAGTGCGCCGCTCCAACGTGCAGACGGCTTCGGAACCGCGATCGGATAGCTGACCGCACGCCCGCGGCGCGTCACGTGATAGAGCCGACGATCGCGGAAACTGACAATGATCTGGCCGGCACCATAAGACTTCGGAAAACCAACGACGGACCGGCCGCTCGCCCCCCAGAAGAACTGAGCGTTGGCGCTATCTTGGGGGTAGCTGACTGCCGCAGCGACCACGGCGGGAAGGCACAGGGCGAATTTTAAAATTCCGCGCATCATCTCTCCAGGCGAAAGCAATTTGGGCCTCAACCGACCCCCGGAAGACCGAGGATGGGAAGCTCCGACGTTTGTGGATTTTGGTTAAGCCGCGACTAACACGCGATGAGTTGCCACCGACAGTCACTGATTTGCCGCACAATTGACGATGACGAAGTAGTGAAACTGAGCACACAAGCCCTATCTGTGGCGCAATTGTGTCACCAAAACGCCGCAGCCTCGCCGCACGAAATCGCCCCAGAAATGTATATCTTGCGCATATCGCGCACCCAAATAGCGCAACGCCGTCGCTTATTCGGCCGCAGCCGAGCCGGCTTGGCCGTATCGCTTCTCGATGTAGTCTTCCACAATGTCTTTGAACTCTGCCGCAATGTTGGGGCCGCGCAGCGTCATCGCTTTCTTGCCGTCAATAAACACAGGAGCGGACGGCTGCTCGCCCGTTCC
>JBCCOV010000010.1:0-54191 GCA_039039985.1 Pseudomonadota bacterium | reverse complement strand
GCTTTGTTTGCGCTACCGCTCGCGAGTCTTTCGTTGCGCTACCGCTCGCGACAAGCGCTCGCTACTTGAGCGCATTTTGAGTGGCGCTGTTAGCAGGCTCGCGGCTCGAGCGCTGGCTATCCTGCGAGGACAACCTCAGGCTGGAACAGCCATGAGCAATCAACAACCGGCGCGGATTAGCCGTCGAGCACCCCAGGCCGCGACTGCGGCCCGGCGCGTTGCGCCGCCCCCGCGGAGGGCCCGGCCGTCAGGCCGGAACAGCCCGTGAGCGAATAAAAGCTAGAGCGCGGCGCATGTAATGCGACACGCTCTAATGCGCCAGGACCGCCAGAAGCAGCAACGCGACAATGTTGGTGATCTTGATCAGCGGGTTCACAGCCGGCCCCGCCGTATCCTTGTACGGATCGCCAACGGTGTCGCCGGTGACTGACGCCTTGTGAGCTTCAGACCCTTTGAGATGCTTGGTGCCGTCCTTGTCGACGAAGCCGTCTTCAAAGGACTTTTTGGCGTTGTCCCATGCACCACCGCCGGATGTCATCGAGATGGCCACGAACAGGCCCGTCACAATGACGCCAAGCAGCATCGCGCCCACGGCGGAGAAGGCGGCGTTCTTGCCCTCGATACCGCCACCGGCGACAAAGTACATGGCAGTGAACAGCACAATTGGCGACAACACCGGCAACAGTGACGGCACGATCATTTCTTTGATTGCCGCCTTGGTCAGCATGTCGACAGCGGCCGCGTAGTCCGGACGGTCCTTGCCTTCCATGATGCCGGGCTTTTCCCGGAACTGCCGGCGGACCTCTTCCACGATCGAGCCGGCCGCCCGGCCGACGGCCGTCATCGCGATCCCACCGAACAGGTACGGAATGAGTCCACCGATCAGGAGGCCGACAACGACGTAGGGATTCGACAGTGCGAAGTCTGGCTCAAGTCCTTTGAAGAACTGGTACGCCGTCGACCCGTCCTTGTTCGCCTCGTTCACGAAGTACTGCAGATCGTAATTGTACGCGGCAAACAGGACCAGCGCGCCGAGACCGGCAGAGCCGATCGCGTAGCCTTTGGTCACTGCCTTGGTCGTGTTGCCCACGGCGTCGAGCGCGTCGGTTGAGCGTCGGACTTCGGCCGGCAATCCCGACATTTCAGCAATGCCGCCAGCATTGTCGGTTACGGGACCGAATGCGTCGAGCGCAACGACCATGCCGGCCAGGCCAAGCATCGTCGTGGTCGCAACCGCCGTGCCGAACAGGCCAGCCAAGTTGTATGTCATCAAGATGCCGAAGACGATCACCAGAGCCGGTAACGCACAGGCTTCAAGTGAAATGGCAAGGCCCTGGATCACGTTCGTCCCGTGGCCCGTCACCGAGGCCTGGCTGATGGACCGCACAGGCCGGAACCCGATGCCCGTATAATATTCGGTGATCCAGACGATCAGACCGGTCACAGCGAGGCCGGCTAGTCCACAGATGAACAGGTTCAGGCCGGTGATTTCGAGGCCGTTCTCCAGCGTAATGATCGTGCCGAAACCGGAACCGAAATCACCGAAGACGAGATAGTTGGCCGCGGCGAGACCAACGATGGACAGCACGGCAGATGCGATGAACCCACGGTACAACGCACCCATGATCGAGTTATTCGAGCCAAGCTTGACGAAGTATGTCCCGATAATCGACGTCAAAAGACACACCGCGCCAATCGCAAGCGGGTAGATCATCATCTCTGCAAGCACGGGCGTGCCTGCAAAAAAGATCGCAGCGAGCACCATCGTTGCGACGACCGTGACCGCGTAGGTCTCGAACAAGTCGGCCGCCATACCGGCGCAGTCGCCGACATTGTCTCCAACGTTATCCGCGATCGTGGCTGGGTTGCGGGGATCGTCTTCCGGAATACCGGCCTCGACCTTTCCGACGAGATCACCGCCGACATCGGCGCCCTTGGTAAAGATGCCGCCCCCGAGACGTGCGAAAATCGAGATGAGAGACGCGCCGAACCCGAGCGCAACCAGAGCATCGACGACGCCGCGGCTTGCCGGTTCAAGGCCGATCATTTCGGTTAGAACCAAATAGTATCCGGCGACACCGATCAACGCCAAGCCGGCCACCAGCATACCCGTGACTGCGCCGGATTTGAAGGCGACGTCAAGGCCGTCTGCAAGGGACTGCGAGGCGGCTTGCGCAGTGCGCACATTCGCCTGAACTGAGACGTACATACCGATGTAGCCCGCGGCCCCGGAGAGTACGGCGCCGATCACGAACCCAACGGCGACCTGCCAACCCAGATAGAGGGCAGCCAACGCGATGACCGCGCCGACAATCGCAATGGTTGTATATTGGCGGTTTAGATAGGCTTGCGCGCCTTCACGAATGGCACCTGCGATTTCTTGCATACGCGGTGTACCTGCATCGGCGCGAAGCACCGACTGAATTGTGATGACGGCGTAGATCAGTGCGGCGGCGCCGCAGGCGATGATCGCCCATAGCAATCCTTGCATGGGAGGCTCCCTCTGGAGGCAAGTCTAAGGCCGGAGACGACAGACAGAAGCGCGTGCGGAAAGACAACACGCCGGTCGGCCGGGTCGGATGCGCGGCGGACCATGCCAAAAGCCATCTGCACTGGCAACAGAGCCACAGAGGATCTTTCGGATGATACCTGTGCGCAACGTTGGTTCAACCACAGCTCGGGTGCGCACAGGCCGATGTGCATGCGGTGGTATCCGGCGGCGCTAACGGCGCGCTATGCCGCGATCTGCATTCGGAAAACACTCAGGTCTCGCCGAAGTGGTCGTAGCCGGTCTTGCCCAAATCCATCAGCCCGCCGTCAAAGCCGATCGTGGTTAAGCCTGCACCGGCCTTACAAGATCCAATCTGCGTCATCATGACGCCGCCGGCCGCAGCAAGTGATCGAAACGCCTCGACATCGTCAGGTGCAACGGCAACCAGAAGTTCGTAGTCGTCGCCGTGCGCGATCGCAGCCCGAACCTGGGCGCCGTCTTGGTCCAACACGCGCCGGAAGGCGGGCGATAGCGGCACGTCCGCGACGTTGATGATGCCTTGACAGCCGCTGGCGTCCATCATGCGGGCCGCGTCCTTGATCAGGCCGTCCGAAATGTCCATGGCGGCGCAGGCGTAGGCACGTAGTGCAGCACGTGCGCCAATGCGAGGTTGCGGACGCAAGTAGCGCTGCCGGCAGAACTCAGCATCCGACGGGCTTAAACTGAGCTTTTGCGCTGCCTGGCCATTCTGGTTCACGGCCAGGCCAAGCGCGGCATCGCCCAACATGCCGGATACGAGCAGGATATCGCCGGGACGGGCCGCGGTTCGTGGCACCATCTTGCCCATCGGCATCTCGCCGATGGCCGTCACGGCCATGCTCAACGGACCGGGTGCACGATCCGTATCGCCGCCGATCAGCGACATACCGAACGCATCCTGGGCCGCCGCGAGACCCGAAGCGAACGCCTCGAGCCACTCAGCGCGGGGTGGCTCGGGAAACGATAACGACAGAAGATATGCAACCGGACGCGCTGCCTTCGCCGCCAGATCCGACACATTCACAGCCAAAGCCTTCCAGGCGATGTCACCGGGCGCGTCAGTTGGCAAGAAGTGGACGCCGGCACGAATGGGGTCAGTCTTCAGAATGAACGCTTGCCCTGGCCCCGGTCGAAGTTCGGCGCAGTCGTCACGCAGACCCATTGCTGAAGGATTGTCAGCCAGGCGGGCGAGGTAGCCTTGAACAATTGCGTCTTCGCCGAGAACTCCGTCATCGTTGTTCGAACCCGTGGCCATGGATCCGCTCACGCTTGGCCATTCTCGGTCGTCGCCTGCGGCTTGACTGCCGCCGCCGTGAATTCCGCCGTGCGATATGTCCGGGCCAGCCTATCGAGGATCGCGTTAACGAGCTTCGGCTCGTCACTTTCGAAGAACGCCTTGGCAACTTCAACGTATTCGTTCACCACGGCTCGGGCCGGTACATTCGGCCGGTCAATCAGTTCGAAAAGCGCCGCCCTCAGGATCTGCCGAACCGTCGCGTCGACCCGCACCAGGCGCCAGCCTTCGGCCAATTGGCGATCGATAACCGGGTCGATATCGCCCTGGCGTCGGACGACACCGCGCAGCAGTTCGGAAAAAAACGTCAAGTCAGCACCGGCAATCACCGCCGTTTCGTCTTCGTCTGAATGCGTCCGCAAGGTCGAAAACTGATGGATAACGGCGTTGAGATCGGTGCCGGCAATCTCCATTTGATACAGCGCTTGAACGGCTGAAAGTCGCGCCGCGCTGCGTGCCTGTAATCCCTTGCCTGTTGCAGACTTGGTCATACCGAGGTGATGTCCTGTTGCGCGCCTGGCGGATTGGCGACGCTGATCAGGCTGAGGGCGGCGCGGGCTGCGTCAGCGCCTTTGCCGCCGTTGCCGGTCGTTGCGGCCGCGCGGACGACCGCCTGTTCGTGCGTGTCGACCGTCAATATCGCGTTTCCAACCGGCACGCCATGGCTCAAGGCGACATCCATCAGCCAATGGTTCGTATTGTGACAGACAATATCGTAGTGGGATGTCTCGCCGCGGATGACACACCCGATCGCCACGGCGGCGTCGATTGTACCGTATGCGGGCTCGGACAACGCCAATTCAAGCGCCTGCGGAATCTCCAGCGCACCGGGCACGACGACTTTGAGAACGTCTGCATGGGCTCGGTTCAACACCCGCCGTGCATTGGTCTCCAGCGTATCAGCAATATCGGAATAGTACGGCGCGACGATCAACAGGACGCGCGGTTTCTGCGCGAGTTCGTCCAACGCGGCCTTGAGGGCCTCGTCATCAATCGCCTGTGTGGAGTGCCCAGCCATCGCCGCTCCGTCTGCTAATCGATCCGTCGCTGTTCGACGATCTTCAGTCCGTAGGCTTCGAGCCCGACGTAATGCGGATTGGTCGTGTTCGACAAGAGGATCATTTCCTGCACGCCGAGATCACGCAGGATCTGGGAGCCGATGCCGATCTCGACATTGCGGTGCTCGTTGCCCTGGATCGTTCGAACCGCCGTATCGGCCTTCAATCGAAAGCTCTCGGAGACGGACTTCGGTCGCAGGTCTCGGATCAACACCAGCACACCGCGTCCTTCACGCGCAATCGCACGCATCGACTGCTGGACCTCCTCCGACGCCCCATCGTGTTCGGCACCAATGCCGAGGAGATCCTTCAACACGTTAACAGCGTGCACTCGGACGAGGATCGGGCCGGGTGCACTCAGATCGCCATACACCAGCGCGAGGTGTTCAGACGGCTCAACGACGGTTTCATAAACATGCAACTCGAAGCCGCCGCCAAAGGCGCTCGTGACATTGCGGCTCGAGACCCGGTTTACGATCTGGTCATGTCGCAACCGAAACGAGATCAGATCTTCGATGGTCCCGATCTTGAGGTTATGGCGTTGCGCGAACCCGACCAAGTCCGGCATACGGGCCATGGTGCCGTCGTCGTTCATGATCTCGCAAATGACCGCCGACGGATTGAGGCCGGCCAGCCGCGCGAGATCAATCGACGCCTCCGTATGACCGGCGCGAACCAGGACACCGCCTTCCCGTGCGACCAGCGGAAACACGTGGCCCGGCGAAACAATGTCGTCGTGGCTGCGGGTCGGATCAATCGCAGTTGCGATGGTGCGGGCCCGGTCGTGTGCGGATATGCCGGTGGTAATGCCCTCGCGCGATTCAATCGACACCGTAAACGCCGTTCCCGTCCGGGACGCGTTGGATGGCACCATGGCCTCCAGCCGCAGCTGCCCTGCCCGCTCGGTGGTCAGGCTCAGGCAAATCAGTCCGCGGCCGTACTTGGCCATGAAGTTGATGACGTCGGGCGTCGCCATCTGAGCGGGAATGATGAGATCGCCTTCATTTTCGCGATCTTCCGCGTCAACCAGGATGACCATACGGCCATTCCGGAGATC
Source organism: Pseudomonadota bacterium (assembly GCA_039039985.1). GTDB lineage: Bacteria > Pseudomonadota > Alphaproteobacteria > Rhizobiales > Hyphomicrobiaceae > JBCBWG01. Next base: position 48,252 of record JBCCOV010000010.1, on the reverse strand, counting down.
CTCGATGATCTCTTCGGTCGACGACAGGAAGCCGACGCCTTCCTGATAGACGGCTGTTTTCAGGTTGTCGCTCACTTACGAAACTCCAATAGGCGCGCAATATAGCGGGCGAAAACATCAACCTCGAGGTTGACTGAGCTGCCCACGGCTTTCGTTCCCCATGTCGTCACCGCCAAACTATGCGGGATCAGGTTTACGCCGAACCGATTTCCCATAACTTCGTTCACGGTCAACGATGTGCCATCGAGTGCGACAGAGCCCTTGGAGGCAACGTACATCGCCAAGTGGTCTGGTACGTCGAATGTAAACCGCTTGCTGTCGCCGTCAGCTTCGATTGCGACAATCTCTGCAACACCGTCCACGTGACCGCTGACGATATGGCCGCCAAGCTCGTCACCCGCGCGCAACGACCGTTCGAGATTGACGTACGTTCCGGTCTGCCACGATCCGAGCGTTGTCTTGGCACGCGTTTCGTTCGACACATCGACTGTAAACTGGCAACCCGTCGCGGCCGCGGCGATTGTTGTCGCTGTGAGACAGCATCCATCACAGCAGATCGAGGCACCGACTGGGACCGCATCCGGATCGTAGTCGGCAGCAATCGTGAAGGTGTCGCCGTCGACGGCAACGACCGTCCCAACCGCGCTGATCAATCCCGTAAACATGACAGTGTCTCGTCCCTATGCCATCGAGGTGGGCGTTCAGCTCGCCGCCGGCCACAAGCGCGCCGCCCGCGGTGCTCGAAATACGAACAGATGATCGTCTCCGACCGGTCGCTGATCAACGGCGGCGACCGTCACGCCCGGAAGATACCGTGCGACAACGTGTTCAGCGTGTGCAACCGACGGTTTGCCGTCCGGCTCCCAAGCATGAAACACGACGACCTCGTCCACCAGGCGGCTCTTGGCAAACGCAGCCCAAAGTGTCGGGCCGCCTTCGACGAGAAGCCGCGTCACGCCGCGGCCGACGAGATCTTCCATGATCTCCGGCAACCATAAGCTGCCGCCGACCGTTGCGACGCCGACATGCGTTATGCTGCCCGTCGCCGTTGACGGCTCAGCAATGGGTTCCTCTGGCGCATGATCCGATCGGCGGGCGTAGCGCACCACCGGCACACGATCAGCCGTTGCCAGCAATCTGCTGTTTGCCGGCACGTCTCGCTCCCCAATCACGACACGGATGGGCGATCGCAACTCGGTGCCGGGCAGACGACAGGTCAAATCCGGGTTGTCGTCTAACACGGTGCCGGTGCCAACCACAATTGCATCGGCCTCCGCGCGTAACAGATGACCGGTGGCACGCGCTGTCTGCCCCGTGACCCAGGTCGGGCGCGCCTTGGTCGCCGTCCGGCCCGCGCCAGGTGCAATCCTGCCGTCCGCGCCGACGGCAATCTTGACCTGCACGAACGGCCGTCGCTCCGTAACGCGGAGGATGTGACCGCGTGTGATCCAACGTGCTTCATCGGCCGCTGCCGGCGTGAATCTGTCGACCGTAATTCCGGCATCGCGCAGTTTCGCCGCGCCTTTGCCGGCCACGCGCGGGTCAGGATCCGGAATCGCGAAAATCACACGACGAATTCCGGCAGCAATGATGGCATTCGTACACGGCGGCGACCGCCCGAAATGCACGCATGGTTCGAGCGTGACGGCCATCGTCGCACCACGCGTTCGCTGTCCTGCAGCATCGAGGGCAACCGGCTCCGCATGCGGTCGCCCTCCTGGTTGCGTCCAACCAACGCCGACCACTTCACGCGCGACCGGGTCGAATACAACTGCGCCAACAGACGGGTTCGGAGCGACAGTGCCCAAGCCGAACTTCGCGTAGCGTAGCGCACGGTCCATAAGCCATCCGTCACTGCCGAAGGTCATATCAGCGGACATTACTCAAACGCTTTTCGCACGCAGTGGTGGTCCGCCCGGCATGTCGCGCCCCGGCTCGAACTCCGTCGATCGTGTCTCATGTGGGTGCGCGCCGGTTTCCCCGCTGGCATCCCGGGCTATCTCACCCAGAACCTCTGCAAAGTCGGCCACTTCCCGAAAATCACGATACACCGACGCGAAGCGTACATAGGCGACCGGATCGAGACCGCGCAGCGCGTCCATCACAAGGGCACCAATCTGTGAGGACTCGATTTCACCCTCACCCAAGCTCTCCAACTGCCGGACAATGCCCGACACCATCCGCTCGATCCGGTCTTGATCGACCGGTCGTTTGCGCAGAGCCACGCTGACCGATTTTTGCAACTTATCGCGATCGAACGGCACTTTGCGCCCCGATCGTTTCAAGACAATCAGCTCTCGCAGTTGCACACGTTCGAAGGTCGTGAAGCGCCCACCGCAATCCGGGCAGCTTCGCCGACGCCGGATTACAGCGTTTTCTTCCGTCGGGCGGCTGTCCTTCACCTGCGTTTCCGTGCTGCCGCAGAACGGGCACCGCATACGAGCCTCTCCTCTAGAGTGTTCCAGATTGAGCTGGAACTATCCCACGCCCATGCCTTCGGTCTTGTGGGCCGGCGATGCGAATTCGCCCAGGGCAGAAATAGTCTAGGTGGCGCGTGTCCTCACGGCGCGACAGCCTTTATGCGCCGCCTCACCTGTAGATGGGGAAGCGGTCCGTGAGTGCGACGACTTTCTCCATCACCGCCGTTTCGACGGCAGGATCGCCTTGGTCTCCGGAGTCCGCGAGGGCGTTCAACACGTCCGCAATCAGCCCTGCGACCTGCACGAATTCCTCCGTGCCAAACCCGCGCGTTGTTGGTGCCGGCGTTCCCAATCGAACGCCCGACGTCACCATCGGTTTTTGCGGATCGAACGGCACCCCGTTCTTATTGCAGGTAATGCCGGCCCGGCCGAGTGCGCTTTCCGCAGCTTTGCCCGTGAGGCCCTTCGATTGGAGATCGACAAGCATCAGATGATTGTCTGTGCCGCCCGTTACGATGTTGAAACCGTGGCGCTGCAAACCATCAGCTAGGGCCTTCGCATTGTCGACGACGGCTTGGGCATAGTGCCGGAAACTCGGCTGCAGTGCTTCGCCAAACGCAACCGCCTTCGCGGCAATGATGTGCATGAGCGGGCCGCCCTGGAGGCCCGGAAAGATTGCCGAGTTCAGCTTTTTGCCGAGATCCGGATCGTCGGCCAGGATCAGGCCGCCACGCGGTCCCCGCAGCGTCTTATGGGTCGTTGTCGTCGCGACATGGGCATACGGAAACGGACTTGGATGCGCACCGCCGGCAACAAGGCCCGCGAAGTGGGCCATGTCGACAAACAGGTAGGCGCCGACCTCGTCGGCAATCTCGCGAAACCGCGCAAAGTCCCACGTCCGCGCATAGGCCGAACCGCCAGCAACAATCACCTTCGGCTTTGCCTGATGTGCGATTTCCGCGACGTCAGTCATGTCGATGACGCCGTCTTCCCGCCGCACGCCGTAGGACGCGACATTGAACCACTTGCCGGAAAGATTGACCGGCGAGCCGTGCGTAAGATGGCCGCCTGCGTTCAGGTCAAGCCCCATGAACGTATCGCCTGGCTGCATCAGCGCCAGGAACACCGCTTGGTTGGCTTGGCTGCCGGAATTGGGCTGAACATTCGCATAGCTGCAACGAAACAGCTCCTTTGCGCGCTCAATCGCCAGCGCCTCCGCAACGTCCACGTGCTCGCAACCGCCGTAGTAGCGTCGGCCCGGATAGCCCTCAGCATACTTGTTCGTCATCACAGAGCCCGCAGCCTGGAGCACGGCTTTTGAAACAATGTTCTCCGATGCGATCAGTTCGACCTCGCGCCGCTGACGCCCGAGTTCGTTTTCAATGGCCCGGAAGATCTCAGGGTCCGCCACCTCAAGGCTGTCCGTAAAGAAGCCTGCTTCGCGGTGGTTGATTGTGGCAACCTCTGCCATCGACATGCGTGTCCTCGCCGACGAGATGTGTTCGCGTTTGCCGTCGCCTTGCCAATAAGGCTTCAGCGCGACACTGATGCCGTCGGCGCACGAACCGCCGGCCGTTCAGATTGGGACTCTCCGTGGAGCGCGACGCTAGCGGCTTAGCCTGCCAAACACCAGTCCGTATCTGGATCTATCCAGCAGCATCACGACAACAGAGACCGTCGCACGGATGCCAAACACACAAACCATAGCCCGGAAATGACGCATCTCCGCGCAGGTGTCGGCGAACCGAAACAAGAGGGCCAGGTTCATGTGTGTCGCAATTTACGTGCTTCGCGCTGGTTGTTGATCGCTCACGGGCTGTTCTGGCCTTCGGCCAGGCCCTCCGCGAGGGCGGCGCAACGCGCTGGTTTTTTATCGCTCACGGCTATTCCTCGCTGCGCTCGGGCCCTCCGCGGGGGCGGCGCAACGCGCCGGGCCGCAGGCGCGGCCTGAAACAATGCCCGACGGCTGGCCCGCGCTCGAGCCGCGAGCGTGCGAGCGTGCGAGCGTGCGAGCGTGCGAACAGCGCCATTAAAGATTCTCGCTCACGGCTATTCCTCGCTGCGCTCGGGCCTGCGCGGGCGCGGCGCAACGCGCCGGGCCGCAGGCGCGGCCTGGAACCGTGCTCGACGGCTAGCCCGTGCTTGTTGTTGATCGCTCACGGCTGTTCCAGGCTGGGATCGTCCTCGCAGGATAGCCCGCGCTCGAGCCGCGAGCCTGCGAGCGTGCGAACAGCGCAAACTAAAACGCGCTCAAGTAGAGAGCACTTGTCGCGAGCGGTAGCGCACGTAAAGACTCGCGAGCAGCGCAACGTATGGATGACCTCAGTAGGAGGCGGCCAGCTTTCCAACGCCGTCTTTGCGATACAGGTCGCGCCGGAACTGCACAATGCCATCGGCCGTCGCCCATGCGGTGATATAGACCATGTGCAGCTTCACCGGCTTTTTCAGGCGTACGGTCTTGGTATCGCCGGACTTCTTGATCCGATTGATCGCGGATTTCGACCAGTTGCCGTTACTCTTCAGCAGCCAGACCAACAGCGATTCAATGTTCTCGACACGAACGCAACCAGAACTCGCCGCGCGGAAGTTGCGACCGAAAATGCGATCTGACGGCGTATCGTGAAGATAGACAGCGTGCGCGTTATGGAAGTTGATCTTCGCAAAGCCAAGCGGGTTACTTTTCCCGGGTTGCTGCCGATAGCTGAGCTTGTACGGCTGAGATGAGTTCCAGTTGACCTTTTTCGGGTCGAGCTTGCGATTGCCGGAATAGGCGTCGATCCCGAACTTGGTCAGAACGTCCTGCTTGGCCCGCTGCATCTGGCGGCCCTTCGGGATCAGGTCTTCCCGGATCACCGTCGGCGGCAGCCGCCAGACTGGATTGAAGTTGATTTCGTGGATGCGCGACGAGAGCAATGGAGTCTTGCGGTCGATCTTTCCAACGACACCGGCATGGCGTGTCACGACGCGATCACCAACAACAGCTTCAACTTGTGCTGCCGGAATGTTCACCACGACGTACCGCGCCTTGCTCGATTTGACGTGTTTGCGCAGTCGGCTGAGGTTGATGCGCAACTGGCGTAATCTGACCTTTGCAGAAATGCGCAGCGCGGCACGCGTCCGCCGATCCGTGACGCCGGTTGGCGACAGGCCGTTTGACGCCTGGAAGCGTTTGAGTGCCCGCTCCATCTCGTAGCCGAAGTGCGACGGATGATAGGACGGATTGCGCAGATCGCCGCTTGCAACAAGCCGGTCGTGAAGCAGCCGAACGGCCTGCCCGCTGGTGCCTGTGTGCAGCTTGGCATCGGACACTTTCGACCAGCCGCCATCAGCTACGATCGCCTTGTAGCGGGCAATTGCCGCCTTTGTCGCTTTGATGTTGGCGCGCGACAACGTGGGATACCCCCGTGGCGGATTGGCCTCCCAGCGGCGCACAAACTGCCGGTCGTACAGGTCGCTCGAGTAGGAGGCCTGCTCGGTGCGGAACGGGTTCCAAGACTGGCTCGAGTCATACGCCCCGGCACCAGTAACGCCAACGAGTGGGTTGACAGAAAAAACGAATCCCGCGGCGATAACGCCAGTCAGTCCAAAACGGTCACAGCGCATGCCGCCGCACTCCATTATCAAGTGGGCCTCAAGATCATCTCATAAGGTCACGCCGAGGCGTCAGGGCCAATAAAATTTCACGTTATTTCCGGCCGTTTACGACAGCGTCAGCGCAGCCCGTCGGTTCGTCGTGTTGCAGTCGAAGACACGCGTCACGTGCCCGCAAGATTGCGCGTTGAGCGCAGATGTCAATTCACAGGAGAATGAGAACTGAACACCGGTGCAACTGCAACGAAATTGTTGACCTAAAGCGTTTTCCACAAAACGATCATAATTACCTGTGTTGACGACAAAAATTCTCCGGAGCTGCAATTCGATCCGGGTGGCGCTGCCAAAGATTGCGCGTTACGTCAGTCACGACAAAATGGCTCATGATGCGCCACAGCAACAACTTTGCGGCGACCAGATTGCAATTGTCGGATGTCGTGGGCCGACTCAGTTGCCGCGAGACGGTTGCGGCAAAAGCGTGGCACCACGAACAGTCATGAACAGGTTCAAAGGCGATAACGAATTTGGTCGGTCCAGAAACGCTCCATACGCATCAGCGCTCGGTTCAACGATTTGAACTCATCGTAGGAGATCTGAGCGACGGCCTCGATGGAACCAAGCTGGCGCTCGTACAACCGATCGACCACCTCACATGCCTCCAGGCCTTTGTCCGTGAGGCTGACCCGTACAGAGCGGCGATCCGTTTCCGACTTTTTGTAGTGCAGGTACCCCATGTCGACGAGCTTCTTGAGGTTGTAAGACACGTTCGAGCCCAGATAGTAGCCGCGCGTCTTCAACTCACCTGCCGTCAGCTCGCTTTCGCCAATGTTGTAAAGGAGTAGCGCTTGCACGCTATTGAGATCAGTGCCTCCCAGTCGGTCGAATTCATCCTTGATCACATCAAGCAAAAGTCGGTGAAGACGCTCAACGAGGCGCAATGACTGTTGATACTCACTCCGAAATGAGGATTCTTCGTCCTCTATGCTTGGCTGTGCGAGTTCTAACGCTACTCTCATCTTCGCACCTCAACGCAACTTGTTATTGGCTCCCCAAGAGATCAGCGCGCTGACCTCTGACTGCGATGAGACTACGAAACTTGCGTTAAATGTTACCTTAATAGATATACCTAAACTTTTCATAACGCCGGGCTCAATTAAAGAAAAATCGGCTTGCCAAACTATATGTATTTCAAAATATCCTATATTGATTTAGTTTGGCACAGTTGTTTGTTGTTTATCGATTGTATAACGCCGCGGTGAATAAGCTATGCACGCGCGGCTTGCATCTCCGTGCGTGTTGCCAGCTCAAGCGTATCGTGAGTGCCCGGGGCGAAGTAGCGCGCAACCATATGGTCCGTCACGCTTTCGAGCCCCGCTGGCTGCCAGCTTGGAGAGCGGTCCTTGTCAATCAAGGCCGCACGGACACCCTCGTAAAAGTCTGATCCGTCCAGGAACGCGCACGCCAGGCCGTAATCGGCCATCAGCATGTCGCGCTGATCGTAATGGCGCGCAGCTCGCAAGTGCCGCAACGTGACGGCAAGCGACAACGGCGCGCATTCCCGCAGGCGCGATAAAGTCTTGGCGGCAAACGCTCCCGTCTCAGTCGAGAGCTGCGCAGCGGCCTCAAGTCGGGCAGCAATGTCCATGATGGACGGGCCAGCGAACCACTCCGCAATATCAGGCCCATACGTCATCACTGAGGTTTCGCCTGGCTCCTCGTGCAAAGGGTCCAATAAATCATCTACGGGATCCGCATCTGATACGGCCTCTGTGATCGCTTGGAACTGTACCGCCGGAATGCAGTGCGTTACCAGCCCGAGCGCAAACGCATCAGCACGGCCGATGCTGGTTCCCGTCAAACCCAAATAGGTACCAATTTCGTGCGGCATGCGCGCAAGATGGTGGCACACACCAACATCCGGAAAAAGACCAATGGCTGTTTCGGGCATTGCGAATTGATAGCCCTCGCCGGCGACGCGATGGGTGCCGTAGACTGTTAACCCGACGCCAGATCCCATGACAGCACCGTTAATCAACGATACCGTCGGCTTCGAAAAGCACTCAAGGCGCCAGTTGAGCCGGTATTCATCCGCAAATGAGGCGCGGGCCAAGGCGATGTCCTGGCGACCCAGCGCAACCAACTGGCGCACGTCACCGCCGGCACAGAATGCGCGACTGCCTTCCGACCGTATCACCATGCCGTAGATCATGGGATCACGGGAAAAGTCCGGCATTGCAACGGCCAGCTCCCGACGCATGTCATCGGTCAACGCATGCAGCGCCTTGGGACGGTTGAGGGTCACGATCGCCGCGGCCCCCTGTTTAACGATGTCAATATCGCTCATGTTCTGAGCCACACCCCCAGGGCTTCCGACCATGAAATCAGTCTTTCCCACAGATATATAGGTTGCCCGCTCCATGCCACGATGGTTTGCGAATCAAACCGTGATGTCTCACCAATGTGTACAGTCTCGCGGGCGGCTCACCTGATTGACTTCGAGCTGTCGAACTCTCTGTGTTGTCGGACCGGTCTTAACCGAATGATCACCCGATTGACAAAGTTATTGGCGCATACGGCCGTACCTCCGCTTGGCGTTGGATGCCTTATAATCGTGTTCGCCGGCTTTGGCGGTACATCGGTCAGCACGGCCCAGACGTCGCCGAACATACCCGGCGCGGAGTACGTATTCACAATCGGTGGCAAATTGAAGCGCATCAGGCGCCCCTCGCGGGCGGGCAACGCGCAACCAAAGCCGGCCCCAGTAGAGTCCGCCACACCGCCGATTCCGATCCGCAGATCCGTCGCGATACGGCTGCCAGATGACGGCACCCCGATACCGCTGCGCAAGCCGCCAGCGGCGACTGCAAAATCTGCTCCGGCTGCGAAATCAACTGCGGCGAACACGCCCCTGCCGAGAAAAAACGCACCAAGTGCTGCGGGCCAACCTGAGACAGCGCCTGTCGAAGATGTCTGGTCGCCAAAAGCCATTGCAACAGCAAATGCGCGATGCGACCGCATTCTGCGCGAGGTCAATGCGATCGCCAAGCGTTTGCCGCCGGTCAAACGTGGGCCGTGCGGCGATCCGGCGCCCGTGCTTCTCTCCGGGCTGGCCGGTCCCATGCCGGTGACGTTCTCGCCGCCGGCCCGAGTCAACTGCGCGCTCGTTGGAGCCCTTAGTCGCTGGCTCGACACCGGATTACAGCCTTCGGCCAAACGCTATCTCGGGGCACGCATCACACAGGTTAGCGTCATGAGCGGTTATTCATGCCGGAATGCTTATGGCCGCAAAGACACAAAGCTGAGCCAACATGCGCTGGCCAATGCCCTCGATATTGGCGGATTCGTCACAAGCGACGGCCGCCGGACACGGCTTCTGAAGCATTGGGGCTTGACCCGTCGCGATATCGCAGCCCGTGCGAAAGCTCTTGCCGAGCGTGAGGCGCGCCTCGCAAAGGCCCGGGCCGATCGGGCCGCCGAGGCCGAACGTGAAGCCCGCCTCGCAAACGAACGCTCCGAACGCAAGCGAAGGGCGGCGGGCGAGGAGGCGACTAAGGCCGCGCCACCCGCCAAAGTTGCAGAGCCATCCACTCGTCGGGGGCGTGCGGTTGAGAACCAGCGTGTCGCGGATCTGGCGGCTTCGATGCGAACGGATACCCCGCAAAACGCGGAACCGAAGCGAGAGCGGAAGTCAGAGCGTCAGGGCCTGCCCGCATTACCGAAACAGAAGCCGCAGCGTCTTGGCGGGCCGAAGCCAAAGCCGTTGCCCGCCAGGCCGCGTCGGACCACGAAAAAACCGTCTAAGACGCCTTCGAAAAAGGCGCCGCGTCAGGCCGCGTTACCACGAGGCAAGACTGGCGCTCAACCGTCTGAGTTCGACCCCAAACGCATGCGTTTTCTTCGGGACGCCCAGCGCACGGCCTGCAAAATCTTCGGGACGGTCCTGGGCCCGGAGGCGAACGAAGCGCATCGCAACCATTTCCATGTGGACCTTGCGCCTCGGCGTTATGGCAACTACTGCAGGTAGTCGCCCCGGCTACTGGGCTTGATGGCGTTGAGATCTGATCTGGAACGCGTCAAACTCGATGAGAGTGAACGTCGTGGACGCCGAGCTGGCGCCCCAAGTCAGAAGCTTGCAATGCGCTTTCACTGGAAACGTTAGGAATGAGTGCCATGAAAGACGCCGAACAAACCACTGCCACGGATCGGGCTGCGTCCAGCCGAGACGGAGGTGTTGCTTGTTTTCCGCGTACGCGACTGCGTCGTAACCGCAAAAGCATGTGGTCACGAGACCTGGTCGCCGAGCACTCACTGACGAGTGCAGACCTGATCTGGCCACTGTTCGTGATTGCCGGCTCCAACGTTGCCGAGCCCATCCCATCGATGCCCGGTGTCGAACGCCTGTCAGTGGACCGCATTGCAGCCGCGGCAGAACAGGCCTTGGCGCTCGGAATTCCTGCGATTGCCGTGTTCCCGTACACACCAAGCGCACTGCGGAACGAAGAAGCAACCGAAGCGCTGAACCCGGACAACCTGGTGTGCCAGGCCGTCAGAGCCGTACGCGGAGCCGGTCTCAACATTGGCATTATTTGTGATGCCGCCCTCGATCCATACACGAGCCATGGCCATGATGGCTTCGTGCGAGATGGCAGAATCGTGAATGACGAAACGGTTGCGGCCCTGGTGAAGCAGTCCTTGATACAGGTCGAAGCTGGCTGCGATATCATTGCGCCATCCGACATGATGGACGGACGAGTTGGCGCTATTCGGGACGCGCTGGAGCACGCGGGGCACGTCGACATTCAAATCATGTCTTATGCTGCGAAGTACGCATCGAGTTTTTATGGACCATTCCGAGATGCGATCGGATCAACCGGTGCACTGAAGGGCGATAAGCGCACGTATCAGATGGATCCGCGCAATTCCGACGAAGCGCTTCGAGAGGTTTCGTTCGATGTTGCAGAGGGTGCGGACATGGTCATGGTCAAACCCGGAATGCCATACCTCGATATTATATCACGCGTTCGGACCAGCTTGGGCGTGCCGACCTTTGCGTATCAAGTTTCCGGCGAGTACGCGATGTTGGCCGCTGCCGGGCAAAACGGCTGGCTTGATTACGACCGCGTTGTCTTGGAGAGCCTGCTCGCATTCAAACGCGCCGGTGCATCCGGTGTTCTCACGTATTCCGCCCCGCATGCCGCGCGCCTGCTTCAGGGGGCGCCATAAATAATCAAATCCATGCTGCCTGTTGACGACGCGTATCAGTTGTAACGACTTATCGGACGGTATCCAGTGCCGCTCATATCACCTTGTGCACGTTCCCTGCGTATTCTTTGCCATGCTCACCGCTGGTGTCACGCCACCCACCCTGTGGAGGTGACGCCATGACCGAGCAACATAAGAACTTTCCAGAATTCTATGTCACAGCTGCTCAGTCGTGTCCGTACCTGCCGGGCCGACGGGAAAGAAAGCTGTTCACGCACCTCACCCATGAAAAGTCGCCGGCGCTGATCGACACCTTGCTGAAAGGTGGCTTCCGGCGCAGTCAGAACATTGCGTACATGCCGTATTGCGACGGCTGTCAGGCGTGCATCTCGGTGCGGGTCGTCGTGGACCAGTTCGAAACAAGCCGGAGTTTCAAGCGGATCCAGGCGCGGAATGCGGATGTCGTCACGCGCCGCCTGCCGGCCCAGCCAACGGCCGAGCAGTATGCGCTCTTTCGCAGCTACATCGACGCGCGCCATGGGGATGGCGGCATGGCGGACATGTCGGTGCTGGACTTCGCCATGATGGTGGAAGACTCGATCATTGACACACACCTTGTCGAGTATCGGTTGCGCGATGCAGACGGTGACGACGCATCATCATCTTCTGACGGGCGCCTGGTTGGCGTCGCGTTGTGCGACCGGCTGTCTGACGGCATATCCATGGTCTATAGCTTTTACGACCCGGATCTTGAGAGCCGTAGTCTCGGTACGTTCATGATACTCGAGCATCTCGCCGCGACGCGGTCACAAGGTCTGCCCTATCTCTATCTCGGGTATTGGATCGATGGGTCGCGCAAGATGAGCTACAAGACCCGTTTTCGCCCACAGGAACATCTCGGACCGAATGGATGGGAGCGCGTCAGCACTCCGGAATCAGAGTAGATTGGCGCTATCACACTTGTCGCAATGGTCATCGTTGTAGACGGTGCATTTGGGGGGCGACATGGTTCCCGATCTGCCAAAAGTGGAAACTGTCATCCTTGAGATGACAAACGCATTTCGCCGCAACAATGACGTCGGCGAACTCCGGCGCGAGCCGCTTCTGGACGCGGCGGCCCGCGCGTTTGCTCGCTATCTCGCCCGTTCCGGCAAATTCTCGCATACAGCGGACGGACGCCAGCCCGCAGATCGCGTCTCCAGGGCAGGCTATAAGTTCTGTCAGGTGGCCGAGAATCTTGCGCTGCATCGCGATAGCCGCGGCTTCACCGCGAAAAAGCTGGCAGGCGCCGCGGTTCGGGGCTGGCAGGGCTCGCCCGGGCATCGGAAGAACATGCTCGCGCCGCATGTTGTGGAGATTGGAATCGGGGTCGCCAAGGCGCCGGCCATCAACAAGTACATCTCGGTACAATTGTTCGGCCGGCCGGACGCCCTGCGCTACGAGTTCAAGATCCGCAATACGACGCGCGTGTCCGTGAGGTACAGGTTCAATACCTCGTCATACACAGTGCCCGGCCGCACGGAGATTACGCACCGCGTCTGCCTCCCAGGACAATTGGCGTTCGAAAGCGATCGCCGGGCGGCACAGAACAAGCGCGTAGTTGGCTCGCGATTCCTGACGCGATCCAATGACCGGTTCCGTCTGCGCCGCGGAGCAAGTGGTCGTATTGTTATCGACCACCTTCCGGAGACAGGCACGCCATCACGCGCCGGTCGTTAAAATCGTGAGATCGTGAGGTGCGCGGCGGTTGTGGCGATACTCGGGGAGCCTAGTGCGTTACATGCGGCTCCCCCGGCGACCAAACCGGCCACACTGAGAACTCCCTGGGACATCCCAATCAGGGCGAAAGCATAACCGGCGCCGCCGGCTCGTCGGGATCGAGCTCGCCGCGATAGTCCGCAGATCCGTCGCGGCCATAGATATCAGGACGAAACTCGACCGTGCCGTCCCGCTCCGCCCACGCCGTGATGTACGTGAAGTAGACGGGAATTGGCCGTGTCAGTTTGAAATCGGCGGCCTGACCGGCGGCCAAGATGCTGTCGATGTGATCTTCCGGCGCATCCCAACCCGGCTCGTACTTCGCGATCCAGGCGACAAGGCGCATAACGTCCTGCACACGCACGCAACCTGCGCTGAACGCACGCCCACGAGCACCGAACAATTGCTTCATCGGCGTATCGTGCAGATAGACGATATCCGGGTTCGGCATATTGATCCGCACAAGACCTAGCGCATTCCAAGGTCCGGGATCTTGCTTGAATTTGATCTTCCGCGCGTCTGCCGTCGCCCAGTCCACCGTATCCGGGTCAATCTCCGGGCCGTTATAGTGCCCCTTGACCACCTTGATGTGGTTCTCCTCCAGATACTCCGGCTCTTTCATCAGTCGCGGAAACAAGTCCTTGCGCGCCACACTCATCGGCACACGCCAGAACGGAAAGAAGTTCAAACCGCGGATCTCAGCCTGGATCTCAGGGGTCTGGCGATCCGGCTTGCCGACGATGACCCGGTGCCGGTGTGCGACTTCATATTTCTCTACGGCCTCCAGCTGGAAGCCAGCGGCATTGACCAGCACATAACGGTCTTCAACACGGTTCCGCATCAACGCTTCGACACGTCGCCGGTTGAGCATAAGTTGTTGGGCGCGTTGTGCGGCGGAGACGTTCAGCTGCGCGAGCGTGGCGCGGTTGATCATGCCGGTGACGCGGAGACCATGGCTGCGTTGAAACTTTTTGACGGCCGCGTTCAACCAATCATCGTACTCGTGGTCCGACGAGAAGTGCCGGTACGCTCGTTCCGAGAGTTCACCGCCGAGATACAGACGCCGCCGGAGAAGCGGCACGCGCTCGTCGTAATCACCGACCCGCAGCAGCTTGCCTTTTGCGATGCGCGGCCAGTCGCGCTTGCGTGCGATCGCCTCGTAACGACGGATGGCCTGATCGTAAGCGTCCAGCATCACGTCGCTGCGAAACGGCGTCTTGCCACGCCTTAAGTCGTCGACACTTTCCAGGCGTTGTGGCCTGTCCGACCGAGCCGCGCGTCGTTGTGGACGACCGCTGTCGAGCACCTCCTCCCACCATTGGCGACCGCCGGCCAAAGCCGGGGCAGCTGCCACGACGGATGCACCGCTTGCCAATGCGCGTAACGCATGCCGCCGGCCCGCGTTGAAGTTCGGTTGCTCATTGACGCGATACGAACGCAACTTTTTGTCGCGAGTTGTCACGTGTCGCTCCAACTTTGGTTGCTTCAGCTATGTCTGCTGGTGGTGGCCCACCGATCCTGAACTTCACGTCGCTTCAAGTCACTGTTTCATGTGGCCAAACCTTGACTAGAGTGCCACGTTTTTCGCGCTGAGGCGAAATCACGCCTGCGAGAGCTTGGGTTTTGTCAGGACGCGTGTCACATCTGCAAACCAACTGGCCGCCGCCCAATTCAGATTACTTAATCGTACAGATCACGTCGTCGTACAGATCACACAAGCGGCAATTCAACGCGAGACCCGTCATGCCCGAAGGCGCTGTAACTTGGACTACGGACTTACGTGGCATCGCCACGGTCACTTTCAACCGGCCAGAGCGCAATAATGCGTATGATGATGCTGTTGTTGACGGTTTGCATAACGCGCTCGATGCTCTGGGTTCGGCCTCAACACTTCGCGCGGTCGTCCTGACTGGCAACGGGCGCCATTTCCAGGCCGGAGCCGATCTGTCGTGGCTCGAATCGGTGCGCGCGCAGGATCGCGACGCAAACATTGACGCCTCCCGCGCCACCGCCGAGGCCGTTAATCGTCTGAACAGGTTGCCGATACCGACAATTGCCGCCGTTCAAGGCGCGTGTATTGGCGGCGGGACTGGTGTGATCTCAGCCTGCGATATTGTCGTTGCGGCCAATACTGCGACATTTGCCATATCCGAAGTGCGTTGGGGGCTCACCGCAGCCATCATCGTCCCACAACTGGTCGATGCGATCGGTGTCAGGCAATTGCGGCGGTATGCACTGACCGGAGAGCGTTTCGGCGCGGACGAGGCGCGCCGCATCGGGCTCGTTCATGAGGTCGTTGACGCCGAAGATTTAACAAATCGGGTCGCGGAACTCATCGACCTTCTGTTGGCGAATGGTCCCCGCGCGATTGCCGAGACGAAATCTCACATTTTCGATTGCGCGGCCGGACAGTTGTCAGACGACGCACTTACGGAACTCGTTGAGAAGCATGCCGCCAAGCGGCAGTCCGAGGAAGCCGGCGAGGGTTTGGCGTCGTTTCACGACAAGCGTCCGGCCCGCTGGTCGCTGAAGCCGGACGCTGTAGGCTGAGGGCCACCTAGTTGGAACCTGCCTTAATATGCGTCGCCGGGATAAAGAAGACGTGGTGTGCGCGAGACCGTGCGGCGCACCCGAACGCGACGGTTGGATCGGCGCGGCACTGACGAGACGCGGCGCACCGTTCTGAAGCGACGCGTGTTGCGGCGCAGTGTTGTCCGCTTCACGTATCGCTTGCGCGCCTTTTGCAACGGCGTCGTACCGACAACGACAAATCTCGTCCGTGCGTAACCGTGGCGATGCACAAGTTGGTAAAGCCGGCGTGCGTTCGGCGTCCGCAAGCGTATGCAGCCATGCGATGCCGGTCGCCCGAGGCGACTGACGGCCGCCGTACCGTGGGTTGCAATCCCGCCGTTGAAGAAAACGGCGTACGGCATCGGCGCACCATCATACTTGCGCGAGTACCACATTTTTGATGCCCACTTCGGACGGAAACGCCCGCGCGGCGTGATGTAGCCGGCCCGCCCGGATGAGATCTTCCAAGTGTAAAGCGTTTTGCCGTGCTCTCTGACAGCCATCCGTTGTGTTGAGAGGTTGATCCGCACCTCAAGCGTCGAACGCGGCGCGACCTTCCGCTTCACCGCCTTCGCAGGCTTTGACGCCTCGGCAGGCGTCGATGACTGGACGGCCGACTTTGCCGGCTCAAGCGAGGCAACTTCGGTCGGCTTGGCCGTCGTCGTCTCGGCTGCTTGCGCCCCGGCAATTGCCCCCAAAAGGACTGCGAATGCCGCAAAACCGATTTTCGAAACGCCACGCATACCTATTCCCGCTGCCACACACGCCCACAATTACACACTGAATATACGCGAAAGGGCCTTCGTTTCTGTGAAGCAAACCGATCGACATTCCGGCGCCCCCATCATCAAAATCGAAAGACTTTGATGCTAAGTGCGCCGTGCACCATTCATGCGTGACACGCACCTTGTCACGTCGGCGCAGCGCAGCGAAACGTCTTGGCTCAATACCCGATCGCGATGCGTGTTCGCCGTGGTCCGAAACGCCGAACAAGGTTGTAGAGACGACATGCGTTGCGTGTCCGCAGGCGCAGGCAGCCATGTGAGGCCGGCCGACCGAGCCGTCTGACCGCTTTCGTCCCATGGATCGCATATCCACCGCGGAAGAAGATAGAGCACGGCATTGGCGAGAAGTGATACTTTCTGGAGTAATGCATCCGGACCAGTCGCTTCGGCCGATACACACCGTGCGGGGTTCGATAACCGCGGCGTCCTGACGAAATACGCCACACGTGTCGCAAGCGCCCGTTGACGTAAACTTCCATCGTCTGGGTCGAGATCGACACGTCCACGCTGACACCCGCCTGGGCCGCGCCATGCCCGGTCATCAACGCCAACACCAACGCAAGAACGATCTGTCTCATCGCACCGACCCCAACGCGACTGTGAAACTCATTAATCGAGTGTACACGCCCATGCGCGTGGCAGCGAGCGATGTCGTTTCAATTGGTGTAGAGGGCGTACGGAGTGCTGTCGGCGCGCCACGCACCCATGTCGCGCGTTAACCTTGGCTCTTGATGGTTGCGTACGCTGAAAGTGCACGATCCCGCGTGTGTTTGTGGTCGACAATCGGTTTCGGATAGGTCTCTCCGAGACGAACATCTGCACTCTGAAGGGCGGCTTCGGGGGCCTCCCACGGCGCATGAATGTGGCGCGAGGCCAGCTTTGCCAGTTCCGGCACCCAACGGCGCACATAGCTTCCGTCCGGATCGTAAGTCTGCCCTTGTTTCACGGGGTTGAATATCCGGAAGTAAGGCGCTGCGTCAGCGCCCGAGCCCGCGACCCATTGCCAACTCGCTGCGTTCGACGCCAGATCCGCATCCACAAGGCAGTCCCAAAACCACGCCTCTCCCGCCTGCCAGGGAAGCAACAGGTTCTTGGTGAGAAACGACGCAACGATCATGCGAACGCGGTTGTGCATCCACCCCGTCTCCCAAAGTTCGCGCATACCGGCGTCCACAATCGGATACCCGGTCGCGCCACGTTGCCAGGCACGCAGCGCTGCGTCGTCGTCACGCCATGGGAACGCAGCAAACTGATCTCGGAACGGCGCCTCAGGCAAGTCCGGCCAGTGAAACAGCAGATGATAGGAGAACTCGCGCCAAACCACTTCTTTCAAGAACGTCTCAACACCGACATTTGGCAGCCCTGCCGAGGCTGCGCTGGCCGCCGCCCAGCATTCCGCCGGGCTGATTTCGCCGAAGTGCAAGTGTGGCGAGAGGCGCGATGTTCCCGAGATATCCGGACGGTCTCTGGCCTCGTGATAGCCCGCGATCCTTTCGGCGACGAAGCTCTCGAGCGCAGCGCGGGCACCGACACGTCCGGGCTGCCAGATCGGCTCAAACCCGCGGGCCCAGTTCGGCGCGGTAGGGCGGAGATCAAGATCGGCGACCTTCAGGCTCTTTATCTTGAAGCGGCCCGGTCGTTTCAAACTGGTGATCGGACCGACCGGCTGCCGCAATCGACGACCGGAGACAGACCGCCAGAACGGCGTATAGACTTTATAGGGATCACCGGTCTTGGTCGTCACCTCCTCTGGTTCAAGCAGCAGGCGGCCACCGAAGCGCTTAACGGCCAACCCCATATCCTGCCCGCGTTGATCCAAACTGGTTTCGACCGTTCGCCACCACGGCTCATATCCGCGCGTGAAGTAGATTGAGTCCGCAGCGACCTCATCGGCCACCGTCAATGCGGTTTCGACAATGTTGCCGTCCCGGATCACCAGACGATTTCCGAGGTCCTTCAGCTCGGTGTCCAGTTGCTGCAGCGCATGATGCAACCACCACCGGCTCGCGCCGCCCGGTGCCCAGTTCCCCGGCGAACGCGCATCGAAAACATAAAGTGGCACGACCGGCCGATTGGCTTTGACGGCCGCGGTTAGCGCCGGGTGGTCGCCAATCCGTAGGTCCCTGTAAAACAGAACGAGGATAGGTCGGTCGGACACTGGAAATCGCCCTCATCAGATCCATTGAGCGGAGAAGATCGCACGTTACGATGAAGGACGTAACGAGAGTCGCGGGCTCAGTAGATCAGATACGGCGTTGACCGGCGACAGCCGCTATCCGGCCCATGGCAGAAGAAATGGCCTAGTTTCCGAGGAATAACTCAAACAGCGATTTCGCGCGCCGACGCCGGCGACGACCATACCGGCGCGGCGCGGACCGGCGTCGGTAGCTTTCGCTTCCCCGTGCCCAGGGTGCCCAGTCCGGCGTCCGGCCACTGCTTGGCCCACGGCGGCCGGTCCGGCGAGGGCCTGGCGTGGCGGCCACCACCGGCGGTCGCTGCACGAGCGAGATCCGGTCGACCAGCCCATCGGCAGCGGATACCGTGACAACTTCGCCCTTCAGTTCGACCTCGCCGGCGACATCACCAAGCTTGAGCGGGGCCATCGCCAAAAGCCGAATGCGTTTGACGTCGATAACGGCCGATGTCTGGACAGGTATCGCTGTTTCCTCACGCGTCGGGACCGTGCCCGTTGTGACCGTCAAGACTCCAACGCGACTGGCACCGCCGTTCTTGACGGTCCAGGACACCACCTTGGGCACTTCACCGCCAATCGGCTCAACCGGCAGCTGCAGCCTACGGAACTTCTCATTCCGGACGAAATAGCGCGCACCGTTTGAGACGATTTGCCAGCCATCCTTGCCGGCTCCGGCGACGACCTCGGCCGTGGTCGCAACGGGCTTGCCGAGCCGGCTGAGGCCGAGTTGCGCAGGTTTCAATTTCGGGTTCCGCTCCAGCGCCGCGCGATAGCTGGCAGCGGCCGCATCCACATTGCCGACGGCTTCCTCGATCTCGCCACGCGCCCACAAAACGATGGCATTCTCGCCGTCGATCTGTTCGGCAGCCTGTATCTCGCGCTGGCCCTGCTCCGGTTGACCCATTTTCTTGAACAGCAACGCCCGATACGCATACGTTTCCGCAGCGCGCGGCGCGAGTTCCAGGGCCCGGTTGAGATCGGTCTGCGCCGCCTCCAGGTTGTTGCTGAGGATATGGGCATGCCCGCGACTGCGCCATGCGTCAGCGCGCTTCGGGTCGAGCGTCACTGCCGTCGAAAAATCCGTGATTGCCGCCTCGAAATTGGCGCCGCGCAGATAGGCTTCACCGCGCATCATGTGCGCACCCACGTCCTTCGGCTCGAATGCGATGGCACGGCTCAGATCTTCCAGCACAGCACTCGCATCGCCAAGTGCGGCCCGTGCACGCGCCCGCAGGCGATAGGCCATGGCACTGCGCGCGTTGTAGGTCAGGGCGTGGTTGAGATCGCGCAAGGCAGCATTCGGACGGTTGATCTCGAGGAAGACGCGCGCGCGCCGCACCAACGGCTGTGATTTATCATCGATCAGACGCACGGCCTGGCGAAAATCCAGCAGCGCACTGCCGAGACGTCCTGTCGCGATTTCGGCCAGAGCCCGGTTCGCATAGGCCGTGCCGTATCCAGGCGCGAGCTTGACCGCCCGGTCGAGGTCTTTCAATGCCTCAGCATGAAGCCCGAGCGCCGTGAGGACAGCACCGCGATTGTTATAAAGCGCCGGGTTCTCGGGAAACAGGCCGGCTGAGGCATTAAAATCCTCAAAGGCCTTGTCGTACGCCTGAAGCCGCGCATAGACCATCGCCCGATCGTTCAGAATGATGGCGCGCCGGTCATTGGCCATACCGGCTTCTGAAAGAACCTGACTCAGCAGGCGGACGGCCTTCTGCAACTCTCCTTTTGCGCGCGCCTCAGCCGCCTGACGCAGAATCTCATCTCGCGACAGGGATTGCGCGCCGGCCGCGTATGGGCCTGCGACGATCAGAACCGAGGCCAGCCAAACGCAGAAGATCGTTTGAACCAAGGTCTTGGTCCAAGTTTTGGCCAAGGATCTGGAAAGACGCATTGAACGTACCGTCATCGTCGCGCCCTCCTGCCTGCCTAATCGCTTGGCTTAAATCGAAGCAATATGCTCGCGTCTAAAGTGCATCGCGCGCCTAAGCAACATGCATCAAGCCGCAACGATGTCGGCAATTGCTTTGCCAAGATCCGTTGTTCTGGCTTTGCCACCCATATCTGGCGTCATTGCGATCTTCTCGGCGATGACGGTTTCGATCGCCGCGACAATCGCGTCGCCGGCTTCAGCGTGGCCGAGATGATCGAGCATCATCGCGGCAGACCAGATCTGGCCGATTGGATTGGCAATGCCCTGCCCTGCGATGTCGGGAGCTGAGCCGTGGACCGGCTCGAACATCGACGGAAACTCCCGCTCCGGATTGATGTTTGCCCCTGGTGCTATGGCAATTGTTCCGGTTGTTGCCGGGCCCAGGTCCGAGAGAATGTCGCCGAACAGATTCGAGGCGACGATCACGTCGAACCAATCCGGATTACGGACCAGTTGTGCCGTTAGGATATCAATGTGGAACTGCGCCGTTTCGATTTTCGGATACTCAGCCGACATCGCTTCGAACCGCTCGTCCCAATAGGGCATCGAGATCGAGATTCCGTTCGATTTGGTAGCTGATGTGACAGCTTTGCGTTTGCGCGTGCTCGCCAATTCAAACGCGTAGCGCATAATCCGATCGCAGCCCCGGCGCGAGAAAACGGCCTCTTGGACTGCGAATTCGTTGTCCGTGCCCTCGAACATGCGACCGCCGACGGACGAATACTCGCCTTCGTTGTTCTCGCGGACGATGAAATAATCGATGTCCCCAGGCTTGCGCCCGGCCAACGGCGACTTCAACCCGTCAAACAGACGAACCGGGCGCAGATTGACGTACTGCTGAAACTGACGACGGATCGGGATCAGCAGTCCCCACAGCGAGACGTGGTCCGGAACACCGGGATATCCGACTGCGCCGAGGAATATCCCGTCGCTATCGCGGAGCTGATCGAGACCGTCATCGGGCATCATCTGTCCGGTCTTTTGAAAGCGCTCGCAGCTCCAGTCGTAATCTTCGAACTCAAACCCCAAATCGAACCGCTTGGCTGCGGCCTCAAGCACGCGCAAGCCCTCCGGCACAACTTCGTTTCCGATCCCATCGCCCGGAATCACGGCAATGCGCATGGCGTTGCCCTGGACAGGTTCGCGCCTGGCCTTGCCCGATGTCTCCGCGCCCTGTTTTGCTTTGCTCTTGGACTTCCGAGCTTTGAATTTCTGTTTGTCTTTGGCCATAGCGATGCTGTTTCGAATAAAACGACGATGCGGGGATGCAGGCCTAGTTAGCGATGCGGCGGCCCCGTAAATCAAGCGCGACCATGTGCATCTCGCGGATTGGCGTTGCCGATTGGCCGCGCGTCGCGATTTGTCTTCAGGGCGCGTCTTGAGGACGCAACAGAGCCCGCAACGCGATTGGCAGTTGCTCAGGCAAATCCTCCGAGATCAGCCCCGGCCCGAAGCGACCGGCGCAGTCGCCGTGGAGCCAGACACCGGCTGCGGCCGCCTGCCAAGCCGGCATACCCTGCGCGATCAGCCCGCCCAAGATACCAGCCAGAACATCTCCGGATCCCGCTGTCGCCAAGTATGGCGGCGCATTTGCGTTAATGGCTGCGCGACCATCCGGCGCGGCCACGACGGTATCCGGCCCCTTGAGCATAATAATGGCTCCGCTCATCGCAGCTGCCGCACGTGCTCGCTCGAGCTTTGAGCCCGTCCCACCATCGAACACACGGCCGAATTCCCCGTCATGCGGCGTGAACACGACCGGCCGATCCGGCTTGGCTTTGATGAGCGCGAATATCTCGTCTTGCGCCTGTCCGATCGCGGTCAAGGCGTCGGCGTCGCAGACTACAGCCGCATCAGAGGCCAGAACTGTGGTAATTTGCGCGAGAACATCATCACCGCGTCCAAGTCCCGGACCGATGATCACGGCATTGAGGCGGCCGTCGGCGAGCAGCTTCTGCAGCGCGTCCGGTGTCTGCCCCTGTCGTAAAATCACCGCGTTAAGTTGCGCCGCATGCGCCTGAACTGACGATGGCGGTGCGGCAACCGTGACCAATCCGGCGCCGACGCGCAGGGCGCCGCGCGCGACCAAGCGGGCCGCGCCCGACATTTCCAGCCCGCCGGACACAACCAGCACGCTGCCGCGGTTATATTTGTGTGCCCGCCGTGAGGGCTGCGGAAACAGATCGCGCCAGAGTTCCGGATCGTTAGCGAAGGCCTGAGGGTCGATGTCCTGCAACACGCCGGGCGGGATACCGACGTCGACACACAACACGTCTCCGCAGGCATCCGCACCTGGAAACAGCAGGTGGCCCGGCTTGCGCCGAAAGAAGGTCACGGTGCGGTTAGCCCACAGGCATTCGCCGGGTGAACCAGTGCCCGTTGCCAGGCTGCGCCCCGTGGAACCGTCAATGCCGCTCGGCACATCAACGGCCAAGACCGGAATCTCGTCGGGGATGGCCGATAACGCGAGAAACAAACGCCGCAGTTCCCCGTCGGGATCGTCTCCCCGCAACCCGGCGCCGAACAAAGCGTCGATAACTAGGCCATCGTTGGGCCCAACCGTCGGCACATCGACAGAACCCGCCGGAATGCTGCCGCTGTGAGACGGTCGTGGCGCCTGTTGGATTAGCGGTCGAATTGGACCGTCCCAACGCGCCGCCATGGCGGCCGCATCGCCTCTCAGCCGATCCCGATGACCATAGAGGCTGACAGCAACATCAAACCCCCGCGCCTTCAAGAGTCGCGCCGCAACGAAACCGTCACCGCCATTGTTCCCCGGACCGCAAAGCACTTGGATTCGACGGCCTGGGACCCGACGGCCTGGGCTCACCATGCGCATCGCCTCATCGGCAATTGCGCGGCCGGCATTCTCCATCAACGTGAGGCTCGGAACACCAGCGGCCACGGCAAGGCGATCAGCCTTGGCCATTTCTTCCGTCGTGAGCAGTTCGAAATCAGCCGGCATACCGTATTGTAGACCCGTCGCGTTGCAAAGTCGTCAGGCATTGGCGGTGCACTGAAGCCCAAGTCGGCCGCAATCCAACTGCCAGCGCAGGAGCAAGTTGTAGAATTTTCGGGCAAATCGCCAGTTTATTGGGCATATTAAGGCTCTCGTCGTGCTGCCTTTCTGGGCGATGAAGCTGTAACGCTCTGACTTTATTAATGAAATCTTTCAGCACGCAACTGGCACGCAGCGTGCTTGGGGTGGCCGGGCGACGGTGATCAGAATTGGGCCAGGATCAGAACCTATGAAGAAGATTGAGGCGATCATCAAACCGTTCAAACTCGACGAGGTGAAGGAGGCACTTCAGGACATTGGCCTTCAGGGCATTACAGTGATCGAAGCCAAGGGCTTCGGGCGCCAGAAGGGCCACACGGAGCTCTATCGTGGCGCAGAGTACGTGGTGGATTTCCTTCCGAAAGTTAAGCTGGAGCTGATCCTCGCTGAGGAGATGCTTGACAAGGCCGTTGAGGCCATTCAGACGGCTGCCCGGACCGGGCGCATTGGCGATGGCAAGATTTTCGTCAGCGACGTCGAGCAAGCCGTTCGCATCCGTACCGGTGAGACCGGCAACGAAGCCATATGAACCGATAACCCGCCGGACATCGTTCGGCACCAGCTCTATCAAACCTGCTTCCAACTCACCGGAACGGTTCATCCAAGAGGAGAGACGATGACTACACCTGCGGACGTCCTCAATGCGATTAAGGAAAAGGACGTAAAGTTCGTCGATCTGCGCTTCACAGATACGCGCGGGAAAATGCAACACGTGACGGCGGAAGCGTCATGCATCGATGAGGGAGTATTCGCGGACGGCTACGCATTCGACGGCTCATCGATCGCCGGCTGGAAAGGCATCGAAGCCTCGGACATGATGTTGATCATGGATCCGTCATCCGCGCACATTGATCCATTCTTCGCCCAGACCACGATGGCGATTTTCTGCGATGTCATCGAACCATCTACGGGCGAGCCCTATGAGCGCGACCCGCGTTCCATTGCAAAACGCGCGGAAGCCTACGTCAAGTCGACCGGAATCGGCGATACGATCTTCTTCGGCCCGGAAGCCGAGTTCTTCCTGTTCGATGATGTCCGCTTCTGCGCTGATCCTTACCACACGGCCTTCCGCGTCGATTCCGCTGAGCTGCCCGCAAACTCCAATACGGAAATGGAGATGGGCAACCTCGGGCACCGCCCGCGGATGAAAGGTGGCTACTTCCCGGTGCCGCCGATCGACAGTGGACAAGACATTCGCTCAGAAATGCTGGCCGTGATGGCCGAAATGGGCGTTTCCGTCGAAAAGCACCACCACGAGGTCGGTTCCGCGCAGCACGAGCTTGGCATCAAGTTCCAAACGCTGACGGTCATGGCGGACCATCTGCAAATCTATAAGTATGCGATCCACAACGTCGCTCAGGCCTACGGCAAGACCGCAACGTTCATGCCGAAGCCGGTCTTTGGCGACAACGGTTCCGGCATGCACTGCCACCAGTCGATCTGGAGAACCGGCGAGCCGCTGTTTGCCGGCAACCAATACGCGGATCTGTCTGAAACGTGCCTGCACTACATCGGCGGCATCCTGAAGCATGCCAAGGCGATCAACGCGTTCACGAACGCCTCGACAAACTCGTACAAGCGCTTGGTTCCGGGTTACGAGGCGCCGGTTCTGCTCGCATATTCGTCGCGTAACCGCTCCGCATCGTGCCGGATTCCGTTCACCAACAGCCCGAAAGCGAAGCGCGTTGAAGTTCGCTTCCCGGATCCGACTGCGAACCCGTATCTCGGCTTCGCGGCCATGCTGATGGCCGGCCTCGACGGCATTCAAAACCGGATCGATCCAGGCCCGGCCATGGACAAGAACCTGTATGATCTGCCGCCGGCAGAACTTGCTGAAATCCCAACCGTTTCGGCATCGCTGCGCGAAGCGTTGGATCATGCCGACAAGGATCGGGCGTTCCTGAAAATGGGCGGCGTCTTCACAGACGACATGATCGACGCATACATCGAGTTGAAGATGGAAGAGGTCGAGCGTTTCGAGCAAACGCCGCACCCAGTCGAGTTCGATCTGTACTACTCCGCCTAGACCGCAATCCGGTTTTCGACATGGAACAGGCGGCTTCGGCCGCCTGTATCTATTTGCGCCAGGCCGTTGCTGGCCAAATGCCGAATTGTGTCACGCCGTTTGCGACAGAGCGCTGATCGACCGCATGGCTCCCGATCACAGCGCGCCGTAGTGTTTCCGAATGACAGGGAAGGTGATCCGGCGGCGCACTGGTGTCGCGTGGTTTGTTGCGCTTTACGCGTTGGCCACGCTTGTCGCCCCGTGGCTTCATCGCTCGGCCGCAAACGCATCTCCGCCGGTCGACCTGTCAACCTACGCGCTTCCGGACGGTACTCTGCCCGTCCTTTGTATTGGCGGAAACGCAGCCTCTGACACCCCGCATTTCGATACTGCGATTTGCGATGCGTGCTTACTATCCGTCGCACCCGGGCTTCCAGCATCCAACGCAGTTGCGATCGCCGCGCCCAGCGTTGCCGGCCAACGGCTGCACGCAACATCCCAAAGCCAGCTTGTGGCACGGCACTATCTTGGTTGCGCATGGCCGCGCGGCCCGCCCGCACGTGGCTGAAACTGACCGTGTTTAACCCTCAGTCTTGAAACAGTCGCGCCGCCCTCACTGCACATACGTGATGCGTGAGCGCGCGCCTCATCGATTGGAGACGTCCATGAGATCTCTCTCGACCCTTTTGCTCGGCTTGCTGGCGATTGCCGCACCGATGTCCGTCACGCTTGCCAACGACATCAAACATGGTGCGCTCGTCCTGTCGCAGCCATGGACGCGCGCAACACCGCCCGGCTCAAAGGTGGCTGCGGGCTACATGCGCATCAAGAACACCGGGTCCGAGGCGGACCGGCTCGTCTCCGCCACGTCCGAGATCGCCGGCGTTGTCGAGATCCACGAAATGAAAATGATCGACGGCGTCATGAAAATGCGCGCCCTGCCAAACGGCATCACGATTGCCCCCGGCGCCGAAGAAGAACTGAAGCCGGGCGGCAACCACATCATGTTCATGGCGCTCAAGGGACAGATTGCAAAGGGTGATACGGTTTCGGCGCGCCTGGTTTTTGAAAACGCGGGAGCCGTGACCGTCTCGTTCGAGGCTGCCAAGATCGGCGCTCAGGAACCGGGCCATCACGCCGGTCATCATGGCCACGACATGAAGAAAAAGTAGCGGCACTGCAATCGGCAGACCGGTGTTAAGCGTCAGCCGGTCTGCCAACTTCGCCTTTGCGAAGTAGACATACCTTTGCGAAGTAGACAGGACGGCAAATGGGCGGGACGTTGGGAACCATTCGCGCACCCCACGCCACCGCAGTGATCCGGCCCAGGCAGATGATCTATCTGGCCATCACTTTGACAACGCCGCCGAAATCGCGGCGATCGCGTCGTCGGCCTTGCTGCCGTCAGGTCCGCCGGCCTGGGCCATGTCAGGACGACCGCCCCCGCCCTTGCCGCCAAGAGCTTCTGAACCGGCACGAACCAGATCTACAGCGCTGTAGGTGTCCACAAGATCTTTGGTCACGCCGACGGCCAGGCCGGCTTTTCCGTCCTCCGTCACGCCGACAACGGCCACGATGCCCGAGCCAACTTGCGTTTTGCCGTCATCAACCAAGCCGCGCAGGTCTTTCGGGTTGAGACCTTGAACCGTCCGGGCAAGGAGCTTCACGCCCTTGATTTCCGAGATTGATGCGCCGGCGCCGGCACCGCTCTCGGCACCGCCGCCGCCCGCCAACGCGAGCTGCTTTTTGACCTCGGAGAGCTGGCGCTCAAGCTGGCGGCGCTCGTCCAAAAGCGCGGCCACCCGCGGCACGACATCTTCCGACTTTGTCCGGAGAACGCCGGCCAACTCACGGATGCGCAAATCCTGTTCGGCCAAGTAGTCGCGCGCGGCTTGAGACGCCAGCGCCTCGATCCGGCGCACGCCGGCCGCAGACGCTGTTTCAGCGACGATGTGGACGAGGCCGATATCGCCGGTCCGCTGCACGTGCGTGCCGCCGCAGAGTTCGATCGACCACGGCCGATTCGGGTTGATGCCCGTATCCGGGTCGCCCATCGCGACGACACGCACTTCGTCACCGTACTTCTCGCCGAACAACGCCATGGCTCCGGTCTCCATTGCGTCTTCAATGGCCATAAGCCGCGTGACAACCTCGCTATTCTGGTCGATCACGGCGTTCGCCCGTTTTTCGATCGCCTCCAGCTCATCGGGACCAATCGGCTTTGGATGTGAGAAATCGAAGCGTAGGCGCTCCGGCGAGACCAACGACCCTTTCTGTGCGACGTGATCGCCGAGCACTTGCCGCAACGCCTCATGGATCAAGTGCGTTGCGGAGTGATTGGCCCGGATTGCCGTGCGGCGCTCATAATCGACTTCGAGACGTACGGGGTCGCCCACCGACAACTTGCCCTCTACGAGCGTTCCAAAGTGGACGAAGACGTCTCCGAGTTTTTTCTGCGTATCGTTGACTTCAAAACGGAACCTGTCGCCCACAATGATACCGTGGTCGCCGACCTGACCGCCGCTCTCTCCGTAGAACGGTGTTTGGTTGATAACGATCGCAGCTTTGCTGCCTGCGTCCACCGCTTCGACCTGCGCACCGTCGCAGATAATGGCCTGGACGACGCCCTCGGCATCTTCCGTTTCGTAGCCAAGAAATTCTGTCGGGCCGACGGCCTCGCGCAGCTCAAACCACACCGTTTCCGTGGCCGCTTCCCCGGACCCACGCCAAGCCTTGCGGGCCTCCTCGCGCTGGGTCTCCATCGCGGCTTCAAAGCCGGCAACGTCAACGTCAATCTCGCGGCGACGCAGCACGTCCTGAGTGAGATCCAACGGGAACCCGTAGGTATCGTAGAGTTTGAACGCCGTCGCGCCGCTGAATGTATCGCCTTTGGACAGGTTCTCCGTCTCGCCTTCCAGAAGGTCGAGCCCGCGCTGCACGGTCTTCTTGAACCGCGTTTCCTCAAGCTTGAGCGTTTCCTCGATCAGGGCTTGCGCACGCTTTAGCTCCGGAAATGCATCGCCCATCTCACGCACGAGTGTGGGAACGAGGCGGTACATCAACGGTTCTTCAAACCCGAGCTGATGCGCGTACCGCATGGCCCGGCGCATGATCCGACGCAATACGTAGCCACGCCCTTCGTTCGACGGCAGAACGCCGTCTGCGATCAGGAACGTCGAAGAGCGCAGATGATCTGAGATGACCTTTTCCGGTGCCGTTGGCGCGTCTCCTTCGCGGCCGATATGCCCAGCCTGTCCGACACCTTGATCGATCTGGCGTTGCGACAGCTTCGGCGCATAGTTTCTGATTGACCCGATCAGCGCGCCAAACAGGTCCGTTTCGTAGTTATCGTGCGTGCCCTGCAGAACCGCGGCAATCCGCTCAAGCCCCATGCCGGTATCGATTGATGGTTTCGGCAGTGAGACCCGCTCGTCCGCCGTGATCTGCTCGAACTGCATGAAAACCAGGTTCCAGATCTCGATGAACCGGTCACCATCCTCATCAGGCGAGCCTGGCGGCCCACCGGGAATATGGTCTCCGTGGTCAAAAAAGATCTCCGAACATGGGCCGCATGGACCTGTCTCGCCCATGGCCCAGAAGTTGTCGGAGGTCGCAATCCTGATGATGCGATCTTCGGGGAGGCCTGCGATTTTCTTCCACAGATCAAAGGCTTGATCGTCTTCGTGATAGACCGTGACGAGCAGCCGCGAGGCATCGAGACCGAGTTCCTTGGTCACCAGGTTCCAGGCCAACTCGATAGCGACATCCTTAAAGTAGTCGCCGAACGAAAAGTTCCCGAGCATCTCGAAGAACGTATGGTGGCGCGCCGTATAGCCGACGTTGTCGAGATCGTTGTGTTTGCCGCCCGCGCGCACGCATTTCTGCGATGTGACGGCCCGCTGATACGGACGATGCTCCTGCCCGGTGAAGACGTTCTTGAACTGCACCATTCCGGCGTTCGTAAACATCAACGTCGGATCGTTGCGTGGGACAAGCGGTGACGACGCAACGATCTCGTGACCATGCTTCTCAAAATAGCTCAAAAACGTCTTACGTATTTCGTTGACGCCGGTCATATCTGGTCACGCTCAATGATCTTGCTGCTCCTCCCGTCCGCTGCGGATGCATACGGGAATGGGGCGTTTTAGGGCTGCGCCCGCGACCTGTCTAGATGAGCAAACGCACGCCCACTGAGTAGGCGTGCGCTCGCTGTGCTATGACAACGTCACGGGCGGCTTGCAATCGGATGATTTGCAATCGGAACGCGTCGCCTTTCTGAAACTCCGAGAAACAGCTCTGTACACATTCGGCGCGCCCATAAAATCACGGAGATGGACGGCCGCGCCGGCATGTCACTTAAGGTTGCTCGCTTAAGGCTGCATCACGTAAGGCTGCGCGCATGGGCCAGTAATGCAAAACAGCGGACGATCGTGCCGCTATGCCTTTTTCCGCGGTGGCCGCTCTTCAACGATAACGCCGTCTTCATCGATCGTAACGTCGTCATCGGGTTCCGGCTCACCAAGCATGCCTTCCTCGATCAACCCGGATTTCTGACGAACCGACTGCTCAATCTTGCGCGCAATCGACGGATTTTCGCGCAGGAAAGACTTCGCATTTTCACGACCCTGGCCAATCTTATTCCCGTCATACGCGAACCAGGCGCCCGACTTGTCGACCACACCAGCTTTGACACCCAGATCGACAATTTCGCCGACTTTCGAGATGCCCTCGCCGTACATGATGTCGAACTCGACCTGCTTGAACGGCGGCGCCACCTTGTTCTTGACGACTTTGACGCGCGTCTGGTTGCCGACAGGCTCGTCGCGATCCTTAATTTGCCCGATCCGGCGAATGTCGAGACGAACAGACGAATAGAACTTCAGCGCATTGCCGCCCGTCGTCGTTTCCGGATTGCCGAACATCACACCGATCTTCAGGCGAATCTGGTTGATGAAAATGACCATGCAGCCGGACTTCGAAATCGACGCGGTCAGTTTCCGCAAAGCCTGGCTCATCAGTCGCGCCTGCAATCCTGGCAGGCTGTCGCCCATTTCACCGTCGAGTTCAGCCTTCGGCGTCAGGGCGGCAACCGAATCGACCACCAATACGTCGACTGCGCCGGAGCGCACCAACGTGTCTGCAATTTCCAGGGCCTGCTCACCCGTGTCGGGTTGCGAAATCAAAAGGTCTTCGACCTGCACCCCAAGCTTGCGCGCGTAGACCGGATCCAACGCATGCTCGGCATCGACGAACCCGCAAATGCCGCCACGTTTCTGAGCCTCCGCAACAACATGAAGCGCAAGCGTCGTCTTACCGGACGATTCCGGCCCGTAAATCTCGATAATCCGCCCTTTCGGCAGGCCGCCGATTCCAAGTGCGATGTCGAGCCCCAGCGACCCAGTTGGGATCGCCTCGACGTCGATCGAATGATCATTGGCGCCAAGCTTCATGATCGAGCCCTTGCCGTGGGCTTTCTCGATCTGGGCAAGCGCAGCCTCAAGAGCTTTCTGCTTATCCACCTTGTTCCCCTCGATCACACGCAGCTGTGGTGTCGTCATTTGCGCCTCCGTCTGTCCTCATCATTCGAGGTGAATCACAATCCCACCTCAAATGTACACCATTTGTTCTCGAAGACAAACCTCAAACGTATGCCGCCGCAGCTGCCTTAATATCCGTATACACTCTATACTTCAAGTTGTGTACGATACTTCAAGCTATGCACATCAACGCGACTTACCGCACGAGTCGCGCGTGCTCTTGAGACAACGAAACCCAACGCAACGCGACGACGCAACGAACAGTGGCCACGTCGTCGTAACACGCTACCCCCCGAACCGCTCTTTCACCGTCGCAGCGATCTTCGCCAGCGAATATGGTTTTGGCAGGAACGTGCTGTGAGGGTCCGATTCGAGTGACGATGAGAAGCCATCATCTGCGTAGCCGGAGACAAATACAAACTTCAATTCAGGCCGCACTTTGCGCACCCGATCCAATAGGGCCGGCCCGTCAAGTTCCGGCATTTTCACATCGCTGACGATCAGATCGACCGCGTAGCCATTGTCCTCAAGAATCTCGAGCGCTTCCACGCCGTCGCAAGCGGATGCGACGTCGTAGCCCTGGCGCTTGAGCGCCTCGACGGCGAAACGCCGCACAGCGTCTTCGTCTTCCACGACAAGCACCCGGCCGGTCCCGGTCAGGTCGCCTTGAGGGCGCTCCTGCGCCGTATCGGTATCGACATCACGGGTGTCGGCTTCAACGCGCGGCAGATAGATACGGAAAACCGTCCCCTCACCCGGCGTGCTCTCCGGATACACGAAGCCGCCGGTTTGCTTGACGATGCCATAGACGGTCGACAGGCCAAGACCGGTTCCTTTGCCAACCGCCTTGGTTGTGAAGAACGGCTCGAACACTTTGTCGAGCACATCCGACGACATGCCAACGCCGGTATCCTCGACCTCGATCAGGACGTAAGGACCTTGCGTCATGCCCTGCTTCGCCAGACGCCGCGACTCACGCTCGGACACGTTTTTGGTCCGGATCGTCAACGTGCCGCCATCTGCCATCGCATCGCGGGCGTTGACGGCAAGGTTCATAATCACCCGCGTTAGTTCGCCCCGGTCTGCCTTCACAAACCACAGGTCACGGCCGGAGTGGATCTTGAGTTCGATGTGCTCGCCAAGTGCGCGTTTGACCATCACGGAGACATCCGTGACCAGCTCCTGCAACTGCAGCACCTGGGGTTGCAACTGTTGTTGGCGCGAGAAGGCAAGCAGGTTGTGCACCAGATCGGAAGCGCGGTCCGCGCTTGAGCGGATTTCCTTGATGTTCTGGTAGGCCGGGTCGCCCGGCCGGTGCGTGCCCAACAGCAAGTCGGCAAAGCCGATAATCGCTGTCATCACGTTATTGAAGTCATGCGCAATCCCACCTGCAAGATTGCCGACAACCTCCATTTTCTGGCTTTGCGCAAACTTCATCTCCAGCGCCTTTTGCTCGGTCGCGTCAAGCACGTAGACCACGGCTTGCGAACTCCGAGACAACGGCGCGAAAAACAGCCGACGCGTATTCAGCGCATCCTCGCCAATCGACACTTCCATCGGCGCGATGTTTGCTTTGCCTTGCAAGGCGTCTTCTAGGGCTTGTGAGACCGCATCACGCGCGCTCTGGTCGAGGCCGCGGCCTAGGACCGTGAGAGCATCGCGATTGCGATTCGTTGCCGGATCGAAGAGCAGTCGCGAAAACGCAGCGTTGGAACTGTGGACCATGCGGTCCGCCGAGATGACTCCGATCCCGAACGGTGCCGACCGGAAAAACTGAGCAAAGCTCTCCGTCGCCAGTGGCTCATCGACTGACGATCGCTCAGCAATGCGGGTATCTCGATCTAGAACGAGGGCTGTTATAGCGCCGTAAGCGGGGCCAGCCGGCTGCACCAGCAATGTCGCCGGCCAGATCGTTCCGTCATCTCGGATCAAGTCCAGATCGATTGTCGGTGCCGTGTCGATCTCGTCAGATGCCGCAGCGATACCTGTGAGAAGCTCAACTCCGTCGGTGGTGACCAAGTCTGACAGGTTCAATTCGCGCGTGCGCGGATCCCAGTCCAGTCCAAGCCACGAACAAAGCTGCGGATTGGCGTACACGATGCGCCCCGAGGCCTCCGCAACCAGCAGGCCAGCCGGTAGGGACTGAAACACCGCGAGCCGTTTCTCGAGTTGTTCGCGGACGTGGCGTTCACGCAAGCGATCCTGCGTAAGGTCCTCGATCGTCCACACGCCGCCGCCATCCAGCGCAGTCGCCGCGTATCTCGCGTCCAACGGCCGCACGGTCACACGCAGAATGGTTTCTCCGCGTCGGATTGGTAGGTCGGAAAGCGAGACGACCTCGCGACGCGTTGCGCCACGGTCGAGCGCGCGCATCAATCTGAAGTAGGCCTCGTTGCCGGCCGTGCTGCCGGCAAACACGCGCTCAAGCGCCATGGACTGGACATTCGGTGACCACCGGAATGTGGCTTCCGCGGCCGAATTCGCGAAAACCACGGTGCCGTCACGCGCCGTTACGACTAAGGCGTTGTCCACGTTGTCGACCGCAGCCGCGATGACGTCGTCGCTCTCGGTCCGTGCCGTAAGGCGGATATGCCCCGCGAGCAGGCCGAACACAAAAAAGATGCCCAGCGCGGCAAATACGCCGAGGAGTGTCAGCACACCCGGCGCCGCCGAAGACGATGTGAGAAAGGCGAGAACGGCCGTTCCGCAAATGAGCACACCGACGGCCGCCATGACCCAGCCGCCTTTCGGCAGATTGCCAGGTTGGTGTGCACGCCTATTGGCTCCGAGTATTTGCGCATCGCTCATGGCGAGAGACGCTAGCCGATTCTCTTGGTCAACAGTGACTTGTACTGTCGGGACGACACTTTTGATACGCGGCATACCAACTTTCCGGTGAGCTCGGGGCCCATAGTTCACGCTCAAGCTTTTGCTCCAATACGGTGGAGCATGTGACAACACTTGAGACACCTTCGTTAATTTTCCCGGAATCCGAGCGTCATTCTTGAGCGTGCCAGATTCTGATGTCGAATACGATTCGCCAAACGTGACGTGCACGGGCGGGGCGCAGGGTCACAGAACACAGGGTTTTGGGGGCAGGTGCGCGACGGCACTTGACCGTGTGGCCGCACTTCTAGAAACGAACACTCTTAACACTGCCACAGCCTATTCGGGCACCGGGGATGTGCAATGATGGATATTCTGTCCTGGCTCTTCTTCTTCGTATTTATCGTCGGCTTGATTGCCGTCGCAGGCATGCTGGTTCGCGGTTACGTGCGTACGGGCGGCACCGGGGTCGCGTTCGGAAGTGGACTGTTTCACGACAAACCGGCGAAGCGATTGGGGCTTGTTGAGGAAACGAACCTGGACGGACGCCGCAAGCTGATGATTGTGCGACGAGACGGTGTCGAGCATCTCATCATGATCGGCGGGCCAATTGACATTGTTGTGGAAAGCGGGATCGAACACGGTGGAGAGCGGCTCGGTCGCGGCTCAGACGCCAAGGCGCCCCGTGTTGTTCATTCCGCACTGCACCGGCCGCAAGCGGTCGGAGAGTAACGGTGACCTGCGTCGTGCCGCGTTCGCGTAAACGTCCTGTGAGAGGCAGGCCGTAGGAACCGGCACAGCGGTTGCAGCGTTGTTGAAACGTGGAGTTCAGAGCGCCGAGCGCGTGCGGAGGCGCGTCGCATTGGCTTGTCTGGCCGTGCTTGCGTGACCATAACCGCTTGTTGCAGCTTCGTTCTCGGATCAAATGAGGGCATCGACCGCGTGTGTCAGCAGGGAACATCGCAATGAACTGGACGCGCTTGAGAGTGATCACGATTGTCGGTCTGGTCCTGACGCTTTGCGCAGTCAGCCACGCCGTGAACGTGGGCGCTGCTGATGCCCAGCCTTTCAATACGCCTGCGCAAGCGACATCTGAGCCGCCGTCATCCGCGCCAAATCAGCCTGCATCGGCCGCCACGATCCGGATGTCGGACGAACTGGCTCGCGACGTCCAGCGCCTGCCGCTCCAATTGCAACGTCTGACCCATGCGGCAGAACGCCTGGTCAACGACCCGCTCGGGCTTACGGCGACACAAGCTGACATCGAAGCGTTACGGGCGGATATCTCAATCGTACTCGGCAACCTCGCGCCGATCGGGCCCCGCATTGACGCGCAGATTTCGCGTTTGGGTCCACCGCCGAAGGACGGAGAGCGGGCCGAGAGCGACGAGATCAAGGCCGAACGGGCAAAACTCAACACAGCCTTGACCGACATCGAAGGTGCAACAAAACGCCTCCAACTCACGGACGAGCGCGCGGCACAGCTGTTGGCGCGGGTTCAAGGACGCCGCCGCGCGCTTGTGACCCGAAATCTCCTGAGCCGCGCGTCAGAGCCGCTGGTGCCGGCCATCGGTCGCGCAGTCTCCAATGAAGGGCGAACGGCACTTCGGCAGTTTCAAACCGTTATCGGCACCTGGTTCGGCCAATTGGCTGCGTCGGGTCTCATTGTACTCTTGCTGATCGTGCTCACCGGTGTGCTGTACGGTGCGCTTGTGCATGTCCGCGACGCCTGGGTGCAACGTCGCTTCGAGAGCCTTGGCACATCAGATGACGACGAGCCGCTGAGTTTCCTGCGACGCACGAAAATCGCGGCCTTTATCGCGCCTGCATTTGCCGCACCGCGCTTGATAGCCGGTGTCTTCCTGACCGTTTGTATCGTCGCGCTAGATCTCACGAACTGGCAAATCACACCAATTTTGGCGGCGCTGTTGACGGTGTTCGCGACCTACGTCGTCGTTGCCGCACTTGCGCGTGCTGTTCTTCTCCCGGCGCAACCGCGCATGCGGCTTGTCGGTGTCGACAGCGTCAGTGCCGCCCGCATCAGCCTGATTGTGCATCTCCTCACGCTGGTCTGGGGCATCGATCATGTCGTTGTTGCAAGCGGCCAGGCTCTCAGCCTTCCGGACTCGGTCGTGATCACATCCGCACTGTTGATCAATCTGGCGTTTGCCACACTTCTGGTTGTGTTGATCAACACGCCTGTCGAACGCGCAGAAGCCACAGAAGGCGGCCGCCTACTCGGACGCATCTTGAGCTGGCTGAAGATCCCCACCTACGCGACAGCAATTGGCGTGGTGGTCGCATCCATGCTGGGCTACCTGGCGCTTGGCCGCTTCGTCATGAGCCAGGTGATGCTGCTTGCAACCGGCGGCTTAGCGGTATTCCTCATCCATCGCGCCATCGCGGCCGTCACGTCTTTCGACGACGAGCCAGATGTCGCAGCTGCGTCAGCCTCCGCATCCGCCAGCTGGCTTGACGCCGTTCGCGGCCCGCGTGTTGCCCGGCCATTGGCGTGGATTCTCAACGGCCTCATGTTCCTGATCGCCGTGCCAATCCTGTTGCTGTCGTGGGGGTTTTCGTCCGCCGACATTGCCGGATGGACGCGGACGCTCATCTTTGGGTTTGAAGTCGGCCAGATTCATATCTCGCCGGCCCGCATTCTACTTGCGGTTGCAATTTTCGTCGGCTTGATCCTCGCGACACGCCTGATCCAGCGGTGGATGAAGACATCCTGGCTTGCGCCGCAGCGCGTGGATCCCGGCCTCGCGCATTCGATCCACCAGTTTATGGGCTATGCCGGCGTTGCGCTGGCTGTTCTCGCGGCGATTTCATACGCCGGGCTCGACGTGACTAACATCGCAATCATCGCGGGTGCGCTGTCGGTCGGGATCGGCTTTGGCCTCCAGTCCATTGTCAACAATTTCGTATCGGGGTTGATCCTGCTGGTTGAGCGCCCGATCAAGGTCGGCGACTGGATCGTTGTTGGTGATCACCAAGGCCACGTGCGCCGCATCAGCGTGCGATCAACTGAAATCGAGACGTTCGACCGCGCCAGCCTTATTCTTCCGAATTCCGAACTCATCAGCGGCACAGTACAGAACTGGACGCATCGCAACACGCTTGGTCGTGTGGTCGTGCCGGTTGGCGCATCGTACGACGCCAATCCCGATCAAGTGATTGCGATCCTGAGAGAGGTTGCCGAAAACTGCCCGTCGGTGCTCCAACATCCTGCACCGTTTATTGCTTTTGAAGGCTTAGGCGCGAGTTCGCTGGATTTCACCGTTCGCGCCTACATCCCGAACGTGAACAGCATGCTCTCGGCCAAGACGGAGATCCTGCTCGGCGTTGTTAAAGCCTTTCGCGATGCAGACATCGAGATTCCGTTCCCGCAGCAAGACATTCACTTGCGCGATCTCGATGGCATCCGATCTGCGATGACACGGGCAACGTTAGAGCGTCGCGCGGCAGAACTGATCAAAAGCGCTGCCGGCGGTGCGCCGGCCTCAGCCCCAGCCGAACCGACTGGCGATCAACCCCCGTCGCGCGTGACCGAGTTTGATCCGGCACGGGCCAAATCACCCCGATAGCATGTTCGCCAAACCGGCATCAGCGGGATGTCTTAAAGCACCTAGAAATCTGCGCTATTGGCACAGATATTCTCTTTTTGACACAAAGCAACAGCCAAAGAACTGCGCGCGAAATGTGTATTATACTTAATAATGGAATTAATCGTCTCGGTAGACTTTTTCCCGCCGTTCATGGCGTTCCTGCGCCTCGATCGAAAGCGTAGCGATCGGACGCGCCTCAAGTCGTCGAAGGCTAATCGGGTCGCCGGTTTCCTCACAATACCCGTAACTTCCGTCATCAATTCGCTTGAGCGCGGCATTGATCTTGGAAACGAGCTTACGCTGGCGGTCCCGCGCACGCAGCTCAAGCGCACGGTCGGTTTCCGAACTTGCCCGGTCTGTCAGGTCCGCGTGCTGGGACGTATCCGCGTTCAAACCCTCAATGGTTTCCCGGGTTTGGCGAATGATTTCCTCGCGCCAGTGGTAGAGTTTGTTCCGAAAATAGGCGAGCTGGCGTTCGTTCATGAACGGCTCGGAATCGCTTGGCCGATAGCCCTCAGGTAGTTCGGGCAGCTGGCGCTGATCCGGATTTGCGCTGTCTGGTGGAGATTCAGCAGCGCGGCGTTTGCCGGTGGTCATTGTGTCGACACCCTTGCTCACGTCATGCTCCGCGAATGCGTGGTTCCCGAACGGGCCTTTGTCGTATATGCCCGTATACCAAACAGCAAAATCCGTGCCTTGCTTTTAAGAAGCCGCCTAGCACTGTCAAGTTGTTGACGCAAACGGCTCACGCATGATTGTGCCCCATCTTGAGTTCAAAACCGGCAATGTTAAGAGACGTTCTCCGACTGCCGACCCATAGCGCGGACAACATGCATGAAATTTGACGGTACGACGTCATACGTCGCAACCAGTGATCTGAAGATTGCCGTAAACGCGGCCATCACGTTGCAACGGCCATTGCTGGTCAAGGGTGAGCCAGGGACAGGCAAGAGCGTGCTCGCGGTCGAAGTGGCCAAGGCGCTTGAGACGCCGCTGCTGGAATGGCACGTCAAATCGACAACCAAGGCGCAGCAAGGGCTTTACGAATACGACGCTGTGAGCCGGCTGCGGGACAGCCAGCTTGGTGACCCGCGTGTCGAGGACGTCGCCAATTACATCAAGCGCGGCAAGCTCTGGGACGCGTTTCGGCACCAAGATCGCCCTGTGCTACTGATCGATGAGATCGACAAAGCTGATATCGAGTTTCCTAACGATCTGCTGCAAGAACTGGATCGCATGGAGTTCTACGTCTACGAGACGGGCGAAACCATCAAAGCGCACCACCGACCGATCGTCATCATCACGTCGAACAACGAGAAAGAGCTGCCGGACGCGTTCTTGCGCCGCTGCTTCTTCCACTTCATCCGGTTCCCGGACAAGGAGACGATGGAGCAAATCGTCGAAGTGCACTTTCCTGGGCTGAAGGGGCGCCTGATCTCGGAAGCCATGCGGATCTTTTATGATCTTCGGGAGGTGCCCGGGCTCAAGAAAAAGCCATCCACTTCCGAATTGCTGGATTGGATCAAGCTGTTAGTGAACGAGGACGTCTCACCGGACGATCTGCGGCAAACCGACAGTCGCAAGCTGATACCGCCGCTTCATGGCGCGCTTTTGAAAAACGAGCAGGACGTGCACCTGCTGGAGCGGCTGGCGTTCCTGGCCCGACGGAAAAATCAGCCGACGTGACGTGTCGACGACCAACCTGCAGTCAGGTAACAGACAGCGTCGAATAGCCCACAACACGCTGCAGTTTTGCACTGCGCTCTTGTATTCCTGCCAGGCATCACAGACTGTCGCTGGCAGTTTCGGAATCAGAAGATTGAACCGTGCGTCTTCCCGAGCTTCGTGACATCTCGCGCCAAGCGGGCAGCACCTTTGGCGCGTACATCGCCCATGTTGCTACGCCGACGATCCGACTGGGCGTTACCGGGCTGTCTCAGGCCGGCAAGACCGTGTTCATTACGGCGCTGGTTCGGAATCTGACGGAAGGCGGCCGCCTTCCGTTCTTTTCGGCCATGGCCGAGCGACGCATCAAGGCCGCTTTCCTTGAGCCACAGCCGGATGACGACGTCCCGCGCTTCGCATACGAACGCCACCTTGAGGCGCTTGCAAGTTCACCACCGGACTGGCCCCGCAGTACGACCCGTATTTCGCAGTTGCGAGTCACGCTCGATGTCGACCCCCAGTCGACCTGGGCCAGCCTCGTTGGCATACGCAAGCTGCATCTGGACTTGATTGACTACCCCGGAGAGTGGCTGCTCGACCTCGCATTGATGGAGCAAACCTACGCGGACTGGTGTCGCAACATCCTCACGCGCGCGCGGCGTTACGATCACGCTGCCGTCGCCGCACCGCTTTTGGATCACATCGCGGGGCTCGATCCGCAAGCACCGTACGATGAGCCGGCAGTTCAACGCTTGGCAGAATTGTTTCGGACCTATCTGGTCGCCGCGCGCCAATTGCCGCCTGGCCTGGCGACATTGGGGCCGGGGCGCTTTTTGATGCCGGGCGACCTCGAAAACTCGCCGCTTCTGACCTTTGGGCCGTTGGATCTGGAGAGCGCAGGCGCAAGCGAGACCGGACAACGCGGCGCGCTTGGCACCGAAATGGCGCGACGGTTCGAGAGTTACAAGCTCAAGGTGGTGCAGCCGTTCTTTTCAAAGCACTTCGCTCGCATTGATCGGCAGATCGTACTGGTCGACGCGCTGTCTGCACTCAACGGCGGACGGGACACGCTGACGGATCTGCGGGAAGCGATCGAAGCCGCCTTGCGGGCCTATCGCCCGGGTTCAAATTCTTGGCTGACGCGGCTGATTGGCCGCCGGCGGATCGACAGGATCCTGTTTGCGGCGACCAAAGCCGATCATCTTCCGCAAACCAGCCACGACCGGCTGAGCGACATCCTTGCGCTGCTCACCTCTCAAGCCATGGCCCATGCAACGGACGAGGGCGCCGACATCGATGTTCTTGCGCTCGCGGCGTTGCGGGCAACACGCGAAACGCACGCGACGGTCGATGGCGAAGATCTGGCCTGCATTCGCGGTGTGCCGATGCCGGGCGAGCGTATTGGCGACGAGTGCTTCGATGGCGAGCGGGAAGCTGCCATCTTTCCAGGCGACTTGCCGGAGGATGCGGCCGCGGCACTTGCCGCCGCGGAGGACAACGCCTTTTCTGGCGTCCATTTTGTGCGGTTTCGCCCACCAAGTCTCACGGGGTCCTCAAGCGAGCTGGACCATAGGCCTTGGCCGCATATCCGCCTCGACAGAGCACTCGAATTCCTGCTTGGAGACAGGCTGCCGTGAGTGACGCGGAAGGCAACAAGCGCAAACCTCGCGCATTCAAGGTGGACGACCCGGCGCTTGATCCCGTGTCCGATGCGTTCGACGAGCGCGCATCGCCACCATCCGAGCGCGAGGACGACGTCGACGGTGTCTATCGGTTGCCGGACAAAGCGGACATCGCTGAAGGCATTCGTTGGGGCAGCTTGTTCTTCGCTGCCATGTTCGGCCTGATCGGCCTCGGCCTGAGCATGTGGTTTGGACACCTGATTTCTGCTGCTCTGGCATCAGACGGGTTCATTGGCTGGCTGTCCACGAGCCTTCTTGTCCTGCTTCTCGTGGCCGGCGTCGTTTTGGTCTTTCGCGAGCTGATCGGCGTCTTCCGCTTGCGGAAACTCGAACGCGTGCGCGAGCGCGCCGACAAGGCGCTTCGGACGCAGGACCTCGATCTGGAGCGTGAGACCGCTGTTGACATTGCCCGGCTGTTTCGCGGCCGATCCGACGTGGCCTGGCACGTTGCGCAGTTCTCGGAGCACGCCCAGGATGTGCGTGATCCGGGCGAACTCCTGACATTGGCCGATCGCGACCTGCTTGCGCCGCTCGACCAACGCGCACGGCGGATTGTGCTGTCGTCATCCAAGCGGGTTGCGATCGTTACGGCCCTGAGCCCGATGTTGCTGATCGACGTTGCCTACGTCTTTGTCGAGAACATCCGGATGCTCCGCGAAGTCGCCACGTTGTATGGCGGACGTCCCGGACTGCTCGGCGCTTTGCGGCTCGGTCGCATGGTGCTGACGAACTTGATTGCGGCGGGTGGCCTGGCATTGACGGATGATTTGCTCGGCCAGTTCCTGGGCCAGGATCTCCTACGCCGGGTGTCATCCCGCCTGGGCGAAGGGGCTTTCAACGGAGCGCTGACCGCCCGTGTTGGCGTGGCTGCGATCGAGGTCATTCGTCCGCTGCCAAACGTGGTGACAAAACCCGTTCGTGTGCGCGGGATCATGAGCGAACTCTTTAAGTCAGAACCAAAGTCGGACGACAAGTCCGATCATATGGACGCCG
Source organism: Pseudomonadota bacterium (assembly GCA_039039985.1). Classification (GTDB taxonomy): domain Bacteria; phylum Pseudomonadota; class Alphaproteobacteria; order Rhizobiales; family Hyphomicrobiaceae; genus JBCBWG01. The sequence goes on along the minus strand of JBCCOV010000010.1, from coordinate 6,421 downwards.
ATCCGCCGTCCCGCTAAGGCCGTGGCCAAAGATCGACCAACGGCCCGTCCGTCCCAAACAACGGGTCGGTTTTCGGCAGTGGCACGGTCGGGATCTCGGCCTCGGCCAACGCGAAGTCTTGCGGCCGGTCGCGCTTGAGATCCCAGTCCTCCTGGCCCGCCGGGTATGCGCCGACGACGCTGAAGTTTGCCGCCTCGTCGAGGCGGCAGTGACCGGTTCCGGCCGGCAAAACGACGACATCCCCTGTCGCCACCGTCGTTTTTAGACCGCCGGGTCCGCCAAACATCACCTCGGCACTGCTGGATGTGATCGCCAGCACTTCGTGCGCGCGTGCATGATAATGTTGGAACGGATAGATCCCGTTGATCCATGCGCCGGTCCATGCATTCAGCTGGAGGTGCCGGATGACATCGTGCGGGCCATCGAGGGCCAGCTCCGGGAGAACGCCTCGCCAAATCAGCATCGGCAATGCGGGATTGTTCGGGATCAGACCGTCGGCGGGAAATGAGCGCACTTCCGGCTGTCTGGAAACGGACTTCGACATGGCTCTCTCCGTTGCTGCGCACGGCTCAGCGAAACACGCGCCTCAAGTCTATAGACTACGTCTGAAGTCTACGACGTCGCACGGATTGCTCGGGCAGACTGGCATGCGCGACGCTGCATCTGGTTGACGAACACGTGGCCGGTGTCAATGTCCGGAAACGACGTGCAACGTGAGCTGCCTGGCTGCAACGGCGTAAGCGTCGTGGATGCAGCTGGAATCAAGTCATCGGCGGGACTCGGCGGGACCATGTTTTTGAACTTCTTCTACGAACTCAAGGCGGCGAACGTACCGGTGACGCTGCGCGAGTATCTCACGTTGCTGGAGGCCATGTCCGCGGATCTCGCCAATCGCAAGGTTGAGGATTTCTATTATTTATCGCGTGCCTGCCTGGTGAAAGACGAGCGCTATCTCGACCGGTTCGATCAAGTCTTCGGCCAGGTTTTCAAAGGCCTGGAACTCATGACGGAAACGATCGAGGCCGATATTCCCGACGCATGGCTGCGCAAGATTTCAGAGCTTCATTTGTCGGAGGAGGATAAGGCGCGGATTGAGGCGCTCGGCGGCTGGGACAAGGTCATGGAGGAACTCAAGAAGCGATTACAGGAGCAGAAAGGACGTCATCAGGGCGGCAACAAATGGATCGGCACCGGCGGCACGTCGCCATTCGGCGCTTACGGTTACAACCCCGAAGGTGTTCGCATCGGACAGGACGAAAGCCGGCATCGCCGCGCCATCAAAGTCTGGGACAAGCGCGAGTTCAAAGACCTCGACGACAGCGTCGAACTGGGAACGCGCAATATCAAACTGGCGCTGCGGCGGTTGCGCGCGTTCGCCCGCACAGGAGCGCCGGACGAACTCGATCTGTCGGGAACCATTCGCGGAACGGCGGAAAAGGGCTACCTCGACATTCAAATGCGTCCGGAGCGCCGTAACGCCGTCAAGGTCTTGATGTTCTTCGATGTCGGCGGATCGATGGACTGGCACGTTAAAGCGGCGGAGGAACTGTTCTCAGCAGCCCGCAGTGAATTCAAGCACCTCGAATACTACTACTTTCACAACTGTCTGTACGAGTTCGTCTGGCGCGACAACGCCCGGCGTTGGACCGAACGTGTCGACACCTGGCAGGTGCTTCACACCTATCCGTCGGACTACAAGGTCGTGTTTGTCGGCGACGCGGCCATGAGCCCGTATGAGGTCGCGATGGCCGGTGGGTCCGTTGAACACATGAACCCGGAGCCGGGCCGGCTGTGGCTGCAACGGGTGCTTGATGTCTACGCGAGCTGCGTCTGGCTCAACCCCGTTGACGCCGACCATTGGGCCTGGACGCCGTCAACGGAAATGATCAAGCAACAGTTCGGGGATCGTATGTTCCCCATGACGCTCGACGGCCTTGATCGCGCCATGCGGTCACTGATGCGCGGTGCGTAGTGTGGGCATCGACCTGCGCTATTCCGACAGGATTTTGGCATAAATCGCAGGGTCGGCGTTTCCCCCGGACAAGACGCAAACTATGGTCTTGCCGGCGGTTTCCACCTTCCCGGTCAGCACCGCCGCCAGTGCAACAGCGCCCCCCGGTTCGAGAACCAGTTTAAGCTCGCGGAATGCAAAGCGTACGGCGTCGCAAGCTTCAGCGTCGGTGACAACGATGCCTGAGCTGCAGTGCCTTTTCGCGACCGCAAACGTGAGTTCGCCGGGCTGTTCCACAAGAAGGGCGTCGCAGAGCGATCCGGCCCTCTGCGTATTTTGCTGGCGCACACCGGCGGCCAGCGATCGCGCGAAATCATCAAATCCAGCCGGCTCGACCGGGTGTACTGTCGTCTGCGGGCTCGCGGCTTTAACCGCCAACGTAATGCCGGACAGCAGCCCGCCGCCAGCGCAGCAGACGAGGACCTGATCCGGAGAGGCATCGCTGGCTGCGCTCTGTTCCACGATCTCGAGCCCAACGGTGCCCTGCCCGGCCATGACCCTCGGATCATCAAACGGATGCACAAAGTCGGCCTGACGGCTGGCGCACACATCCTGGGCAATGGCAACGCGATCCTCGCTGGCGCGATCGTAAAGTATGACCTCGGCACCGAACGCCCGGGTCCGCTCGATCTTCAGCGGCGGCGCATCAGAGGGCATCACGATCGCGGCCGGCACATTGCAAAGTGCGGCTGCGGCCGCAACCCCTTGAGCATGATTGCCGGATGACGTCGCCACGACGCCGCCGGGATAGGCTTCGCGGTCGGACTGCGAGATCGCATTGAGCGCGCCGCGGAATTTGAACGAACCCGTCCGCTGCAGACTCTCCGCCTTGAGCAGGATACGGCCGCCCGTCAGTCTGTTCAGCACGGGATGCTCGATCAACGGCGTCGGCAGAATATGGGCGCCGATCCGTGCAGCGGCAGCGATAACATCGTCTCGTGTCGGCAGCTCTGAAGTGGCCATGCTCCAAACTCCATGCTTCAGCGACTCTGGTGGGCTTGCAGATCATCCAAACGCGACAAAGCCGGCGCGTGGCCGGCTTTGGTGCAGTCATAACGGTGATAGACCAGCAGAGCGTCTGGTTACCACTTCATTTTTACGGATGCAGATATGATGTCGACATGTGCGTCGGCATCGGCGATCAGATCCGCGCCTGAGTTTTCGTCGGTCTGATTGATCTTGCCATCCTCGACGAAGATGTGCGTGTAGGAGAAGTCAATGGCCGTGTTCGCGGACCAATTGTACGTGGCGCCAACGGAAACCCACAGGCGATCGTTGTCCGCCAAGCGCACGGTTCGTGACGTATCTTCGCGTGCCGGCGATATCTCATAGGCAATACCGGTGCGGAGCAAGAGCGTCGGCGAATAAGCGTACTCCAGGCCCGCCGCGAAGAACCAGCCATCATCATAGTTCAAACTTAAAGTGTTGAGGGTGTCTCCCTCGTTTTGACAGGCGGCGCCATCGACACCGGTGCACACAATATCGATCGTCTGAACGCGGCTCCAGTTCGTCCACTCGACTGTGCCAAGAAACGTCAGTTTGTTTGTCAGATCTTGACGCAGGCTGAGCGTGACCAATTCCGGCAGATCAACGTCCGCCTCGATGTCTGAACTTCCGAGCGCATTGTCTTGCTCGCCTTCGAGTGTATGCGATACCGACGATCGGAAACCGAGACCGATCTTTGTTGATTTCGTCGGCTCAAGTAGAACGCCTGCCGTAAAGCCGAAGCCGATATCATCACCCTCGACATTGACGGCATCCACCGCCGTGCCGGTCAGCGTCGTTAGCCGGGTATCGATGTACTGCACCTGCACGCCAACGGCGACAGCAACCCCCGGCATGATCTTATAGCCAACGGTCGGCGCCGCATTGATCGTAAGCAGCTTCGACGTATACCCGAGGACCTGCCCGTCCCAATTGTTTTCGGGCTTCGTCGTGAGACCATACGGTGCATTGAGGCTGACGCCGAAGTAAACGTCGCCCATCTGGTAGTTGAAGTAAGACGTCGAGACGAGAGCTGGATCGGCCAGCTGGCCGGATTTGTCGCCAATGCCAAGACCGTCGATGGCGCCACCTTCGGACGTCAGCTTAAGACTGCCAAGAATGACCGACACATGGCTCTCGGAGTTCATGCCGTCTTTGGACGTGACGGCGGCCGGGTTCCAATACATCGAACTGAGATCAAAGCCAGCAGCTGACCCGGCAAACGATGCGCCTTGCGACGAAGCAGATTGTTCGCGAATGGCGAAACCACCGGCATGGCTCATCGTTGTGGCCGCTGTTGTGCCAATGACGACTGCAATTGCAGATAGACCAACGCGCGCGAATAGCGGTCTTTGCATTCTCATTCCCCCCTCGCGCGACGAGCCTCTCAAGGGGACGATCACGCGTACGCAAGACACTGGAAACAACCCGTGGGTGACCACAGACGTTGCGGACTTGCCTCCCAAAGCGCAATGGATATCGGGAGATGTGATCGGCGAAGTGATGTGTTCCGAATCGGTTTGTCACTATTACGCCACAGAACAGTCACAGCAGTGATCATACTGCGGCGCAACATATCGTCGCGGAATCGCTAGCTACGACTGGCCATTAGTTTCAACCTGGCCTTGTAGGCATTGACGATATGAGCGCGGCCGGCGGCTTCAGCTGCGGCTTCGTCGCGTGTTTCGATCGCGACCACGATCGCGTCGTGCTCCGCGATCGATTCTGCGCCGCGCCCGTGCACTTCCAAAGTGGTTCCGGATAAGAGGGCCAGCGAGCGCCGCATCGTCTCCAGCATCTGATTGAGATAGCGGTTGTGTGACGCGCGATGCAGCTGACGATGAAACCGGCGATTGGACCGCGCCAGCAGCAATGGATCATCGACGTTCCGCGCATCGTCGGTGACCAACTCGCGCAAAACTTCGATTTCGGCGGGCGCAGCGTGCCGGGCGGCCAATCGCGCAGCAAATCCTTCTAGAACTTCGCGCACATCATAGAGTTCACCCAATTGATCGTGGTCGAGCACGGCAACAATGACGCCACGGCGACTGTCCCGGGACGCGACACCTTGCGACTCCAACCGGTTTAGCGCTTCGCGCACCGGCGTGCGGCTCACATGGAACCTTTCGGCGAGTTCGGTCTCTACAAGACGGGTACCCGGCGGGTATTCGCCTGCATCAATGGCCTCAAGAAGCGCGGTGTAAACGTCCGTATCCATGGGCACTGCTCTTTTCTGCTCGCCTGCGCATTTGCGTCAGAACCCCTAACCTACACCGAGCTGCGATCGCATATGTCAGGATTTCGATCTATGAGCTTGCCTTATGTATGCAACTGGATACAATGCGGGTGTATGTGAGGGCCATCATGTTTGATCCCCGGAAACGATATGACCTGATTGTCGCCGGCGGCGGCAATGCTGCGATGTGTGCGGCGGTCTCGGCGGCAGAGCGTGGCGTGCACGTCTTGGTTTGCGAGGCCGCGCCGAAAGGGTTTCGCGGTGGCAATTCCCGCCATACCCGGAACCTGCGTGTAGCCCATGACGAACCAACCGGCGTTCTCACGGACAGCTACCCGGTCGACGAATACTTTGAGGACCTGATGCGGGTCACGGCCGGCAAAACGAACCAGGCGCTGGCGCGCATGACGATTGCTGAGTCCCAGCACGTCGGGGCCTGGATGGCCAAACAGGGCGTGAAATTCCAGAAGTCGTTGGGTGGCACGCTGTCGCTATCCCGCACGAACCCGTTCTTTCTCGGTGGCGGCAAGGCGTTGCTCAACGCCTATTACGTGCGCGCAGAGGAGCTCGGCATTGATGTCGCTTACGACACCGAAGTCGTGGACCTCGAAATCGATGACGGCTTTTTCGTTGCGGCAAAGATCCGCGCCAACGGCTTCATGCAGCGGGTCGAAGCACGGGGCCTGATTGCGGCCGCCGGCGGCTTCCAGGCCAACCGCGAATGGCTGAAAGAGGCCTGGGGCGATGCGGCAGAGAACTTCCTCATACGCGGCACGCCTTACGCCAAGGGTGGGCTGCTGAAACTGCTTTTGCGTGAGAAGATGGCGGCAATCGGCGAAGCTGACCAATGCCATGCCGTTGCCATCGATGCCCGTGCCCCAGCCTACGATGGCGGGATCGCGACACGTCTCGACAGCGTACCGTTCTCCATTGTCGTCAACAAGAACGCCCAGCGCTTCTACGACGAGGGCGAGGACTTTTGGCCCAAGCGCTATGCGATCTGGGGTCGATTGGTCGCCAAGCAGCCGGACCAGATCGGCTATTCCATTCTCGACAGCAAAGCGATCGAGTTGTTTATGCCGTCGATCTTTCCGCCAGAACGCGCCGACACTATTGGCGAACTGGCCGGCAAGCTGGCGCTCGATCCCGTCGCACTCAAGGGCACCGTCTCCGCCTACAATGCAGCGTGC
>JBCCOV010000009.1:0-57049 GCA_039039985.1 Pseudomonadota bacterium | reverse complement strand
GGAGTATCACTGCCAAATCTTAACGAAGCGGAAATTGGCGTTCATAGATGGTGATGTCGGGCGGCGCTGGTTGTTGATCGCTCACGGGCTGTTCCGGCCTGCGGCCGGGCCCTCCGCGGGGGCGGCGCGACGCGCCGGGCCGCGTTCGCGGCCTGGGGTGCCAGACGGCTGACCCGCCGGGTTGTTGATTGTTCACGGCTGTTCCAGCCTGGGGTCGTCCTCACAGGATAGCCCGCGCTCAAGTAGCGAGGGCTTGTCCCGAGCGGTAGCGCAAACAAAGACCCGCTCGAGCCGCGAGCCTGCGAGCGTGCGAACAGCGCAAACTAAGGGCTCTTCTCGCTCACGGGCTGTTCCGGCCTGCGGCCGGGCCCTCCGCGGTTGCGGCCTGGGGTGCCAGACGGCTGGCGTGCGCTTGTCATTTATCGCTCACGGCTGTTCCAGCGTGAGATCGTCTTACCAGGATAGCCAGCGCTCGAGCCGCGAGCCTGCGAGCGTGCGAACAGCGCACGTAAAGACTCGCCTGCGAACAGCGCCATCGGAGAGCCTTTAATCCCCGCTCCGACCGCCCTCGTAAACCCGGAAGCGCCGCCGCCCCATGTTAACAATGCGGGCGTTCCGGACGTCCAGTGCCAATGGTGGATCTGCACCAACCAGCGCCGGCTTTGGCATGTCGCGGCGCTCGGCATCTGGCCAAATCGGCTCGTCGGAGATGAGCTCCAGCGCTGAAAGCGGACGGCCTGCCGCAGACTGATTGCTGGGAATCTCCGTAATGGTTCCCAAGTATCGATCGACGGTCTCGCTGTTATGAACCAGGGGCAGCAGCATCATTTCAAAGCGTGCGCGCTTGCCGTCCAGATCAAACGCCTGAAACTCGATGCACGCCCCGCCAAGCCGTCGCGTGACGCGCGACAGTGCCGAAAGGACTGCCGTGCGATCCGGCATCGCGGGCCAGAGGTCTACGAAGTTGCACCCGCGCAGCTCATAGCCGAAAATGTAAGCGATCTCGGTCCCGGCTAAGCGAAAGCGATAGGTCTCGAAGTCGACACGTTCGAGAACCATGGTTTCGGCCAGGATCCGTGATATCCGCGATGGTTCGATATCGAGCCGCCTCGGAGCCGGTCGCCCTTGTCGCAAGGCGTTCCAGTAGTCAAACAGGACTCGGCTGGTCTTCTGCTTCATTCCAACCCCGCGGGCCATGGATGTAACGCTTGGCGCCGGTTCATGATTCAAACGGTTGCGCCGTGACGTAGCGGTTGCGATAGACCGTCACGCTGACGCACGTGCCGGGGTCAGAGCAGTTTCTATGCCATCTGCTTTGGACTGGTGCCCAATCGGGCAAAACACCGAGCGAATGGATAAAAGGACTGCAACGAATGGCGTCGCCGTCAGAGAACCAGCCGGTCTTCAACTCGCCCGCAATTGTGGTGACTTTGCTCGGTCTGCTTGTTGCAGTTCATGCATTGTTCACGATGCTTCCCGACCGCACGGCCGATCTTTGGATCTGGCGTCTGGCGTTTGTCCCCGCTCGATATGGTCCAGACGGCTATTTCATACCTGGCGGCATTTTGAGCCAATTCGGGACACCGCTCAGCCACATGTTGGTACACGGGGACTGGCTTCATCTCGCCTTCAACTGTGCTTGGCTGCTGGCTTTCGGGACAATTGTCGCCAGACGCATGAACGCCGCTCGGTTTGTTGCTCTGTCGACCGTCAGCGGTATCGGCGGTGCGTTTGTCTTTTGGCTTGCCAATCCAGACGCCCAGGTGGCCATGGTTGGGGCATCCGGCGCGGTCTCGGGGCTTATGGGCGGTGTGTTCCGCTTCTTGTTCAACGCACCACGATATGGCGGCTTTGCTGTTATGCGGGAAATGCCCAGGGCCGTGCCGCTGATGACACTTGGCGAGGCCCTGCAAAGTCGCGGAGTGCTGGTGGCTGTTGGCGTTTGGCTCGGCCTGAACCTGCTGTTTGCGACAGACTTTGCAAGCCTGATCACCGACGGCGAAATCGCATGGGAAGCCCACGTCGGCGGCTTCTTGGTTGGCTTCCTGACAATCGGGATTTTTGACGAGGCTTGGCCGCGGCCCACAACGTCTGCGTGAAACCTATACACGCGAAAGCTTGCGCATGCGGACAAATGAGCGCAATCTGTCGCATTCAAAGTCGGCGAGGGCGCCTCCAATACGTGCTGCCACGTCGCCGCCGGAACGTGTCAGCACTCGCGTCAGCGAGCCTGCGACAAACCGAAAACGGGACGCGACCGGCGCAGTGTACGCGGTCGTCTTGAGGAGGCGCTCGATGCCGTAACGTTTCTCGCACAGGAGGACGTACGCATGAATGTCGGGACCATACTCAACGCCAAAGGCCGCGACGTCACGACGGTCGGGCGGGATCGGGTCGTCAGTGATGTGGCTGCAACTTTGGCAGAGCATCGGATCGGGGCTGTCGTCGTGCTGGGAGAAACCGGCACGCTGGTGGGTATCGTATCGGAACGCGATATCATCCAGGCCATTGCAGACAGGGGCGCAGCCTGCCTCAGTGAGCCAGTTTCGGGCATCATGACTGGCGAAGTCGTCACATGCGGGCCGACGGAAACGGTTGATGAGGTCATGTGCAAGATGACGGCGGGCCGGTTTCGGCATTTGCCGGTCACCGACGACGATGACCTGATCGGGATCATCTCAATCGGCGATGTTGTCAAAAACCATATCGCGGAAGTTGAGATGGAGGCGAGTGCGCTTCGATCCTATATCGTTTCGGGATGAAGCTGCTGATGGGCGCGCGTGTGACGCCGACTTGATTCCGGGCACGACTTGCGTTGCGTCACGGCAGCATCGGTGATGCGGCGGCCTGGTTGCTCTCACTCGGCCCCGCTTCGCGACAAGTGCTCCGGTGCGTCGGTGTCTTCCGCTGAGTCTGCAACGTCGTCGTCTGTGACCGGAGCATCTGCAGGTGGCAACGCGCTGCCTGGTGGGGTGTTGTCTGCACTTTGCTCGCCATGCGCGTCGTCGTGTGCCTCGTCGTGCGCCAAGTCCTCGCGCAGGTTCGCGAGCGAGCGGCGCGTTGCGACTTCGCCGAGTTTGATCATTTCCTCGGCGCGATGAAAGTCGAACAAACCGACCTTGGCCAGCTTTGGACTGATCAGAATATCGGGCGGGTCACCGGCCAGTCGCGACCTCGCGATCCGATCATGCACGATGTTGAATGCTTCAATCATAACCGTTGAAATGCTCGGCACCGGCGGGCCTGCCGATTGGCTGCGACCACCAAACAGCTGGCGTTGCAATAGCTGCCGGGCTCCCCATCCTTTACTTGACGCGGGCGTGGCTGCTTCGTCATCGCCGAGAGGCTCGTCTTCAGCTGCCACGTGACCGGGATCAATCGTTTCGCGCAGTGCGCTTTGCGCTTCAAGATTTGAGAGAACGGTGCCAAGGTTGAACAGATCAGCGTTCAGATTAACTGCTATAACGTAGTTTGCGCCCAGGGCACGACAGACGGAGACGGGGATCGGGTTGACGAGCGCACCGTCAAACAACCAACGGCCATCGATCTGCACGGGCTTGAAGATTCCCGGAATAGCGTAGGACGCGCGCAACGCGTCGACCATGTGCCCGCGGCGAAGCCAGACTTCGTGGCCCGTGCCAATCTCTGTTGCAACTGCGGTAAACGGCACTTCCAGATCTTCAAGGCGCGTCTCACCCAGATGCTCCTCGAGCGCCTGGCTCAACCGCTGCCCGTTGATCAGACCGGAACCGGTCAGATTGAAGTCAAAGTATCCGAACATGCGACGGGGCGTCATCGACAGCGCGAAGTCTTCAAGCGCTTCGAAGCGATCAGCGGCAAGGCAACCACCGACAACTGCGCCAATCGACGTGCCAGCAATGACGTCCGGCACGATCCCCATGCCGCGCAAAGCGCGCAGGACACCGATATGCGCCCAGCCTCGCGCAGCCCCACCCCCTAAGGCGATGCCAATCTTCGCCTGATACATGTCCAACCCCGGGTCTGATCACGCCCAGTGCAATTGTGCAGGCGGCACCCTATGTGGCGCCACTGTCCGAATCGCACCTGCGGTCAAGCATATCCGAGCAAGCTGCGTGCCGTTTACGTATCCAATATTCGGATCAGGCTCGCTCGCATTCAAAGCAAAGGTGTGTGACTTGCGCGTCACGGGTGTGTCGCGCCAAACGTCAGCCTTAACACGACGCACGTATCACGCGCGTTTCGGGCTGAGCTGAACCAAGTCCTCTGCGGCTACATCGGGGTTCGGCAAATCCAACTGTCGGTAAAAACAGCTCCGCACCCCCGTGTGACACGCAACGCCGTCACCTTCCACACGTACTGTTAATAACACCACATCTTGGTCGCAGTCGGTCGCGATCTCAACCACGGATAGCGTGTTCCCGCTTTCTTCGCCCTTCCGCCAGAGTTTGCCCCGCGATCGACTCCAGAAGTGGGCAACTTGGGTTTCGAGGGTTCGCGTCAGTGCCTCTTCGTTCATCCAGGCGAACATCAGAACGTCGCCCCGCACTTGGTCGGTAACGATGGCTGCAATCAGTCCGTTGGCGTCGAAGCGCGGGGCGAACGTCGAACCACCCTCGATCTCAGCTTTTGAAAGTTGCCGTTGGGACACCCATAACGCGCTTGCAGCGTCGGCCGATGCGGCCGCTGGGGCTTGTTTTGTGGTCACCGATCGCCACCTCCTTGTTTCCTGGGCTGCTAAAAGGCTCTACGAAAGAAATCATTGCCGACGAATGCCGGGACGGCCTTAATGACCCAGAGCGGCAGGTGATGCGTTGAATTGGGATACACCCACCTGGCGACGACCGTGCGGCGAGGATAGTCATGGCCGACCTCAACGAGATCTACAATACACGCATCTTGGAGCTTGCCGCGGAAATACCGCGGACTAAGCGATTGTCCGACCCGGATGCAACAGCAACCGCGCATTCCAAGCTCTGCGGATCGACAGCAACCGTTGATCTGAAGTTAGATCGAGACGTCGTCGTTGATTTTGGCCAGACCATCAAAGCTTGCCTACTCGGCCAAGCCTCCGCATCCGTTGTTGGCAGGGAGATCGTCGGCACGCACCGCTCTGAAATTGAGGCTGTCGCGGATGTTATGCGCGCCATGCTGAAACAGGACGGGCCGAAACCCGAGGGTCGCTGGGCGGATCTCGGCGTGCTTGAGCCCGTCAAAGCATACAAGGCCCGTCATGCATCGACGTTACTCGTCTTTGATGCCGTATTACGCGCATTCGCCGAGCGCGATGCGGACAACGCAGGCTCTACGTCGGAGCAGGTCGCGATCGGATAAACACAAGCCATGACCGGCTCTCGGTCCAAACAACGCCAACGCGCTGACGTGGCGCGTGTCATCGACCGCGCTGCCACGTGGTGCTTGAAGGCGCCGATCCATGCTTACCGCTGGACCGTCCGGCCATGGCTTGGGTGGCCCTGCCGGCATTTGCCGACGTGTTCGGACTATGCGCTGGAAGCGATTGATAAAAACGGGCCATGGCGCGGGTTCTGGCTAACGCTCTCACGATTGTCGCGGTGCCATCCATGGGGCACGGCCGGGTTCGATCCGGTCCCTGATGTTTCGGCAACCCGACACCGCTTCGCACCGTGGCGATACGGGCGATGGACTGGCGCACACATGCCAGCTGATGCCATGTGGACGGCGACGCAGAAGCGCCAGCACGTCTCGTGTTCGTGTCTGCCAAACGAGAACGACGACGATGGAACGCGAACGTCTGGCGGCCTAACGTCCGGCAGCCCGTCGCGTTCCAAGCCCGAGTGATTGCGAACGCGTGTACCAGAACTGGGCGAGGTCGGGATCAGGTTCCACTCCGATCACGCGAAGACGCCGTAATTCCACCTCATCGTATGTCTGCGCCAAGGCGAGTGCCGCAGATGCCAAACCCAACATTGCCGCACGCTGATAGAACAAGCGCGCAGCAAGGACATTTCCAATCCTGAGCGCTTCATCACCGCGGCCAAGCAAGCGCTCCGCACGGCGAAGCTCATCACCTTCAAGCACCGGCGGTTTCAGTACGCCAGGGCCAGGTGACGGTGGCGGGGACCGTGGCGTCACCGCCGGGCCCGGCGATGTGGGCTGAGCCGCTGGTGCCGGATTTGACGGTGCCGGTGTTACAGACGCGACGCTCTCAGGGCGAGACGGTTGGGCCGGACGTGGCGCCGCTGCGGACGGGACAGCTGGCCGCGGAGCCGGGGCCTTAACCGGAGCCCTACCGGCCGGTCGTGTCGCGGGGAGATTGGCGATGGACTCCGGATCAACGCTGAACAGCATTGTGGCCGCATTCGCAACGGCTTTTCCCTCTGGTGTGAGGACCTGAATTCGCAGTTCGATCGGCGTGCCGAACCCCTGCGGAATCAGAAGCTTAAGGTCCTGCAGCCGACCGATTGGCACGGCCCAACTCTCGTCGGTGACCTTAAATCCCTCGTTGAGAGAACTCCCCTTCGGCAGGTCCCGAATATAGATGAAGCTGGCGTCGGTGACGGAGCCGCGATTGACCAACTCAATGGTGAACGGCGCCGGCGCTGCGGGAATGATCGACATTTCCTCTGCCACAACGATCCGCACCCGGTCGCTTTGAGCAAAGGCCAGATCTGTTGTCCACACCGGGGTGAACAAGCCAAAAAGCAGTGTCGTGACGATCAAGGCTGAGACGTTGTGCAGTCTTGACGTCGCAAAGGATCGGCGGTCCCACATTGCTCGAAAAATCATCGTGCCGGCCCCTTCTGGTCGTCGCCATTCCCGTTCTGCTCTAACCTCATTGGCTCGGTGCGCTGCTTTGTCTGCGCCGCATCCATTCCATGAATTCGCGGAACAGGCGCTCTTGCATCGCCGGGTCCCCAGGGGCTGCGGCTTGCGCTTGGCGCCGTGCCAGTCGTGTATCGACGGCAACATCGCCACTCGCCGAAGCGGCTCCAGTTAATCGCGGAGCATTCTTATCAAGCCACTCCTGAGCGGCTGGAAACCGCTGTAGTGTCTTAACCGTGGCGGCAATATTCAAACCACGCCACTTCGGCTGACGCGGTGGCTGGTGGAACTTCGAGATATTGTTGAAAAACGCGTTCACGAATTTTGCGATGCGCGGATAGCGTGGGTTACGTGGCGTCCAATTGTAAACACCGAGGATGGTCTGAACAGATATCGTCTCAATCTGTTCGCCGGCCGGCAGCATATTCGGATAATCTTTGTGTGTAATGAAGCCTGGGAGAAAAAGCTCCTCCAGTTCTGGTGAATAGGGAACCGGAACAAGCTTAAGGCCGTCGTCAGGGCTAATGCCCTTTACGGAACGAAGCGGCTTTGCACAGGTGCAGAGCGTCGCATCCAATTCGCCATTCTTGATTTTCTCGAAGGCGTCGGCTTGTCCCATGTTGAACTCTTGCACGTCCATCTTCAACAACCTGAAGATCAACTTCATGGACAGCTGCGTCCCGCTGCCTTTGTCGCTGAAGTTCACGCGCTTCCCGGCCAAGTCCGCGAAGGTGTTGATGTCCTTTGAGGCAACAACGTGCAATTCGTCCGCAAACAGCGTGGTGACATACGCGATACGCCGATCGATATTCGGGCCGAGCTCGCCGTTGTCCTTATAATAAGCAATGAGATGTGGATGCATAATGCCCATATCTATACCGCGAAGATACAGCACATCTTTGATGTTTTGTGCGCCGCCTCGACCGACAATGGGAAGAACGCGCAGCTCATCGCCATCATCAAGAACGGCGGCAATGTCATATGCAGTATATAGAAATCCGCCGTTTGGGTTGCCGGAGATAATCGTGACCACGTTTTCATTCAACTTAGCACGAAACTCGTCATTAGTTGGAACGCGAGCCGGCGCTCGCGGTGTGGCAGATTGAGCGGCCGCGAAGTTCTGATAGGCTCCGACAATACCGAACAGCACGGTGAACAGAGCGAGTCCTAAGCGATACGAAGTCACGACTAACCCCCTTGAGCATTCTTCATATTGCATCCCAGACCCAGTTCCGGTGTCGATCAAGCGAACACCCTGTTGGGCGGCGATGATCTGCAACGCGTGTCCTAGGCGATCTCCCGCACCATGCCGAAAGGGTTCTGGCAAGGGTGTGGCAAGCACGCGAATAAGACATTCGCCGCACCAAAAGTGATGCAGGATCAAAAAGCACTATTTTTGACCATCAGCCAAGTGTTGTCGGCTTCAATGATTGAAAGCTCTTACTTTCCCTTGACAGACCGCTCGGGATCGGCTGCATCACCGTGTTCGACGCGCTGCAGATTTCCGACGCACAGCAACACACTTGCGATGTCGAGGGCTCCAGCGTACGTCAAACGGAATGATCTTACCTGCTTTGTAGGCAGCGACTGAGACACGAGCGACAATGAGTGACATCACCCTGACGTTTCCGGATGGAGCCTCACGGGCTTATCCGGCCGGCCTGTCGGGCCACGACCTGGCGGCAAAAATCTCGAAATCACTGGCCAAGAAGGCGGTCGCGATCATCGTCGATGACGAGCTTCGCGATCTCGATGACCGGATCACCGATGATGCGCGCGTTCAGATCGTCACGCGTACCGATGACGCAGCGCTGGAGCTTGTTCGGCACGATTGTGCCCACGTGCTTGCCGAAGCCGTGCAAGAACTCTTTCCGGAAACGCAAGTGACCATCGGGCCTGTGATTACGGACGGATTCTTCTACGATTTCGCGCGTGATGAACCGTTCACGCCGGACGATCTCCCAGTGATCGAAGCGAAGATGCGCGAGATCATCAAGCGCAACGCGCCGTTCACCAAGGAAGTCTGGGATCGCGAGCGAGCTGTTGCGCATTTCCGACAGCATGGCGAGCATTATAAGGTCGAACTCGTCGATGCGATCCCTGACGGCGAACCGATACGCATCTATCGCCAGGGCGATTGGCTCGATCTGTGTCGCGGGCCACACATGACCTCAACGGGTCAAGTCGGCGATGCCTTCAAGCTGATGAAGCTTGCGGGCGCGTACTGGCGTGGTGACAGCAACAACCCCATGCTGCAGCGTATCTACGGTACGGCGTGGGCGGACAAAAAGCAGCTCGACGCCCATCTTCACCGGCTCGAAGAAGCCGAAAAGCGGGACCATCGCAAGCTGGGCCGGGAAATGGACCTCTTCCATTTTCAAGAAGAGGGTCCGGGTACGGTTTTCTGGCACCCGAAAGGTTGGCAGCTGTTTCAAAACTTGATCGGTTACATGCGCCGTCGCCAAAACGCGGTCGGCTACCGGGAAGTCAATGCGCCGCAGATCCTGGATAAGGCGCTCTGGGAAACTTCAGGGCACTGGGAATGGTACCGCGAGAACATGTTCACCACGGTCACGGAGGACGAGCGACAGTTCGCCATCAAACCGATGAACTGTCCGGGGCACGTGCAGATCTTCAAGCACGGTTTGCGGTCGTACCGGGAGCTGCCGTATCGGATTGCTGAATTCGGATGTGTTCACCGTTACGAACCATCCGGCGCGCTGCACGGCCTATTGCGCGTGCGTGGGTTCACTCAGGACGACGCCCACGTGTTCTGTACCGAGGAGCAGTTGGCCGACGAGTGTATGGCGATCAACGACCTGATCCTATCGATCTACCGCGATTTCGGCTTCGAAGAGATCATCATCAAGCTCTCCACTCGGCCGGAGAAACGTGTCGGAACCGATGCGCAATGGGATCGTGCGGAAAAGGTGATGCACGAGGTGCTGGAGCGCATAGCGGCGGAAAGCGGCGGCGCCATCACGACCGGGATCAATCCCGGTGAAGGCGCCTTCTACGGACCGAAGTTCGAGTACGTGTTGCATGACGCGATCGGCCGGGACTGGCAGTGCGGCACGACCCAGGTTGATTTCAATCTGCCTGAGCGGTTTGGCGCCTTCTATATCGACAGCGAAGGCGACAAGCGTCAGCCGGTCATGCTCCATCGCGCCATTTTTGGCTCGATGGAGCGGTTCTTGGGCATTCTCATTGAGAGCTACGCCGGACACTTCCCGTTATGGCTCACGCCACTGCAAGTCGTCATTTGTACGATTGTGTCCGAAGCGGACCCCTACGCCGAACATCTCCAGCAAAAACTGGAGGACGCCGGGCTGACGACCGAACTCGATCTGCGTAACGAGACGATTAACTATAAGGTCCGTGAACATAGCGTCGCCAAAGTCCCGGTGTTGCTCGTTGTTGGCAAGCGCGAAGCGGAGAACGGAACCGTCTCAATGCGCCGGCTGGGCAGCAAGTCTCAGACAGTCATGAACGCGGACGAGGCGGTCGCAAAACTTGCAGAAGAGGCTGTGGCACCCGATCTAACGCGAAAGGCTACGGCTGCAGCGAACTACGAAGGAGCGACGCGCGCATGAACGCTCGCGTGTCTCGGCGCTCAAGCGCCACTCGCAGAATGACGAAAACCCGTCGCGCGGTTGGCCGTGCCGCGCGCGCGACGGTGATCTTCGGTCGTCTGCGTCGCAGACGGCTTGCCGCGCGTCTGGCAGGGCACGTCTCGCGGTTTCGTCGCCGCGATCGGACGGGACTTCCGTTTCACCTCCGCCGCTTGGCGTTGCCTTTGCGGCCGCAACGGCGCATGAAATTTCCGGAGCTGACCTATGCGACGCCGCATGATCCGCTGTTGCGGCGCTGGGCGATCCGGACGCTCGAGCACCTCTCGGGGCGGCGATACTTCGAACCGCTTTATGAGCGCTGGCAGGACGAGCACGTCGGCAAGGGCGGGCCGCTGATTGCGCCCATGCTCGACCTTTGTAACGTGAACTTGCAGATTACCGAAGGCACCTGGCCGCCGCGCGGCTTGAAACGCGGCCCGTTGGTCCTGGTTGCCAATCATCCCTATGGCATTCTCGACGGAATTGGCGCGTTGACGCTGGCGGAACGCCTCGGCCGACCATTCAAGGTGCTGATCCACAAAGATCTGATGAAAGTGAAAGAGGTCGCGGATCACTGTCTGCCGATCGATTTTACGGAAAATCGCGCCGCGCAAGCTGCCAACATTCGCACCCGAAACGAGGCGCTTCAGCTGCTTCGGGAAGGCACGACGATTGTTGTCTTTCCCGCAGGCGGTGTCGCGACGGCGCCAACGGTTTTTGGCCACGCGGTGGATTTGCCGTGGAAGGCCTTTACGGCGCGGATGATTTTCGCCGCGCGTGCACAGGTCGTGCCGCTCTACTTCGAGGGCCAGTGCAGTCCGCTGTTCCACTTGGTATCGAAGTATAGCCAAACCATACGTCTGGCTATGATCATCCATGAGCTGCGGCGCCGGGTGCATACGCCGTTGCGCGTTCGAATCGGCGACACGATCCCGTTCGAAGAGCTACAGTCCGCAGTCGGATCCGATCGTAAAGCCCTGACATCTCACTTGTTCGACAGGGTGCACGCCTTGTCGTCACGCCCGACGTCGGACATCAGAGCGGATGCCGCGCGTCTTCCGGCATGGCTTCGCGGATTGCCCGGTTGATGCTGCCCTTGGCAGCACGGCAAGCCTTAACTGTCATCGCATGATAGGTGTATCGGATCGGACCTGCACGCGAGCAGATCCAATGTCGCCATAACGATTGCCGCCTGCGATTAAACTTCCTGAAGCACATGGATGACGCGACTGGCGAGCATGTCCTTCACTTTGCCCGCGTACTCGGCCATGTGCGGCGCCTTACTGTGCGCGTCGAGGTGCGCGGCGCTTTCCCATTTCTCGATGACGACAAACGTATCCGCGCCGACCTCCGCCTGAAACGGGCCGATATCCGGCGCATCGATTGTCGGCTCATAGAAAATGCAGCCATCCTCGGCGTGAACGTTCGGCACGTTGGCCTTGAACTCTTTCAGAACGGCGTCCCGCATGCCGGGCTTGGTGGTGATGATCGCGACGACGTGAACGTGTGCCATTGGAAACCTCCCAGAAATCGGCTGTCCCGTAACGCTGATGGTCCGGGCGGCCTGCCGTATCGTGTCTAGCAGTAGCTAACCGCGGCCGCGGTATGGCGCAACGCCCTGATCCGGGAGCCAGACATTCGCCGGCAGTTCACCGTGCTGCCAGAAGACGTCGATCGGGATGCCGCCACGCGGATACCAGTAGCCGCCAATTCTGAGAAACTGCGGTTCAAGCAATTCGACAAGGCGCCGACCAATCGCGACCGTGCAGTCTTCATGAAACGCGCCGTGGTTCCGAAAGGCCCCGAGATAGAGCTTGAGCGATTTGGATTCGACCAGCCAGCCGGCCGGCACATAGTCGATCACCAGATGCGCGAAGTCAGGCTGGCTCGTGACCGGGCAAATCGACGTGAACTCGGGTACGGTGAAGCGCGCCACATAGTATGTATCCGTATGTGGATTGGGCACACGCTCCAGCTGGGCCGCTTCCGGACTCTCCGGCAGCTCAACGTGTGTGCCGAGCTGTTGAACGTTCGGCTTATCCGCCATTGGGCTCTCAACTCTCAAAGACTGTCGTGCAGATCGGCGCTACGCCGGCACCATGCCAATGCGCGCATCACGGGCGCGGAGCCAGGCCACGAACGGCAAGGCCACAACCACCATCCAGAGTTTCCCGACAACCTGGCCCCAGAGGTAGTCGAGACTGCCAAACGCCAATTGCAGGAACACAACGCTATCGACGACAAGCCCGACAACGGATGACAGCAAGACTGCCATGACAAGTCGGCGCTTCTGCAACGGCGTATACACCAGCAGGTCTGCCAGTTCGGCCAACAGGAACGCCACACCGGATGCAATCACGAGCGCAGGCGGTGCAAGACCGGCCGAGAGCGCCGCGCCAGCAACGACAGCGGCTGCGGACCATGCCACGCCCAAGCGCCGTTGCACGAGGTCGCGGAAGACGAAGGCGAGCCCGACGACAAGCACGCCACTTGGCGCGGAAAGCCCGGGTGCAACCGGGATCAGGCATGGACCATTGGGAACGCAGGTCGTCCCGACGTTTTGAATGAGCCAGTTCGCTACAGGAATACAGGCGGCGAATAAGGCCAGGAACACCAAGCCTTCAACCGAGCGTCGCGTCAGCATTTTATCTCCGATTTGTATAGCGCAACGAGATGGCGCGCTGGGCTGAGCGTGAATGCAAGCGCGCTTGATAGCGCACGTCTGATGCCAATGCCAAGTTTTGCGGGCGCTACACCTTGTCCGACTGCGACATCGACCAAATCTCCCAGCCTCTTGCGCGCAGTTCGCACGCAGGGCAGGTGCCACATCCCGCGCCCCACGGATGCCGGATGGACCGGTCGCCAAGATAGCACGTATGGGTTTCTGCAACGATGACATCGACCAAGTCTCGCCCGCCCAGGCGGTGCGCGAGATCCCATGTTTCGGCCTTGTCGATATGCATGAGAGGTGTCTCGATTTCGAATGTGCGATCAAGGCCTAAGCTGAGCGTCTTGGCCAGCGCCTGCAGCGTTGTCTCCCGACAATCGGGATAACCCGAGAAGTCGGTCTGAGACATGCCGCCGACGAGCGTGCCGATCCCACGGCGCCACGCGAGCGCAGCCGCAAGCGTGAAAAACACCAGATTCCGCCCGGGAACGAAGGTGTTTGGAAGACCGCTGTCGCTCATCTCAATCACAATGGAGTCCGTCATTGCCGTCTGGCCGAGCGCCTTAAGGCTGGGTACGGCGATCACGTGGTCGTCCCCGAGCCTTGCGGTCCAATTCGGAAAGCGCTCCTGGATGCCCTGCCGGATCAGCGGCCGTTGTGCCATCTCGACCGCGTGGCGCTGCCCATAGTCAAATCCAACGGTTTCGACATGTGCGAACCGGTCCAGAGCCCAGGCCAGACAAACGGTTGAATCCTGTCCGCCGGAAAAGACGACAAGGGCTGTCTCCGGCACCGCAACTTGATCGGAATGCGTCATAGGTTCTCCAAACTGAGACGACCGTAACCCAGTGCGTCAGCAAGGTCGCACGGCATAATCAAACGCGTGAGCAGATGTTTCACGGGGAACAACTCGGCCAACACAGCCGACGAATGGCTCAGAACCCAACGCCAAGTTTCGTGCAGGAGTTGAGCCAGTGACCGCGCGCCCCGACCTGACCGCACTCACCGATGGGCATCACCGCTTGATGCAGCTTTTGAGCGAACATGTCGACGACGGCATGCTTCACGAGATGGCAACAGCCGACTACGGCTTTGATGTTGCAGCCCACCTTGCAGCGCTGAAACGGATTCGCGCCCGCGATCAACCGCCCAAAATGCACTGGGAACCGAAAGAGGTGCTGGAGCTGACGCGCTGGTCGGAGATCTGCCATGTCGGGACCGACGCGAAACCGTCTGAAATCTACCGGTTTCATCTGATGCGTGCCTTTGCGTCAGCGGCGTTGATCGAGGCTTATGCGCAGCCTGGCAACCACGATCAGTTCGAAGGCACCAACGCATCTGTTATGCAGCTGTTGGAAAGCGCGGAGGCACTGGGCCACGCGTATGAAGCTTGCGTTCCCGCATTCCTGGCCTGGGCCTCTGCGCGGATCAACGGGCAGGACGAAGAACACGGCTTCTATTACCTGGCGATACTGTGGGGCTTGCTGCGCAATGGTCGGAACAACGATCTCCACATCCACCGCCTCGCTGACGGCATCCTGGATGAGGAAATCCGTGTGCGCGAAACTTGGCCGCGCGGGGTAGGCGGATTTCGTCACCGGTTACTGCTGGGCTTGACCCACTTTGACATGCTCGCCCGCAAATGGGAGCGATTGGCCGGCCGGCTGAACGATGCCACCGGAGAGCTCGAAGATCAGGAGACACGCGAAATGATCTTTTGGATCTCCTATGCCATGCGCAAGGACAACGTCGTCTATCGCCGCCTCGCGTCCGCACCTGCAATGGCATCTTAGTACTGGGCCAGTTTCGTACTCGGCCAGTTGAGTACTAGGGCAATGGGCGACCTGGGACAGTGGGCGACGCGCCGGGCCGCATTCGCGGCCTGGGTTGCCAAACGGCTAACCCGCGCTCAAGTCGTGAGCGCTTGTCGCGAGCGGTAGCGCAACGAAAGACTCGCGCTCAGTGCCGCAAGTTCGGCCTGAGGATCAGAGTAAGCATCGGCCGAGCGCCCGCAGCGCCGGTACCAGTAGCGGGCGTTGCCCTGGTCCCCTTCGATTTTGTGCAGGACGGCATGCAACCAGTCCGCGTATGGATCCCCTTCGTGACGCTGGGCAACGGCATGCGCAGCCTCCCAGTCGCCGGCGCGTGCTAAAGCAATTCCAGTCCGGATCTCGTCGTTCCGATCACTCACAGGAGCCCATCCTTTGGTTCCGACGAAGCAATTTCGCCCATGGCGGAAATGCTCTAAAAGCCTCGTCGTACGCTGACGTCACGTCAATATGGAGCGAAAAATGACGGCTATCACGGACATTGTCGGGCGGGAGATTCTGGATAGCCGCGGCAATCCGACGGTTGAGGTGGAAGTCGCGCTTGAGGATGGGTCGGTCGGACGTGCGGCTGTGCCATCAGGTGCGTCGACGGGTGCTCATGAGGCCATCGAATTGCGTGACGGCGATACGTCACGTTATCGCGGAAAGGGTGTCCGCAAGGCGCTGGCCGCGGTCGACGGCGAGATCTTCAGTGCGCTGCAGGGTATGGATGCTGAAGATCAACGGCGCATTGACCTCGCGCTTCTGCGCCTCGACGGAACCGACAACAAGAGCCGGCTTGGCGCCAATGCCATCCTCGGAACGTCTCTGGCCGTCTCCCATGCTGCTGCCGCTGCGGTCGGGCTGCCGCTTTATCGGTATATGGGCGGAGCCGACGCGCACATTTTGCCCGTGCCGATGATGAACATCATCAACGGCGGCGCCCACGCGGATAACCCCATTGATATTCAAGAGTTCATGATCATGCCGGTCGGTGCACCGACGTGCGCGGACGCCATCCGTATCGGCGCGGAGATCTTTCAAACTCTAAAAGGGCGGCTCAGTGAAGCGGGTCACAACACGAACGTTGGCGACGAGGGCGGTTTTGCACCGAACTTGAACTCCGCGGATGACGCCCTCGGCTTCATCATGAGCTCGATCGAAGCAGCCGGCTATAAGCCCGGCGACGATGTCGTCCTCGCACTCGACTGTGCCGCAACCGAGTACTTCGCAAACGGAACGTATACGTTGGCGGGTGAAGGGAAGTCGCTCGATGCCGCCGGGAATGTTGCGTATCTTGCCGATCTCGTACGTCGTTATCCAATCATCTCAATTGAAGATGGCATGGCGGAAGACGACTGGCAGGGCTGGAAGGCGTTAACCGACGAAATTGGCGCAACCTGTCAGCTGGTTGGCGATGATCTTTTCGTGACCAATCCAAAGCGCTTGGCTGATGGCATTGCAAAGGGCGTTGCCAACTCGATCCTCGTGAAGGTGAACCAAATCGGCACGTTGACCGAGACATTCGAAGCCGTGCGCCTGGCGCAAATGAACACGTACACGGCGGTGATTTCGCATCGCTCCGGCGAAACCGAGGACACGACGATTGCGGATTTGGCCGTCGCGACCAACGCCGGACAGATAAAGACCGGCTCGTTATCGCGCTCGGACCGCTTGGCGAAGTATAACCAACTCATCCGGATCGAAGAGGATCTCGGTGATATGGCGGCCTACGCCGGCCGTTCCATACTGAGGTCCGCGACCGCCAGCGCATAGACGACAATCCGGTCGGAGTATCGCGCTGATTTACCGATATTTAATGACGAAGGTCGTAAGAGTGCCTCGCGCTCTTGACCGCGCCCAAACGTGTTGTGCGTACGAGAAACGTTGAGCGATGAATGAAGAGAGATCTGCAGTTCTTTATTGTTGCGCTCTGCTGCATTGGTCTCGTCCTATCCTTTGTTCATCATACGCGCTTCGGACGCTACGGCCTCGAGGCACAAGCCTCGCTTCGTAAACGGTTGGACTTGGTTACCTTGCGAACCAGCCGCCTCGAGGCCGTACGTACGACGCTCCTGCGCGAGATCCGTTTGCTTGAAACGGCAACGCCGGAGCCGGATCTTGTCGAAGAGATCGCGCGAACGAAGCTGCGCTACGCCTATCCCGATGATCGGATACTCGTAACAAACCCGCGCTAAGCCCCAGCCGGGCCGGATTCTGCGGCGTGGCGAAATAGCTTCAGTGTATTGGCAGCACCGCGGGGCTTGTCTAGAGTCTTGAAGATCCAGCTGGAACCATTCCACACCTGCACCCGGCCACCCAACGGTACGATTTCATGGGTGGCTGGCCGGGTGCATCGAGATCAGGGCGTGGGCCGGTGAGGGAATTTCGCCCAGGTCGGAAATGATCTAGGGTCAATGAAAACACCTGTATGCGGTCGCTGATGGATCGTAGCCGACAGGTTCGATGGAGGAAGCTGGCCTTATGGAGACCGCAATGTTTTCGGCGACCAATCGCGACGCAGGCGGAATACCGGACTTTACGCGCGAGCAAGAACTCGAAGCCTATCGCGAAATGCTCTTGATCCGCCGTTTCGAAGAAAAAGCCGGCCAGCTGTACGGGATGGGCTTCATCGGCGGGTTTTGCCATCTCTACATCGGCCAGGAAGCCGTTGTCGTCGGCCTTCAAATGTGTGCCAAAGAAGGTGACCAGGTGATCACGACCTATCGCGATCACGGTCATATGCTCGCGACCGGCATGGATCCGGCAGGTGTCATGGCAGAGTTAACCGGCCGTCGCGGCGGATACTCCCGCGGCAAAGGCGGTTCGATGCACATGTTCTCTAAGGAGAAGCACTTTTACGGCGGCCACGGCATTGTTGGCGCGTCTGTTCCGCTTGGCGTTGGTCTCGCATTCGCGAACCGGTATCGCGAGAACGACAACGTCTGCTTCTGCTATTTTGGCGACGGGGCAGCCAACCAGGGCCAAGTCTACGAGAGCTTCAATATGGCCAAGCTCTGGAACCTGCCGGTTCTGTTTGTGATTGAAAACAATCGTTATGCGATGGGCACATCCATCGAACGATCGGCGGCAACGACGGACTTCTCCCAACGCGGGGCCTCGTTCAACATTCCGGGCGAACAAGTTGACGGCATGGATGTGCGGGCCGTGAAGGCGGCAGGCGAGCGCATTGTCGACGCGATGCGGCAGGATAGCGGGCCTTACATCCTCGAAATGCTGACCTACCGTTACCGAGGGCACTCCATGTCGGACCCAGCGAAGTATCGGACCCGTGAGGAAGTGCAAAAGGTGCGCGAGGAGCAAGATCCCATAGAACGCGTCCGCGCGCGCCTTCTCCAACAGAAGTCCGCATCAGAGGATGAATTGAAGGACATCGACAAGAGGATTCGCGACACGATCAATGCCGCGGCCGAATTCGCCCAATCTGATCCGGAGCCCGATCCGAGTGAGCTCTGGACAGATGTTCTGCTTCCGACATCTGATGCCGCATGACGATAATCCGCGAACCCCTGTCCACGGGGCCATGATGGACCACGGCATAAGGTCGGCAGAATGCCACACGAACTGATCAAGCAGGTTGTTCTTGTTCTATTCTCAGGTATCTTCGTGTGGGTGGTTCTGCTTTTTGCATGTCAGTTCATGACGTTCCGTTATGTGCACCCCGGCCGGCATGGCGACTACAAACGCGCCATACGCAAGTGGAAGTTCGACGATGCCGAGAACCTCGTTCGGCCCGATGGCCTGATCTGGCTCTCTCGGGTGCGAGGACTTCTACGATCGGGTATGGTCATCCTCTCAGCTGCGGCCTTCATTGCCGTTGGTCTCATTGTCATCGGCCCGAGTGACGCGCCAGTCCCGCCGACTGCGACAAGCCCTCCTGGATAGCCGGCTTGCCCGTCCATAAGATCCAAACCATGACCCGAGGAAACGCCCCGAGGACCCCCCACAATGCCAACTCAAATCCTGATGCCCGCACTCTCTCCGACCATGGAAGAGGGCAAACTTGCAAAATGGCTGGTCAAAGAAGGCGATGCCATCACGTCTGGTATGATCATTGCCGAAATCGAGACCGATAAGGCCACAATGGAGGTGGAGGCCGTCGACGAGGGTAAACTCGGTCAGATCCTCATTGCAGAGGGGACCGAGGGCGTCAAAGTCAACACGCCGATCGCAGTCATACTGGGCGATGGCGAGAACGCGTCCGACATTTCAGCTGCACCACCACCCGCTGCCGCAAACAATGGCGCTGCGGCACCGCCAATGGCCGCTGTGGCTGCGCCCGAGCTGAGTGGCCCGACTGGCGCGCCACCACGCGTTGTGCAAGCGGATGCGGAAATCCCACCGGGCACCGAAATGGTCACGCTGACCATGCGCGAAGCGCTCCGGGATGCAATGGCGGAAGAAATGCGTCGTGACGGCGACGTCCTTCTGATGGGCGAAGAAGTTGCGCAGTATCAAGGGGCTTACAAAGTCAGCCAAGGTCTTCTGGATGAATTCGGTGACAAGCGGGTCATCGACACGCCGATTACGGAACAGGGTTTTACTGGCGTGGGCGTCGGCGCCGCTTTTGCCGGCCTGAAGCCGATCGTTGAGTTCATGACCTGGAACTTTGCGATGCAGGCGATCGACCAGATCATCAATTCGGCAGCCAAGACGCTGTACATGTCCGGCGGGCAGATGGGCTGCCCGATTGTCTTCCGTGGGCCAAACGGTGCGGCTGCGCGGGTGGCTGCACAGCATTCCCAATGCTACTCCGCCTGGTATGCCCACTGCCCGGGATTGAAGGTTGTGGCGCCGTCCAACGCGTCTGACGCGAAGGGCCTGCTGAAATCGGCAATACGCGATCCAAACCCGGTTTTGGTGCTGGAGAATGAGATCCTCTACGGCACCTCCGGCGACGTACCCAAACTCGATGATTGGCTTGTTCCGATTGGCCGAGCACGGATCGCGAGGTCCGGCGATCACGTCACGATCGTATCGTTCCTGCGTGGCATGGTTTACGCGCTCGAAGCGGCAGACCGCTTGGCGGACGAAGGCATTCAGGCCGAAGTCATAGACTTGCGAACACTGCGGCCGATCGACTGGGACACGATTTTAACCTCGGTGCGGAAGACGAACCGCCTGGTAACCGTTGAAGAGGCCTGGCCGGTGTGTTCCGTCGGCTCTGAAATCTGCGCTCAAGCAGCCATCCAGGCCTTCGATCATCTTGATGCGCCGCCGGCGAAAGTCTCCGGCGCCGATGTTCCGATGCCCTATGCCGCAAACCTGGAACGCCTGGCACTGCCGACGGCGGATCAGGTTGTTCAAGCCGCCAAGAGCGTTTTGTACCTTTAGGAAAAAAAGCGCCTACACAACCAGAGCTTGCACGGCGACTCAGATCATACCCGAGGAAACGCGATGACGATCCAGATCCTTATGCCCGCGCTTTCACCGACCATGGAGGAGGGCAAACTCGCCAAATGGCTGGTCAAGGAGGGCGACGCCGTGACTTCGGGAACCATCGTTGCCGAGATCGAAACCGACAAAGCCACGATGGAAGTCGAAGCGATTGATGAGGGCACGGTCGGCAAGCTTCTCGTTGCAGAAGGCTCGGAGGGCGTGAAGGTGAACACACCGATCGCGATTCTTCTGGAGGACGGTGAGGATCAGTCGGCGATCGCCAGCGCCGGTGCCGCAGCGCCTTCGCCATCGGCAGCGCCGCCATCGAGCGCGTCAAACGGGGCAGGGCAAGCCCAGCCTGCTGCGGCAGCCCCAATGCCGACACCACAAGCTGCGGCACCCCAGCCAACAGCACCGCAGCCCGCTGCAACCTCAACAGGAAACCGTATCTTTGTATCGCCTTTGGCGCGGAGGCTGGCTCAGGAAAACAGTCTCGATCTGGCACTGCTATCCGGCACCGGGCCGCATGGGCGTATCGTGAAACGCGATATCGATTCCGCGTTGAAATCCGGCGTGGGCAAAGCCGCGCCCTCAACCGGCACCGCACTCGCGACCACGGGCGCATCAGCGCCGGCCATGATGGGTGCGATGCCAGATGACAAGATCTTCGCGCTCTACGAGGAGGGCACGTATGACGTGATCCCTCACGACGGGATGCGTAAGGTCATTGCGCAGCGCCTGACCCAATCGAAACAGACGATACCCCACTTCTATCTGACCATTGAGTGCCGCTTGGATGAACTGCTGCGCGCACGCGCGCGCATCAATGAGCGCGCGCCGAAAGATGGCCCACGGGCCTTCAAGCTCTCGGTCAACGACTTCATCATCAAGGCGCTGGCGCTTGCTCTTCAGGATGTTCCGGATTCAAACGCGACGTGGACGGAGCAGGGCACACTGCGCCACATCCATTCAGACGTGGGCGTCGCCGTTGCAATCGAGGGTGGTCTGTTCACACCGGTCATCCGACAGGCGGAGCTCAAGCCGCTGTCCGAGATCTCAAACGAGATGAAGGATCTGGCATCCCGCGCGCGCAACCGCCGGCTGGCCCCGCACGAATATCAGGGTGGGACGACCTCGATTTCAAACTTGGGCATGTTTGGCATCAAGGAATTCGACGCGGTCATCAATCCGCCGCACGCGACAATTCTCGCAGTGGGGGCGGGTAATCAACAGCCGGTCGTAACGAATGGTCAGGTCGAAGTGGCCACCATCATGAGTTGCACGCTCTCGTGCGATCATCGTGTTGTGGATGGCGCGCTCGGCGCCGAGCTCTTGAATGCGTTCAAGGCCTACATTGAGGACCCGATCAAAATGGTCGTCTGAGCACGTTTGCTGATTGCGGCGACCTGGCAGAACTTGAGAACCATAGCAAACGGGCCCGATCATCACGTTGGATGATCGGGCCTGCAATTTTTCGTTCCGTTGTTTCGTGCGCCCAACGCACGAGATCAGCTTTGACAGCCCGGTTGACCCAGGCCCGACGCAAACCTTGGCACTCTAGTTCAGGCCGAACACCTGGCGTTCCCAACCCGGCTTGCTGGCGCTGGCTGGACCGCTAACCGATGCGACCACATCAGTGCGGAACCGCTTGTAGGTTGCCGTCACACGCGTGCCGACCGGCACACGCTTATAGAGATCGATGACGTGCGAGTTGTGCATCCGCACGCAGCCCTTAGACACGTTATCACCGATGGTCCAAGGCGCGTCGGTTCCGTGAATGCGATAAAGCGTCGATCCCAGATAAAGAGCACGCACACCCATCGGGTTGTACTTGTGACCGCCGGGTACCGTCGCCGGCAGCTTCGGGTTTTCCTTGCGCATGGCGGGCGTTGGCGTCCACGAAGGATTGACCCGCTTCATGGAGACGCGCAGGACACCTTGCCAACGGCTTTTCGGGCGGGGCACAGCAATCGGGTAGCTGATTGCCCGACCACGCGATTCAACAAAGTACAGGCGGCGATCGCTGAAGCTGACGATGACCTCGCCTTTACGATACTTCTTGGGGAACGAGACAACCGCCCAATCGTAGACGGAGTTGTCGCCAAACCCACCCCACTGGGCACTGGCAGATGTTACACCCAAACTGAACCAGGCAATTGCAGCACTTGTTGCAACCGTCACAACACGTGACCAACGCGGCACCATGGCCATCTCCTGAACTAAACTATATGGCGTTCACATCAACGTCGCGGTGGCTCGAACTTATCACGTGTTGGCCATCGTCTCGCGACAACATTGCCGTAAAAGCTAACGCAACTCACGCTTGAAAGGCACTCACGAGGGCGTCAGCGCCATGCGCGAACTGTCGGCTGTTGCTGATTGGTCATACGGTCTTGACAGGTGGCACTCGCTGACAGGTTACTCTGCCGGTGCGGGTGTTCCCTCGTCAACGCTGCGCGCTGCAGCTTTCGAGACCGGACTGACACTGAGAGCCAACCGCAAAAGCGGTGGAACCAGCAATAGGGTCAGGATCGCCGATAGCGCGAGGCCGCCGACCACAACCGAGCCAAGTCCGCGGTACAACTCAGAGCCGGCGCCCGGGAACATGACCAGTGGCAGCATGCCGAATACGCTTGTCAGCGTGCTCATGAAGATGGGCCGGACGCGATTACGTGTCGCTTCCAGAATTGCCGGTTCCACATCCATTCCGTCTTCTCGGATGTGCAGGAGCGATTGGTGAACGAGCAGAATAGCGTTGTTCACCACGATCCCTACCAGAATGACGAAGCCGAGCAATGTCAGCATATCGAGGGGCTGCAACTGGTAGAAGTTCAGCACCGTGAGGCCTGCAATCCCGCCAACCCCAGCAATGGGCACCGACACCAGAATAATCAGTGGCAGGATAAAGCTCTCGAACAACACAGCCATCACCAGGAACACGATGATGATGGACAGCAGCAGATTGACCTGAAGGGCTTCCCAAGTCTGCGTCAGCTGATCGGCAGCTCCGGCAAGTTCAATGCGGATATCAGACGGCAAGCCGGACGCCTCAAGCGGCGCGATAACATTTGTCTTAACGATCTCAATCGCGGTTTCGAGCGGCATGTTCGGTGCCGGGCGCACTTCCAGCGTAATTGTGCGCAAACGCTCGCGATGGCGGATCTCGACCGGGCCGGCAGTCAAGACAATATTGGACAGCTCGGAGAGCGGAACGATGCGGCCACTTGGCGTAACCACGGGGAAGTCCGCAATGTCTTGCGTTCGCCGGCCGGCAGTGTCGCTACTACTGCCTTTGAGTTTGAGATCAATGCGATCCGAGCCGACGGTGATCTCTGAGATACGAACACCATCGTTGTACGCATCCAACGTTTGTGCGAGGGCGCGCGCATCGATGGCGGCATCTGCCAGGCGCACACGGTCGGGCAGCATACGCAACTCAGGCGCGCCGAGTTCAAGGCCCGGCAACGGACGGAACTGGTGGCCTTGTTGACGTGGCAGGTTCTGCGCAATGAGACCGGCCGCGCGCTGAGCTGTAACGAGAATGCGAGACAGGTCGTCGCCGGAGACATTCACCTCAATGGTGCGTTGACCGCCAATGCCGCGCCCGAACAACGACCGTTGCGAGATGAAGCCGAACGTTCCGGGTTCAGAGAAAATAGGCTGCGATAGGACCGGAACCAGATCATTGACGCGGCGCGGATCTTTGGCGGATCCGCCGAGGAATGTCGTCCCGCGCACCGCCACGAAGAAGAAATGCTTCATGGCCGGTGGCGCGTTTGGATCCGCCGAGACCTCCGCCTCCCACATCGGACGGGCCACGCTTTCGATACGCTCCGCGATCGATGTCGTCGTTTCCAGATTGTAGCCGGGCGGCGGCAGTATAACGCCGAACACCAGATTTCTGTTTCCGCTGGGCAGGTATTCGAGCTTTGGTAGGAATGTAATTGCTGCTGCAATCGCGCCGCTGGTGATGGCGACGACCATCAACAGTCCGAACGCGCGATAGCGCACGGTGATCCAGGCGTAGCTCTGGATCAGCCATGAAAACAGCGACCCAAGTTGATCTATGCCCGGAAGGGGCGTCGGAGCCAGTTTTGTTTTCCCGGCGCCAAGCAGACGGTTGGACAGGGCCGGGATAACTGTAATTGCGACAACCAGAGACAGCATAACGGAGACAGAAATCGCAACAGCGATATCTCGGAACAGCTGTCCAGCCTCAAGCTCCATCACAAGAATCGGGATGAAGACCATCACAGTCGTCAGCGCCGAGACGAGAATGGCGCCCCAGACCTGTCGTGCGCCTTCATAGGCAGCACGGGCGGCCGGAAGGCCTTGCTGTCGCAATCGATAGATGTTCTCCAGAACCACGATTGCGGCGTCGACCACCATGCCGACTGCGAATGCGATACCTGCCAGCGAAATCACATTCAGGCTGCGCCCAAGCGCGGCCATGGCCACGAACGACGCGACGATCGACACAGGTATGGCGATGGAGATGATCAGTGTCGCCCGCGGCGATCGCAAGAACAGCAGTAGGATGCCGGCCGCAAGCAGGCCGCCGATCCAGATGTTCTGGATCACGAGGTCAATCGCGCCATTGATGTAGATCGTTTCATCGTAAACCTGAAGGACGGTCAGGTTCTCGCGCTTGAGCGGCCCATCTTGCAACTCGACAAGTGCGGTGCGGATGCCGCGCATCGTCTCGATCACGTTGGCGCCCGTCTCCCGCACGGCATTGACCGCAATCGCTGGCTCGCCCATCACGCGGATGCGCGCCGTCGGCTCGTCATATCCGAATTTGACCTCGGCAACGTCGCGCACGAACACCCTGCCGGTGCCCGGTGTTCCGTCGGCCGCGGCCCCACTGCGCAAGACGACGTCATTAAGCGCGGCAACAGTATTCAATTCGCCTTCAGCCCGCACAACGTACCGGCGCTTGCCTTCGTCAATATCGCCGGCGGAGACGGAGATGTTCTCCCGTTGCAGCCGGTCAACGACTTCTGGGATTGTCAGGCGATAGCGCGCCAGGCGCTGCGGGTCGACGACCACCTGGAGTTCGCGCGAAACGCCGCCAAAGACGTTGATCAGCGCCACACCCGGCACACGCTGCAGGCGCTCCTTGACGATGTTATTCATGAAGTCGCCGTAATGCGACATCTCCTTGGTGTTTCCGGGTGCGCGCCGAAACACCATCCAGGCGATCGGATTGTCGTCGGATCCAGACGTGTCGAGCGTCGGTTCATCGGCTTCCGGCGGGTACCCGGAAACGCGGTCGAGGCGGTTCGCAACCAGCAGCAGCGCGCGATCCATGTTGGTCCCGATGCCGAACTCAAGCGTGACCCGCGCGCGTCCCGTCTCGGAGCGGGACACCATCGTTTCGAGGCCTTCGATGCCGCGAAGCTCATCCTCTTGCAGGTTGACGATCTCCCGCTCGATTTCGGCCGGTGCAGCACCGGCCCAAAGCGTCGTCACCTCGATCACCGGCTTTCGGACATCCGGGATCAACTGAATCGGAATCCGCTGAAGTGCAACCGCGCCGAACAGCACCGCAAGCAAAACTGCGGACACAACGGCAATCGGCCGCTCGATTGCAATCCGTATCGGATCCATCTGGGGCCCTTAGCTCCGTTTCGGTCGTGGCGGTTTGCTGGCAATCGTCGCTGAGACAGGCTGGCCGGGCCGCAAGCGTTCGTTTCCGCGAACAACCACTAGCTCATCAACTTCGAGACCGGATTTCACTTCAATCGAACGGCCGGCAGCAGAGCCGATCGTGATCGGCCGCCGCATCGCCTTCCCGTCCTTCACGACAAATACCACCCAACCATCCCCGGCTTGAACCAGCGCATCCTTTGGCACAGCCGTGACGACACGCGGCTTGCTCGCCGGAACATCCAGCGCGATGGACTTGCCACGCGCAATCACGGCTGGGTCCAGTTTCGAGAAATCCGCCGTAAAACGCACCGTGCGCGTCTGCGTCGTCAATTCCTCGACGGGTATGACAGCCCGAACCGTCGTCTCAAGTGCAACACCGTTGATGGTTGCGCCTGCGAGTTTCACGCCGGGACGCATACCTGACAGCAGGTTGACTGGGACATCGGCGCTGATCTCAAGCTGCGAGACATCGAGGAGCGTCGCAACCGGATCACCGACGCGAATGTAGTTGCCTGGCTGAGCCGATCGGGTGATGACGGTCCCACTCACGGGCGCCGTAATCACGGCGTGGTTCAATTGATACTTCGCACGCGCGATTGCGCTTTGAGAGGATTCGACGCTGGCGCGGGCGCGTGTCAGTTCTGCGCGCGCAGTAACGACCTCTTGCTGGAGATCATCATAGCGAGATCGGGAAAAAGCCCCGGAGTCCTTCAATTGAGCCTGACGCTCAAAGGCGATCTCAGCCTGTTTGAGTTTGGCGATCGCAACAGCCGTGCCGCCTTCAGCAACCCGCAGTGCGGCCTCGGCAGATCGAAGCTCAATGCGAAGCAGTTCGGTATCCAGTACGACGAGCACTTGACCGGCGGAGACCTTATCTCCGACTTGATACTTCACGGTCGCAATGATGCCGGCTGTTCGCGATGCAACATCGGCTTCAACCGGAACAACGACTTGCCCGAGGATCCTGCGCGTCTCGCTGACGGTTTGTGCCGTGACGCGCTCGACCATAACCGCGGCAGGCCCGCGCTGCGCCAGCGCAGACGACATGGATGCACCCGCGAATAGCACGCTGGCCACAGTCGCGAACGTTGCCCAAAGCCCACTGTGAGCCAGGGCGAAGATCAATTGGGATCGACTCATTGACAAAGCACTCCTCACGGCCAGTTTGGATCCGGCCAGCCAAGCCGCGTTGACCAAGTCGCTGCGATCTCTATCAGCACTACGAACAAGCGCGCTACCAAGATTACTGACAGTCTCGATCACGGTACCGAGACGAAGCGTCGCCCCATGCGCTTGAAACAACAGGGCGCCTGAAACAACAGAGCGCGTGAAACAACAGGACGCGTGATCGGCGGGCTTTGCGGTTCCGGCGTTTTTACCAAGTCACACGTCACACGTGCGGACGCGCAGCGAATCTACGTTCCACAGGTATTCTGCATGACCAGTGGAGCAAAACCCAGTGTAACCATCAGACGGCAGCGTGCAAAATCTGCGCGCGCAGTTGACGGCTGACCATAATCCTAAGCCGTCAACTGACCCTGAGCCGTCAACTGGGCCATCGCATGGTCTTCCGCAAGCCGCTGCAGAACTTCTTCCGTAAGCCCGCGGACCGACCGCCCGGCGTCGCCGGGATACTTGGCTTGATAAGACCGCTCTTCGGGACTGTGCCTGGCTGCTTCCTGCAACGCATTCATGCGGGGGATAACATGCGTGAAACAGCGATTATCGGGTTCCTGCTGCAGCCAGCGTCGATACTCCGCATCGTTGTGCGACAGAGGATCGATCATATTGATGAGAACACCGAGGTTGGACGCAAAGCCCATCTCCGGTGTCAGGTTCTTGAAGCGGCGGAACACCTCGAGTCCGCAAGTCGAAATGTAATCTGCTTTGGTGGGCGTGAGGTGGTAATCTGCTTCCCGAAGCCAACTCTCCGTCAAAACCGACAATCCCGGCGGGCAGTCGATCAAAATGACATCAAACACCGAGCGAACCTGATTCAAAAGGTTCGCGATCGCCAAGCGCAAGCGCCCATGCAGGCTTTCGCGAGAGACTTCGCGTTCAAACAAAGTGAGCTGCACGTCGCTCGGGATGAGATAGACCGACTGGGCATCATCAATATCTGAGACGTTGCGCACCACGTAGCGCGGCCACTCCTCGTGCTGTTCGTTCAGAACGGTTGACACGAGGAAATCGACAATGGTCAAGCTCGATGACTGCAGCTTATAGAGATCTGCAGTGCTCATCAGCATCGAACTCACACTTGCCTGAGCGTCCGAGTCGATGACCAGAACGTTCTTGCCGTGATACGTCGATAACGTCTCAGCAATCGCAAGCAGGATCGTGGACTTTCCGACCCCACCTTTGGTGTTCATGACGGCGATCGTATTGCGCATGTGCCGCGGTTAATTCCCTCCGGGCGCGCTCAGTAAGATCCTGGCACGCCGATGCTTCGATCTGACGACGCCGACACCGTACCGAACGAGCCGACGACAGCCCCGACTTTCGTTTCCGGCAATGAAAATGCCGAAGTTACCATAGCTGAACCAGCAACCGCCGCGCCCGCCGAAATAACACGCCCAAACCCAAATGTCTCGGACTCGTTGGTTGCTCCAGCCAGCGAACTGTTTCTACACTGCTTAGTATGGCTTGGAGTCACGCAAAGATACTAGTGTTAATGCGTCGCCTCGTCGGCCTGTATGAGCCCCATGGCGCTCTCGAGAGCCCGGAGTTCTATGTCGATCTCATGGCAGCGCGGGTGATCAATGGCCGCGAACACCTCCCGTGCACGCTTCTTGTAGGCAAGGGCAGACCCGAGTGTTGGTTCCGCATCCCCTTGGTTAGTAGCAGAATGCGTCAAAATCGTACCCAACTGATCATGCAGTGCGGCACGCTCAAATTTCATTCCATCTGCAGGGATCTCAGCCAGTGCGCGCTCGACCGCGTCTGAGGCTGCTGCCAATCGATGCGCGTCGGCACTCATAAGCGCCTCGGTGGCCTCGGCCCGAATGCGGGCGAAAATGAGATCATATCCGGGGCATAGAACAAAGGGATTTGTCGAAGATGCCAGACCACCAGGCATCGTCGCGAGCTGTGCCAGCGTATCCACATCTTCTCTCAGGCTGGCCAGATGCGCCACGACGCACCAGGCACCCCGGATTGAGTCGTAGCGGCGGCTCAGCATCCAAGAGGCGCGGGCAATCGGCAACTCACGATCCGGATCCAACGTTTCAACAATCCCATCATACAACTCCGCGGATTGAGCCAGATAGTCCTCATCGTCCCGGACTGTTCCGATAAGACGATAGCCTGTGGCGGCAACATGGTCCGACGTGATGGCAAGTCCGATGTTCCCGGCGTTGCGAAACGTGCTACCTGCAACCTGTGCGCGTTCGATGGCCTCCAACCAGGACCCGATCGGGTCTGAGACATGGCGGTCCGTCACCAGGATTTCGGCGCACAGAAGCTCCGCCTCGGCCCGTTCTCCGGCACCGTCTTGGGCTTGCAGACCCATAAGCACTTTCGCAACCGCATCCCGAGCCGCCACCAAGGTGTCACGCTCGTCAAGAAACAGCCCACGATCGCGCAGTCCGGCAATGTGGCGCCGGATTGTCGGCCAGCTCGATACCATCGATAGGACTCGCACGATCCGCAACGCCGACTGATGGTGACGGCCCGCACGATCAAAGTCGGCGACGACTTCGCTCAGACTTGCCCGCATGGAGCGCACCGAAGCCGCCAATATCGAATTGCTGGAGCTGGCCTGCAGGTTCTCCATGCTCTGTCGCAAGTGCCGCGATTCATGCTCCGCCAGCGCGGAATCGAGCACAAAAACCGAGCCGGTTTCAATGTGGCCGAGCAGGGCGTTGCCGCTTTCGGGCGGCAAACCGGCATGGTCTGCATAGCGGAGCAGCTGGGTTCGGAGTTCGTCCAGCTTATGCGCGGCATAGCGCGAGACGCCTTCGGACTCTCGCGTCAGATACGTGTTCGCCGCGATGTTGGCTTCGAGATCGACCCGCATGCGGCCCGGTAGCTTTCGCACCGGTGGTTCACCGGTGAGCACAACGGCTATGAGCGATGCGATATCGTCGAGGAACGGCAATTCGGCGAGCAGTGCGCCATAAAGGCTGTCGCTGAGTTTGAGAACGGCCAGTGGGTCAATACCCTGCGCGCGCAGATCTGCACCACCACCGGCGAAGTTTAAGACCGCCGAGGCTAACCGCCGGCCTTCACTCGATATCGCATCGCGCCTGGGCTTGGTGGTGCGTACGCGTTGTGCAGCGGCATCCGCGACGTCTTCGGAAAAGGGATCGGACTCGAGCAGCGCGACCAGACGTTCGATCGTTCTCGCCGCCGATCCATCGCTCAATTCGGCGCGGCAGTTCGACCACAGCACTTCGATCGTCGTCTCCACAAAGCCCGGAACCCGTTCCGGCGCGGCCACCGTGAGAGACTTGATGATCGCGTCGCCCGGTAGCCGGGCGTAACCCGAGGGAACAGCGGTGAGTGCCGGCGCGAGCGTAACGAGACCGCTGCCGACGAGACGCAGAAGCCCGATTTCAACTCGATCGGCGTCGCTCACAAAAATCCTCGCCTTGCCCTACATTGTCGCGCGACTTGATACGGCGCACTACACCCTTAGCCCGAAGGCTGTCGAGTCGGGATCGACGTCGTGGCGTCCAATACACAAATCGCAAACAGTTTCCATCCGGCCTGTTCGCCCTTATGACCGTGCTGGTGACGGAAGTGGCCAGAAAAACGGGCCCACAAACCGACCGGAAAACGCCGAACTGGAGAGGGAATAGCCCATGGCGCGCAAAACACCACAAGATCTGCGCTCGCATCGCTGGTTCGGCGTGCAGGACCTCAGAGCGTTTGGGCATCGCTCACGGATGCGCCAAATGGGATACGACGCCGAAGACTGGGGTGAGCGCCCCGTGATCGGCATCATCAACACGTGGAGCGACATTAATCAGTGTCATGCGCACTTGCGCGACCGGGTCGCCGACGTGAAACGCGGCG
Organism: Pseudomonadota bacterium; assembly: GCA_039039985.1. Classification (GTDB taxonomy): domain Bacteria; phylum Pseudomonadota; class Alphaproteobacteria; order Rhizobiales; family Hyphomicrobiaceae; genus JBCBWG01. The sequence goes on along the minus strand of JBCCOV010000009.1, from coordinate 26,108 downwards.
TCCTACAAGCCGGTGGATTCCCGATCGAGCTTCCGGCGATCTCCCTGTCCGAGCCGATGGTCAAGCCGACGACCATGCTCTACCGGAACTTCCTCGCCATGGAGACCGAAGAACTGCTGCGTTCACATCCGATCGACGGCGCCGTTTTGCTCGGCGGATGTGACAAGACCACACCGGGCTTGTTGATGGGCGCTGTGTCTATGGGGCTTCCCGCGATCTTCTGCCCTGCGGGCCCTATGCTGCGTGGGAATTGGCGCGGCCAGGCGCTGGGATCTGGCTCCGATGTCTGGAAGTACTGGGATCAAAAGCGCGCCGGGCAGATTTCCGATGACGACTGGGCCGAGATGGAAAACGGTATCGCCCGATCGTTCGGAACCTGCATGACCATGGGCACGGCGGCGACCATGATGGCGATTGCAGAGGCGTTGGGCATGACCTTGCCGGGTGCCTCATCCATCCCTGCGCCGGACTCCAACCATCTCCGCATGTGCTCAGCATCCGGCCGTCGGATTGTGGAGATGGTTTGGGAAGACCTCACACCGCAAAAGATACTGTCACCTGCAGCCTTCGAGAATGCCATTCGCGTTCACATGGCTATGGGCGGTTCGACCAACGCGATTATTCACGTGATCGCGATGGCGCGACGCGCAGGCGTTGCCCTGTCGCTCGAGCGATTCGACCAACTGGGCCGCGAAATCCCAGTGCTGGCGAATGTCCGCCCGTCTGGCAAATATCTCATGGAAGACTTCTATTACGCCGGTGGGATTCGTGCCTTGATGGCGCTTCTGGCGGACCAGCTCAGCACCGACGAACTCACCGTCAACGGCAAGACAATTGGCGAGAATGTCGTGGGCGCCGAAGTGTTTGACGATGACGTAATCCGCTCAGGTGAAGCTGCGATTTTCGAAGGCGGCGCAACAGCTGTTCTCACGGGCAATCTGGCGCCCAGAGGCTGCGTGATCAAACCGTCGGCAGCCGAACCCCGCCTGCATCAACATCGCGGGCCCGCGCTTGTGTTCCGTGACTACAATCACATGGCGGACCAAATCAATCGGGACGATCTCGATGTGACCGCGGATCACATCCTCGTCCTGCAGAGTTCTGGCCCCAAGGGCGGCCCTGGGATGCCAGAGTGGGGCATGTTGCCGATCCCGACCAAACTTGTGCGAAACGGCGTAACCGACATGTTGCGAATCTCAGATGCGCGGATGTCCGGTACGAGCTACGGCGCATGCATTCTCCACGTCTCGCCGGAAAGTTTCGTCGGCGGTCCGCTGGCGTTTGTGCAAACAGGTGATGAAATCGAGGTCGATGTACCGGGGCGCCGCATTCATCTTCATATCTCTGATGAAGAACTGGCGGCACGTAAAGCAGCGTGGACGGCACCTGAGCCGCGTTACACGCGGGGATATGGTGCCATGTTCCAGGAGCATATCGGCCAGGCGGACGAAGGCTGCGACTTCGACTTCCTGGAGGCGGGAGACCCAATCCCGGAACCGGAGATCCACTGAGGTCCAAATCAGTCGCCATTCACGCCCGCCTCGCGGAGACGTTCATTGCCTGTGAGCACAACCTCCGGCAAGCCTGCAATGGTGCGCGATCGCCGTGCCTTGGAGAAAGGATTACCCTTGATGTCCGCTCAAACCCACCTGTGGAGCAGACGGGCGCTGTCTGCCTTTGCCCTGCTGACGTTGACTGCACTCGTTGGCGCCAGCCTTGTTTCAACTGCGGCCGACGCAAAGTCGAAGCGGCCAATCAATACGATCGGCAGTCCTGGCGTCGCCATTAAGGGCTTCGACCCCGTCGCCTACTTCACAGTCGGCAAACCGACAAAGGGGAAGCAAGCGCACGAAGTCACGTACAAGGGCGCCAAGTGGCGCTTTGCGTCCGCCGAGAACAAGGCCAAGTTCGAAGCCAACCCAGCGAAGTATGAGCCGGCATATGGCGGGTACTGCGCTTACGGCGTTGCGCAAGGTTACCTTGTGAAGATCGAGGGTAACGCGTGGGCAATTCGCAACGGTCGCCTGTACCTCAACTATGATCGCGGCATTCAACGTCGTTGGTCGAAGGCACCGGCGCGTTACGTGAAGACGGCGAACGCAAAATGGCCGCGTTTGATCAGAAAGTAACGGCCCTCTAGCCGGGGCTGAGTTCGTGCCGTCGCAAACCGGACGCACGACGTGTTTTAAAGGCGCGCTGCTTGACCGCGCGCCTTTGATCTTATGGCGGTCGAGGACAGGATAACATGCAGCGCTCCGCACCGGCCAAGCGGCCGCGTGATATACGGCTCGATTTCTTTCGCGGGCTTTGCCTGTTCATCATCTTTATTGCGCATATGTACGGAAACCCGTGGGCCAACTGGATCCCGGCGCGGTTCGGCTTTTCGGACGCAACTGAGATCTTTGTATTCTGCTCCGGGATGGCGTCGGCAATCGCATTTGCCACTGCGTTCGATCGGCACGGATGGCTGATCGGCTGCGGTCGCGTCACCTACCGCATCTGGCAGGTGTACTGGGCGCACGTCTCGATGTTCGTCATCGCAATCGCGCTCACGATCGTGACCGATCAATGGATCACCGGCGGCACCGGTGATTATCTCCGTGGCCTGAAGATGGAGAACCTGTTCAACGAGAACGCCCAGTCGGCGATGGTCGGCGTCGTCACATTAGCTTGGGTGCCGCCTTACTTTGATATCTTGCCGATGTATCTCGTCATTCTGTGCATGCTGCCGGTCTTTCTGGGGATCGCCCAGATCAACTTTCCAGCGGCCTACGGCCTTTCGATTCTGGTCTGGCTCGGCGCGCAGCTCGGATGGCTCTATGTGCCCAGCGCAAGCTGGAGTGACGCGTCCTGGTTCTTCAATCCATTCGGCTGGCAACTGGTCTTCTTCACTGGCTTTTCGTTCATGCGCGGTTGGCTACCCGCACCCAAAGCGGACTCGCGGCTGATTTGGGCGGCAATCATCTACGTCGTTGTGACCATGCCGCTTGAGTGGGAACCTGCCTTGCTGACATTCGATAGCTTGATGCAAACGCGCCAGGCGATCGGCCCATTGATCCATAAGGGCCACGAAGGACTGTTGAGGTTCGTCCACTTTCTGGCGTTGGCGTATCTCGCCTATGTGGCGGTTGGCGAGGGTGGCCGCAACTTGAAGGGACCGGTCGTCCGCGTGGTTGCCAAGGTCGGGACGCAATCCCTTGGCGTGTTCATGTCGGGGATAATCTTGTCGTTCATCGCAGGGCCGTTCCTGAACGTTGTCGGTCGGGACATCTTGACCGTCACAATCGCGAATGCTGGGGGAATCGCGATGCTGATCGCGATCGCCTACATCGTTTCGTGGTACAAGGCGGCGCCGTGGGCTAAGCCCGTTTCCAAGCCATCGCCGTCGCCAGCCGGCGCCGACGATGCAGCGACAGCATCTCCGGTCATTGCGCGTCGCTGAAGTTCAGCGGGGTGGTGGTGGCCGCACACGAGCCACACGGGCCAGAACCATCCGATTGGAATTCTGTAAGGCATGGCATGATTGATGGACACACGATTGCCGCTCTCACGGTCGCGCTGTTTGGTCTGACCCTCAGCGTGACCTCAGCTGTCGCCAAGCGCTCCGAGCTGCGCACGAATGAGACGGTCGCAAGCGCGGCGCTCGGGCGCGACATCAACACATCCCTGTACCTGCCACAGGACTACAACACGGCTGATGGAGCGAGTCGGCGTTATCCGGTGATCTATCTACTGCATGGGCTCGGCGACGATCACATGGCCTGGCCGAAGTACGGGCAGATCAAAGCAACGCTCGATCGGATGATCCGCCGAAAGGAGCTACAACCCGTCGTTGTCGTCATGCCGGATGCCGATAAGAGCTGGTACATCAACGACCAGCGCGAAGACGGTTACGGGCGCATGGCCGACGCGTTGCGCGTTGATCTCGTGCGTGCCATCGACACGCGCTATCGCACCGCGGCGTGCCGAGAGGGGCGCGCGATCGGTGGCCTCTCGATGGGCGGCTATGGCGCCCTCCTGTATGGTGTCTCCCGTCCCGACCTCTACACGGCTGTATTCAGTCTGTCCGGCGCCGTGTTTCAGGAGAACCTCGCCGACGACCTTGAGCGGCGTAAGCGACTGGCCGGCCTTTTCGGTGGTGTCTTCGGTGTGCCGTTCGACGAGGCGCGCTTTGCCCAATGGAACATCTTTGGCCGCCTGAACGCACTCAAACCGAATGTGACATATCCCTCGGTATGGCTGAGCGCGGGTGACGATGACTTTCCCTCGATTGTCCGCGGCAGCGTTCGCGTCTTTCAACTTCTCCAGACGCGCGGCATTCCGGCGGAGTTGCGGATCGACGACGCGCCTCATGTCTGGAGCTATTGGCGCAAGTCCATCGTTCCGGCGTTGCGGTGGCTGTCACCGCGACTGGCCGCCGACTGCGCCAATGTGGACGGCCAGCCTGTAACACCCAAAACAAACCGCTTGCCGGGCCGCTGAATCCTCGCAGACACGTCGCACTCTTGCCCCGCGACCGGCACGGTCACAAGATGAGATTGCCCCGACGTCCTTGCGCACAATGTCGGGACGCGTTCGAACACGACTGTGACGGCTGACGGTAACTCGTACAGAGGCAATACGATGCGGCATCTTGTGTTCTGTGTGTTGGCGCCCCTGCTCGCCGCAGCGGCACCTTCAAAATCTCTGGCGTCACAAACAACTGCGAAAGTTGATGTCGAACTGGTGATCGCGGTCGATGTTTCCGGCTCCATGAGCGATCACGAGCACGAAACGCAGCGCAAGGGCTTTCTCGCAGCCTTCGAGGATCAGCGTCTGGTCAATGCCATTCGCTCGGGCTTGAGGGGGCGGATTGCGGTCACCTACATCGAATGGGCTAATCACCACAGCCAGCAGGTTCTCGTCCCCTGGCGGATTGTGTCGGATCGGGCCAGCGCCAAAGCCTTTCGCGACGAGCTTGCGACCAAGCCGCGATCACCGATCCGAGGAACATCAATTTCCGGCGCCTTGTCATTTGCCGCAGGTTTGTTCGACGACAACGGGATTGAAAGTTTTCGCCGCGTGATCGACGTCTCCGGCGACGGTGCAAACCGCACCGGACCGTTCGTAGATAAAGTACGCGATGCTGTGGTTGCCAAAGGCATCATCATCAATGGTCTACCGATTATGCTTTCGCCAATGGTCAACCGACGAACACATGGTTATGGGCTGGATCACTATTTTCAGGAGTGCGTCATCGGCGGGCCGTCCGCATTCGTTTATCCGGTTCTTCGCGATACCGAACTCGTCGAAGCCATCCGTCGGAAACTGATTCTTGAACTCTCGACCAGGCCGAACGATAAGCCGCCGCTGGTGCGCGTTGCCGGCGAGGGCGCGACCATCGCGATACCGGTTCAACTGCCAGGTCGGCGCGGTGGACGGAAAGCAGATTGTCAAGTCGGGCGCCGTTACGAAGACGACTGGTAAGGCACAGCGTCCGCTGCGTGCAAACGCGTCAGCGGCTGAGGCGCGCTTTCAGATCTGCGATTTGTTTTTTTACATCGACGCCGTAAAGGCTGTCGGCCGAATAAAACATGTCCAGCGCTTGATGGTCTCGGTTGAGCGCCAGTAGGGCCTCCGCGGTTGCAACAACCCGTTCACCCCAGTCATCCGGTCTACGACGTGCCTCGCGCGACCGTGAATCTCGAATGATCCGAAGGGCCTTGTCGGGAAACCCCTGAGCCGTCGCCTCGCGCGCCACGATGACGTTGAGCCATTGGTACTCAAACCGACGTCGCGCAACGAATGCGATCAAAGATGTGAGCATTTGCAAAGCTGTATCGGTATCGCCAGCGCGCCGAAACACAGAGACCAGGTCCGCGCACGTAAATGCATCAAGTGCGCCCAGATCTCCAAGGTAGTGGCGGAGGGACAAGATCAATTCGGGCCGTTCACGCACCGCATCAGTCTGCGCAACGGCGACCACCACCGATGGTGTGATGAGTTTCACGTCCAGTTCGTCTTCAAGGGCCCGAGGCAGCGCATCAGGCGACATCGTCGTGAGCGCGCACATAAATGGTGAGTCAAGACTCAGGAACTGGAGTTGTCCCGTAATGTCGTCCGGTCCGTCATCATACCAATCGCGGGCAACCAGTTTCCGGATCACGCCGCGCGCGACAATCTGATTGCCCATCGCGGATTTCAGGTCATGAATGTACTGATGGATTGCTTCTTTTAGGCGATCATTGCGTTGATGGGCATAAACGTAGAACGCGATAATGTTTCCTTCATCCGTCAAGCAGATGAGACAGCGTCCTCGAATTACGCGCTCACGATCCCGGACGTATACAACCCGTTTATTGATATCGGTTGCATTTGAAACCGCTGAAAAGAAATTGAAAGATCCGGGCGCCAGACAAGTGTCAAACGGTGCGCCCATACGCAATATCTCTAACGGGTCTGTCTCGAGATCGATCGTCCACGTCTGGCTGTCGACTTCGATATCGCGACTGCCGATCCCATCCATCCAGACGGACACGTCGACCCCTCTGCGAGTCAGTTCCGCGAGAAATCCGGCATTCGCAGGGTCATCCCGGAGATCCCAGGGGCGCAGGCCGCATCGCGTCCGGATGAGCCGATACGCGAGATTGGCCGACACGCCGTCCAGCGCGGCGACGGCGCCGAAGAGATAGAGCGTGTCCGTATTGGCGATGACATCGTCTGGGATCGCCGTGCCGATCTTGTCTGCCAACGCGCCCTGAAAGGCGTTGGTCAGCATGTCTTCCCAAGCCAGAAGGCGTGCATGCCGTGTCCGGCGTTCGATCTTGATTTGGTAGTTTTGCAGACGTTGGGGAGAAGCCGTCGCTTTGGTCGTTAAACGGCGATCCAAGCTGTTCAAGCGCAGTTGTAGTGTTGTTGTGCGCTCGGGATCTGCCGCGCCGATCATCTCGACGAGCACCGCGCGTTCCGCCTCCAGCTTGCGACGAAGCGGAAAGTCCTTGGACAAGATGTGGTCGGCCGCGCTCTCGAAGTCCCGTTCCCAGAGCGCCAGCTCGGCCAGCGCACCATGAAGCTCCTCCGGATAGGCGCTGAGGTCGGATTCGGCGTTGTGTTCCTTCGGACTTGGCGGCACGATCGGAAGCTTCAGCGAGCGGCAGCCTCGTGCCAGGGCGACCACGCGACTGGCGCGCTTCCCGTCTCCGTGAACGAGCATTTGCGTCACGAGATATGCAGCGGCTGGCGCGTCAATGAGTTTGAGAAGTTCCTTTATCCCCTCTTGGCTCCAATGCTCCGGACGCCATTGCTTCGCCAGCTGCTCAAAATGCTTGGGCTCACCATCTGACAGCCGGAGGAGGACAGTCCAGGCTTCCCCGCTGATGTGATTGATGTTGGGCGGAACCGTCAGCAACAGCGTTGCGGCGACGTCGGGATCGCCAACCTGCTTCACCGTCGCAACCAGGCAATCCCACCCCGTGTAGTCCCTGAACGGTCCGTTGTATGTATCCCACGCGGCGGCCCGAGCGACGACGTGCGCGAGCGCGTGAAAACAGGGCGCAATCCACCGCTGAGGCTCCGCATCATCCAGCCAGGTATCGATGGCGTCCATGGCGAGGTCGTCGGCAATCCATACTTGGTGTTGGCTTCGCTCCTCGGGCAGTGCGCTCAAGACACGCTCCTGTCCGGCGATCAATTCCGGCACGGCGCCGCGTCCGGAGGCCGGCCGCTTGAGCGCGTGCGCCCAGGTCTCGAGAAATGTCTGCCGCACCGGTTTCCGACCATGCGATGTCGTGAAACCCGACGCGCACGTGACAAGCGCTTCGAACTCGTCCGCACGGGCCGCGTGCGTCAGTCGTTCAATCAGGGCTTTGATGTCTTGCCATTGCCAGGCATCCGGCGCTTTGGTCAAGGATGTCACCTCGTGGCTCAACCGTTCCAGTTCGGCTTGAGCCGCGCCAGGCAGCGAGCCGATGACACGGCGAACCTCCCGCTCCAAAGCATGTGCCTCGTGCCACCATCGATCCCATTGATCGAGCACGTCCCAAGGCGCAAATAAGTCGAGAAGCCGGACCGAGCGTGCGCGGGTCTGGCCGTCGCTTGCCCAAAGCTCATTCAGGTAGGCGACGAGGTCTTCGCCCAGCTTTGCGTGCGGCCGCACCACTCCGCCGGCCAGGAAGGCGGCATTCACGGTCTGCTTGGTGCTTGCGGCTTTGATCTGCTTGTTCAGTGATCGGCGAAAGTCCCCCTGGCTGAGCGGCACACGCCAGCTGCGCTCATCGGCAATCAGATCGAGATATCGGCCCATGACGCGATCTTCAAACAGGTACAAACACAACAGACCCGTTACGATCGCGTCAGACCCATCAAGGCGTTCGGTAAGGCGGGCGAGGGCGTGCTGGTTGGCGTCCAGCACGGGTAGGATGCGCGCCAAGCGGTCTTCATCATGCCAGTGCAGCCACAACAGGCGCGTCGCGAACACCGCAAGCGTTGGGCTGCGTTGCGCCAGGTGGGTTATCCGCTGACGAATCTGGCGTCGCGGCCCATAAAGCGTGAGCAGTGCGTCCAGGTCGGGAAAGTCCGCACCGTCGTGAATGATTGCCTTCAGGATCTCGAGTTGTTGATCGGTCCGAATGGTCCAGGCGTCCACATCGCCAACAATCTTGGGAAGGGCACGCGGAAACCTACGGCGAAGCGCATTGCGTCCGTACTCGGTCCGCCTCAACAGCTCGCGATCGATACGGATCTGCTCCGGCACGTCACCACGCCCCGCGCGTGGCAGCACTGTCCACGTCAGCGTGCCATCGGATGCTTTGGCAGCAGGCAATCCATGCAGCCAACCAAGTTTCACGCGCAAGTATGTCCGGGCTGCAGCAAGTGCGCCGCGTCGTTCTCTCAGAACTTTGGTTTGGCGCATGGCGTGCGCTCTCTCGTAACCGACAGAGATGATCGGACTTTGGGAACATCGAGCGCCGCAGGCTCAAGACGGCGCGTTCTCGCAATACCCTAATGACTTCGACGACGAATTCATACCAACGCGCACCCTTGACGGGATCCGTTCGCCGAGGATGGAGAGCACGCCTTCGGAGACGTTTCGGAGGGGTCGTCTGACGCGCGGGCAAGCAGGTCCGTCAAGTCCTCTGCTGTCAAGCCGGCAGTCTTCAGGTCTGTCGCCATCCGGCTGCATCGCGCACGCGCGCGCTGCACGACACAACGTCGAAGCCGGCCCCGTCATCTGTCCAGCATGCCCGCCAAAGTTAAGCAGGCATCACCTGCCATGAATCTCAAAAATCTCATATCATTAGAAATTCATTCCCAAATATCTTCAGTTATTGTGGTTTACATGGGAAAATATTCCGATATCTTCCGGTCCGCCATGCGCAGTGTGCCGATTAAGTGTGCGCCGAACGAACAGGGGACAATGGACGCGTGAGCGAGACTTCAACCGCCATAAGCAACGACGCTTCCCGAGCGTCTGATCGAGACATCGCATGCTTGACCGCGCGAATCTCAGCATCTGAAACCTTGGATGAACGTGTGCGCTGGATCGTGCAATGCGTACCTGGCCGGATTGGGTTCTCAACCAGTCTCGGCATTGAGGATCAGGCGATCCTGCACGCGATTGCTGATTGTCGCGCAGACATCGACATATTCACCATAGACACCGGCCGCCTGTTTGCCGAGACCCTTGACGTTCTGGCTGCCAGCGAACGGCGCTATGGGCTGAAAATTCGTGTCCTCGTGCCCGCGGACAACGATGTCGAAGCAGTCGTCCAGCGCGACGGCGTCCTCGGCTTTCGCAGTTCAGTCGCTGCGCGGAAAGCCTGCTGTCATGTGCGCAAGGTGCTGCCATTGCGACGCGGCCTCGCCAACGCAGCTGCCTGGATGACCGGGGTGCGGCGTGAACAGACCGCAGGTCGTGCCGGAGTCCCATTTGCAGACTGGGACGCAGACCACGGCGTCATCAAGCTCAACCCCATCGCCGATTGGTCGCTCGCGCAGCTCAACGCCTACGTCGCCGACAATGACATTCCCGTCAACGATCTGCATGCGAAGGGCTTCCCGTCGATCGGTTGTCAAACCTGCACGCGGCCCATCCAGCCCGGAGAGGACATCCGTGCGGGTCGATGGTGGTGGGAGCACGAAGACGGCAAGGAATGCGGTCTCCATAACAACAGCAAAAGAAAGGTTGGCGCGCGATGACCGTGCACATGTCTCATCTCGACGTTCTCGAGTCTGAGAGCATCCACATCTTCCGGGAAGCGGCAGCACAGTTCTCGAAGCCGGTATTGCTCTACTCAATCGGCAAGGACTCAACGGTCCTGCTGCATCTTGCACGCAAAGCATTCTGGCCAGCCAAACCGCCGTTTCCTCTGCTGCACATCGATACGACGTGGAAGCCGCGCGACATGATCGCGTTTCGCGACAGAACAGTTGCGGCAATGGGGCTTGAGCTAATCGTGCACACCAATGCCGAGGGACTGGCCCGGAACATGAACCCAGTTGCACACACGCCTTCGGTGTACACCGACGTAATGAAAACACAGGCGTTGCGGCAGGCGCTCGACGCCAACGGTTTCGATGCGGCATTCGGTGGCGCGCGTCGCGATGAAGAGGCCTCGCGCGCGAAGGAGCGCGTGTTCTCATTCCGCAGTCCCGGCCACCGCTGGAACCCGCGCCAGCAGCGCCCGGAGTTGTGGCAGCTCTTGAACGGCCGTCTCGGTCCGGGGCAATCCGCACGTATCTTCCCGCTGTCCAATTGGACGGAACTCGACATCTGGCGCTACATCCTCCGCGAGCGCCTTGATGTTGTACCGCTCTACTTCGCTGCAATGCGTCCGACTGTCGAGCGCAACGGCCAGATCATTATGCGCGATGACGATCGCTTGCCCCTTGAGAGCGGTGAAACGGTCCGCCGCCGCCGCATCCGCTTTCGCACACTGGGATGTTGGCCGCTGACAGCAGCTGTTGAATCGGCAGCCGAAACGATCGCCGATGTCATTGCGGAAACACGGGCCGCTGGTTCGTCCGAGCGATCCGGGCGCTTGATCGATCATGATCAAATTGGGGCCATGGAACACAAAAAGCAGAGCGGTTACTTCTGATGTTGCACGGCCAGACGGACGTCGCGCAATCCGACAGTGGCACCGAGCACACGCGGCTGGCCGGCGGACTCGAGGAGAGCATTCGGATCCTCACGTGTGGGTCCGTTGATGACGGCAAATCAACCCTGATCGGCTGTCTGCTGTGGGAGGCGTCCGAACTCCCGGACGATCAACGTGAGTTGGTACGACGCGCTGCGGACAGGTCTGGCACGCCGGATTTGCTCGACTACACGCTTCTGCTCGATGGCCTCGTGGCGGAGCGTGAACAGGGCATCACGATTGATGTCGCGTGGCGCTATCTTGATACGGCGCGGCGCAGATTGGTCTTCATCGACAGCCCGGGCCACGAGCAGTACACGCGCAACATGGCCTGCGGTGCAAGTCATGCCGATGTGGGCGTGATGTTGATCGATGCCCGCCACGGGATCAAACGCCAGACCCTGAGACATGCAGCGATTCTTGATGTCATGGGCGTTCGCCGTGTCTTGCTGGCCGTCAACAAAATGGATCTCGTCGATTGGAGCGAGACGCGGTTCAACGCGATCGCAGGCGATTTTCGTCAGGTGGCAGCCTCGTTCAGATTCTCTGAGGCCACCGCGATCCCGGTCTCAGCGCGCTACGGTGACAACATCGCGCATCACTCAACCGCGATGCCCTGGCACGAGGGCCCGACGCTTGTGTCATATCTGGAAAGTGTACCGAGCCGTCGCGCCGCGGTCGATGCGCCATTCCGCATGCCCGTGCAGGCGGTGCTGCGTGATACGCAAGACTTTCGCGGTCTGGCCGGCCTGATCTCGACCGGCGTCGTACGTGTTGGTGATCGCGTGGCCGATGCGGCATCCGGTCGGTCGGCGAAGCTCAAGCGCATTGCCACTATGGGTGGTGATCTCGAAACGGCTGCGGCTGGCAGGTCCGTTGCGTTGGTTCTCGACACGGACCTGGACGTGTCTCGCGGCGCCGTTCTGGCCGATCCTGAGACGCCACCGGTCGTCGCGAGCCGCATTGAGGCGCAGCTCGTCTGGCTCGCGGAGACAGAGTTCGTTGCAGGGTCGGACTTGATCTTGCGCACAGCAACAGACCAGGTGTCGATACACGGAATTCAGATCACGGCTCGGCTCGGCCTGGAGACACTGGAGTTCGAGCCTGCCAGGCACTGTCATGCCAATGACGTCGTTGCGGCATCAATCACGCTAGCGCGCGCAACGGCTCTGGACAGGTTTGCCGATTGCCACGCTACGGGATCGTTCCTGCTGGTTGATCCAATATCGGGTGAAACGCTTGCTGCCGGAATCGTGCGTGAAGCGCAGGCGACTGAGATCCACGGCAAACAACGGCCGCCCGTGTTCCGGCTCACACACGCCATGCTCGCGGACGGGCTTTGTTCAGATCTCGGCCCCACCGAAACTGATAGACGTGAGCTGCAACGACGCGCTCGGGAGGTCGAACGCCTGTTCAAGATGGCCGGTCTTGCTGTTGAACTCGCCTTGAGCGACGGGCCGGAACCGTGATCGGTCGATAGACATCGCGCACGCGCGTGTCGCGTGTCAGCTTTATAAATCTATGACAACCAAGCACGTTGACCGGCGGCCGGCGGCCGGCGGCGGGCATGTCTTAACCGCTGCCACAGCTGGCCGGTGACGGCCCGGGCGGCGTGCGCCGCCATGTCTCGGCGGGTACTCTTGCAATCGACGCCATGATGCGCATTTCTCGGGACCGTGAGCTCATTACGTATGGCCCAGCAAGGCAGCAGGAAACTACGTGCAGTATCAATCACATAGGTTCTCCGTCGCGCCGATGATGGATTGGACGGACCGGCATTGCCGGTTCTTCCACCGTAGGCTGACGCGGCATGCATTGCTTTATACGGAAATGGTGACCGCCGAGGCTGTGCTTTACGGACCGCGCGACCGCCTGCTGGCATTTGATCCGTCAGAGCATCCGGTCGCCCTCCAACTCGGCGGGTCGGATCCTGAGAAACTCGCCGATGCGGCCAGAATCGGTGCGGATTTCGGATACGACGAGATCAACCTCAACGTGGGGTGTCCGTCCGATCGGGTGCAATCCGGACGGTTCGGTGCGTGCCTGATGGCAGAGCCGGATCTGGTTGGAGACTGCGTTGCGGCCATGCAATCGCGCGTGGATCGGTCGGTCACGGTCAAATGCCGTATCGGCGTCGATAACCAGGATAGCGAAGCTGATCTTGATCGATTCATCGAAACCGTAGCGTCCGCCGGTTGCCGTCGCTTCATTGTGCATGCGCGCAAGGCCTGGCTCAAAGGTCTCAGCCCGAAAGAGAACCGAGAAATCCCGCCGCTGGATTACGACCGTGTCTATCGCCTGAAGGCGCGACGGCCGGAGCTCACGATTGTCATCAACGGCGGGATTGCGACGCTGGATGAGGCCACGGCCCATCTGGACTGTGTCGACGGTGTCATGCTCGGCCGGGCCGCGTATCAAACGCCGTATCTCCTCGCAGATGTTGACCGCATCATTTTCGGTAGTGCGTCGCCGGCTCCATCACGTGCTGAGGTTGTTCTGCAACTCGAGGCGTACATTGAGCGCCACCTTGCGCGCGGCGGTCGGCTCAATAACATCATCCGTCATATCCTCGGTCTCTATCATGCCCGGCCGCGCGCGCGTCAGTTCCGCCGCTACCTGAGCGAGTACGCAACGCGCGATAACGCGGATATGGATGTGCTGCGATCCGCAATCGCAATTGTAGAAGCCGGTGTAAGCAAGATCGATGCGTCAACCGTGCCGGCAGAATAAAGGAGGAGCAGCTCGCTGACAGCGTCTTCTTAGGGTATCGTCGCGCAACCAACCGATATCATCACACGACTGATTTCCAAACCATTCCGCTGCGAGTCGGTGCGCATGCGAACCGGAACCTCTTGATGGACGCTTCGTCTTCGGTCGAAATGCTCGGCCTATTTGCACTTGTGCTTGCGCTTGGCGGCTTGGCTGCCGGATTCATAGCCGGGCTCTTCGGAATCGGCGGCGGCGGCGTGATGGTGCCGATCCTCTACGAGGCGTTTGGCTGGATTGGTGTCGACCCTGCGGTGCGCATGCATTTGTCGGTTGGCACGGCACTGGCGGTGATGATTCCAACAACAACCTCATCGTTCCGAACGCATTTGAAACGAGGCAACGTCGATCAATCGTTCATTTCGCGCATGATCGTTCCGGTGGTTTTCGGTGTTGTGGTCGGAAGCATCATCGCCAAGTTCAGTAGCGCCGAGGCCCTGAAATGGGTCTGGGTCATTGTTGCGGGCGTTATTGCCGCACGGCAGTTCGCCGGCAGCGACTTCTATCAACTCGGAACAGAAATCCCGAAGTCTAAACTGCTGGAAGCCTGGGGCGTCGTTATCGGCGTCATTTCGACTCTAATGAGCGTCGGCGGCGGGGCTTTCGTCATCACGACGCTGGCCCTCTACGGCCGCTCCATGCAGCAGGCCGTCGGAACATCGTCCGGGTTTGGCCCGATGATCGCGCTACCGGGTATGCTGGGCTTTGTATGGGCCGGATGGGGCATTGCCGGTTTGCCGCCGGTGTCAATTGGCTATGTCAGTGTGATCGGCGCCTTGTGCATGATCCCGACCGGTGTTCTCGCCGCACCGATCGGCGCGCGCGTGGCGAGTGGCGTGTCGAAACGTGCGCTCGAAATCGGCTACGGCGCGTTCATGATCGTGATCGCATCGCGCTTTGCGTACAGTTTGTGGGGTTAGGGGGGATGCCTGCAGGCCACGCACGGCGCAGCCTGCAGTCTATGTAGCTTCGCGGTCAGCTTGTGATCTCAGTACACCGCGATCGCGTTGCCTGGCGAACCGGTTGCGCCTTTCACGGGCAGCGGCGCGAAGATGTAGGCGAATTCGTATACTTTCGCGTCGGCCAGCCGCTCGGTTGCAACGTTCTCATGAATGAAGATGCCGTTGCGGGTGATGAAAATCTGGTGCACCGGAAACGCCAGTTTCGGGTTCGGGTTCGGCACCACTTCGACCGGCCATGTGTCGGCGCCGACAATCACAACGCCCTTGTCCGCCAGCCATTTGGCAGCTGCCACGCCGATACCCGGGCAACCTGAGTTGAAGGTCGCATTGTCTTTGATCCAGTGCCGCGACCAGCCAGTGTGGATCAGAACGACGTGCCCTTCACCAATCGAGTCCGCCGATAGTCCCTGCTTTTTCAGCGCACCCTCGATGTCACCAACCGTGATCTCTTCACCTTTGTCCATCGGCTTGCCTTTGAACGACACCATGTCGACCAAGATGCCCTTGGTGAAGAACGGCTTCACCTTCTCAATGCCAAGCTTCTTGAGGCCGTAAGACCCCGTTACCGCTGCCGACTCGAGACCATTGTAGAACCGGTTCTTGTCGCCACCGATGCCAATGTGGCCGAGCCCGTCGAATTGTGTGCCAACTTGGCCGATTTCGGTCGCGAGGAAGTCATCCATCCAGATGACCTTGTTTTCTCCGACAGGACCGCCAGCGAGCCCGCTTGTTCCACGAACCGCAAATGCGCGCGCGCCAAACAACGGCATGGCGCTTTCATACGTCCGCGCGAGCGGCACAACCGTGCCCCTTTTCATGTAGGTCATGGCTTCGAGGACACGAGCCGAGGTCATCAGGTTTGACCGACCGGCTTCGTCGTCCTTGCCGAACTTCGATGGATACCAGGCGTCTTGAGCCCAGGCGACCGATGTCAGTGAAACACCAACAGCGAGCGCCGCGCACGCAATTCCGGATCGTTTAAAGATCATTGCGTTTCCTTTCCACGTGAGGTGCCGCCTCTCTAAACTGGGGCGGCTGAGTGGAAGACTGCGCCCGTTGTGTCGCAGTATCAAGCGCTCAGCGCGCGACCGGAGGACAATGCTATGCCGCAAGTCAAAACGACGGACGGAGTTGAACTGCATGTCGAGGAGGCAGGTGAGGGCACACCGCTGATCTTTGTGCACGAGTTCGCAGGTGATCACCGCAGCTGGGAGCCGCAGTTGCGGTACTTCGCTAGGCGTTATCGCTGCATCGCATACGCCGCGCGCGGGTTTCCGCCTTCGGATGTCCCCGATGATCCGGCATTTTATTCGCAAGACCGGGCCCGCGACGACATTCGCGACGTCCTTGATGGCCTCGGCATCGATCGCGCACATGTTGTCGGACTGTCGATGGGCGGATTTGCGACGCTACACTTCGGGCTGGCGTATCCGGATCGCGCACGCTCACTGGTGGTCGCCGGCTGCGGATACGGGGCAGAACGGTCTGAGCGGGAGAAGTTTCGCGCCGAAGCTGACGCGATCGCCGACCGTCTCGAACGCGATGGCATGGCACCGTTTGCCGCGACTTATGGCCTTGGGCCGACACGTGTTCAATATGAGAACAAGGATCCTCGTGGCCATCGGGAGTTCTCGGCGATGTTGGCTGAGCATTCTGCAGTCGGCTCAGCTCATACCCAGCGCGGTGTGCAGAAGGAACGGCCGTCGCTTTATGACCTCGAAGCCCAATTGGCATCAATGGCCGTGCCAACGTTGATCGTCACCGGCGATGAGGACTGGCCGTGTCTTGAGCCGGGCTTGTTTCTCAAGCGCACCATACCAACCGCAGGGCTGCTCGTGCTGCCGAATACAGGGCACACCATCAACCTGGAGGAGCCCGATCTCTTCAATCAACATGTCGCGGCCTACATCGCGCAAGTCGATGCAGGGCGATGGCCGACGCGTGATCCGCGGGCCGTCAGCAGCAGTATTACCGGAGTCACAAACCGCTGAAGCTCATTGCGCCAAATCAGCCTCACAATCACGGCTGCGACGGCAGATTCTTTAAGTTGCGCTGTTCGCACGCGGGTCGTTACGTGCGCTACCGCTCGCGACTTGAGCGCGCTTTAGTTGGCGCTGTTCGCACGCTCGCAGGCTCGCGGCTCGAGCGCGGGTTATAGCCGTCGAGCCCTGTTTCAGGCCGCGACTGCGGCCCGGCGCGTTGCGCCGCCCTCGCGGAGGCCCGAGCGAAGCGAGGAATAGCCGTGAGCGATAAGAGTCTTTGATTTGCGCTGTTCGCACGCTCGCAGGCCCGCGGCTTGAGCGCTGGCTATCCTGAGAGCACGGTTCCCAGGCCGCGACTGCGGCCCGCCGCGTTGCGGCGCCCCCGCCCCAACGCGGGTGTTCCCGCGTTGGGCATCTCACATGTCGAGATGGCGGACACGCCATCTCGATGGGCCTGGCCGTAGGCCAGAACAGCCTGTGAGCGACAGCAACAGCGCACACGGCAACTCCGCTGCCGTGTGCGCAGATCCGTGGTGGAAAAGAGGGGTTAGCTTGACGGCAGCATGACCTTATCGATGACGTGGATCACGCCGTTATCGGCCGTAATATCTGCCTTGATCACCTTTGCGCCGTCAACGGTGACACCGCCGCGCGATTTTGTTACGGCGAGCAAACGGTCACCTGAGGCCTTGATCGTTTTCACGTGAATACGCTTATGCGGCAACATGTTTGACGTCAGCTTCCGCGGCAGCACGTGATACGACAGAATAGCTGCCAGTTTCGATTTGTTTTCGGGTTTCAGCAAGGACTCAACCGTGCCCTCCGGCAGTGCGGCGAAAGCGTCGTCAGTTGGTGCAAACACAGTGAGCGGGCCACTTTCAGCGAGCGGCGTTGCAAGGCCGGCGGCTTTGGCAGCGGCCAGAAGCGTCTTGAAGATGCCAGCGTTATCAGCCGTCGTGACAATGTTTGCAGCGGATGCCGGTCCGGCAAGAGCGACAAAAATCGAACCGGCCAGGGCGAGTGAAAGTTTGCGCATAACAAATCCTTGATGGTTGCCTAAATGCGCCCACCAATACTGCTGCTGCGTCAAATCGGATGTCCGGACGGCCAAATGACTTGATCACAAAATTTTTGGTGATCCGATATTGAAACACAGGAATTCCGGTCCGATTCGAGACACATCAGATTTTCTGATTGTATTCGCCGACCTCTGGATACTGGCTCAGCACACTATCAAGATCAGAGAATATTGCCCGCATGTTTTTTTCACTCGTCGGGCTTTCGACGACGACGACAAGCTCCGGCTTGTTCGACGACGCGCGGATGAGACCCCAGGTGCCGTCCTCAAGAACGATGCGAATGCCGTTGACCGTCAACAGGTTACGGATCGATTGCCCCGCGACGGACTCGCCATTGGCTTTCTTCTCTTCGAAATGCGCGACGATCTTTGCGACAACGTCGTACTTCACTTCGTCGGCGCATTTCGGCGACATCGTTGGTGACTGCCACGTCTTTGGCAGCGCCTCGCGCAAGTCCGACAGTGAGCTGCCGGCATTGCGATCGAGCATATCGAGTACCGCGATTGCCGCGACCAGTCCGTCATCGTAGCCACGTCCCAGCGGCGGTTGGAAAAAGAAGTGCCCGGATTTCTCGAACCCAACCAGGGCCTTTTGCTCGTGCGTGTAGCGCTTCATGTACGAATGGCCGGTCTTCCAGTACAATGTGCGGGCGCGGTTCTCGACCAGCACGGGATCGGTCAGAAAGAGGCCGGTTGATTTGACATCAGCGACGAACGTCGCGTTCGGATGCAAGACGGCGAGATCGCGAGCCAGCATTACACCAACTTTGTCCGCAAAGATTTCCTCGCCCAGGTTGTCGACCACGCCGCACCGGTCTCCATCCCCATCGAACCCGAGCGCGACGTCGGCTTCGTGCGCCTTCACGGCCTCCGCCATCGCATGCAGCATTTCCAGGTCTTCCGGGTTCGGATTGTACCTGGGGAACGTGTAATCAAGGTTGCAGTCGAGCGGGATGACCTCACACCCGAGCGCTTCAAGCACTCGGGGGGCGAACGCGCCCGCGGTCCCGTTCCCGCACGCCGCGACCACCTTGAGCTTGCGGATAAAGCTCGGCCGACTGGTCAAGTCTGCAATGTAGCGGTCGGCAATGTCAGACACGAAGACATAGCGACCGCCTCCGGGTGCTGAGAAGTCGGCATTGAGCACGATCTCTTTCAGCTGCGACATCTCATCGGGCCCGAATGTCAGTGGTCGGTTGAGCCCCATTTTGATCCCGGTCCAGCCATTGTCGTTGTGGCTCGCCGTCACCATCGCGACGCCTTCGACATCCAGGGCGAACTGCGCAAAGTAGGCCATCGGCGACATCGCCAGGCCGATATCATGCACCTCCATGCCGCCCGCCAGCAGTCCGGAGATGACCGCCTGCTTCACCGATCCGGAGTAGGACCGGAAGTCGTGCCCCACAACAATCCGTTTCGGCACGTTGTGGCGCTCGAATACCGTGGCGATACCCAGGCCGATCGCCTGCAGTCCCATCAGGTTGATCTGTTGGGGAAACAGCCAGCGTGCGTCGTACTCGCGGAACCCCGTAGGCGTCACCAACGGTGTGTGCTCGAAGTCGACGGTGTTTGGCGTCAAATCTGCCCGGGGTGTCGGAAACATGAATCTCTCCACATCAGCAGCGCGACCCTGGAGTCCGAGCGACTCGAACAGCCGTGCCGTTGCAAGGCCAATCGAATCATGAATCGGGCTCTAAGCTAACGATGTAGAGCAAGATTCACGTTCCGGCCAGGAGCGCATTTGGCTAGCGCAACTGTTCCCAGTCGGAATGATCTTGCTCTAACGGGCCATGGCTGTTGAAGGAACATCACGACAACATGCGCTGAGCCGAATCGGCATCAAATCGTTAGTTTTCCAGGACTAGTCGGCCGCGGCTGATCTCCGCGCGATGCAACCGCCCGAGAAAGCTCATGCCAAGAAGCGTGATCTTCATCGCGCCCGGCTGTCCAATGGCGGCTCGGACGTTGCGGACAACGATCCCGCCAATGTCGATTTCGTCCACGGAAACGATCGCAATGCGCGCGGTCCCATTCGCCGTTTGCACACGGTGCTTGAAATCGCTGTCCCGGACAAAAATCCCCGCGTCTTCAGCAGCTTGGTAGGGCAGGGCCACAAAAGAGGCACCCGTATCGACCAACACCGGTGTGCGGCGGCCGTTTATGCGTGCATCAGCATAGAAATGGCCGTTACGCCCGGCGGTCAGTTCAACACGGGTCCCGGCCGATGGCCTGGCTTCGCTTGCTGTCAGCGAACCGGCTGTGTCCGTGCGGATTGGGCGAGATCGGGCAACCTTGTCCGGCGGGGTCAGCCCAAGTGAATGTGCGACGATGCGCTTAACGTCGTCGAAATAGACCACGCCCACAAGCAACAAGGTGGCAGCAGCAACCCATGACAACGCCTCCCCTATTGCAGTCCGTGCACCAGAAGAAAACGACATCGACGGCCTCGACTACGCGACCGTTCGAAGCCTCAGCCGCGAAGGGTCAGGAACTCTCCAGTAAACCGAAAGTCCCGCAACTCCTTTAAGAAATTCATACCAAGAAGGCTTTCGCGTAACGCACCCTGTTTAGCGACCAGCGCATCCAGGCCACGCAACTCGATCGGACCGACGGCAATGGCACCCAACCGAACCGCCGCAGCGTAGGCGGTTCCGTTGGCTGTCTGCACTGGGATTGTGTAGCGAAGCGTATCGGTCTGGATGCCGGCCGCTTGTGCGTCCGCGGGCGTCAGGACGATTGTCGTCGCGCCGGTATCGACCAGCATCGTCACGGACTGCCCGTTGACGCGCGAGCGCACTGCAAAATGACCGTCGGGCCGCTTCCGGATCCGAACAGCACGTTGTCCGACCTCATTCGTCCCGACATGAATGCCCGTACCCGGCGGCATGAGCTCACCGGCCAGACGTTGGTAGATGAGTTGTGCTTCATCCCGAAAGCTGTAGCCGAGCACCAGAACCAGGGCGATCCCAACCCAGATCGCGAAATCCTTCATGGCCTGACCGGCGCGGCCGATGTAGTCGCGCCCAAGGCTGCTGCCCAGGAAGATCAACAGTGCGAGCAACGCCGTTGCGCTTGCCAGCATGCCGCCGTCGAAACCGCCTAAGGTTCCGCCGTCACCAAGCACCAGGGCTCCTATAGCGGCACTCATCAAGAGGGCGAGAAGGATCCAAAGCAGCATGTGTAGACACTCCAACCTATCCGTGATGCGGCCTTACGGGACGGAATGCCGACAGACCTCAGATCAACAGCTCGGGTGTCTTTGATATATACACGATTGGTCCGGCTCTGCCATGCGGCGTCATGCAGGGACTTTCGGCGCGTCAGCGAGCAGTGGCTTGAACTGCTGCGTGTTCTTCGGAACCGACATCCTGCGTCCGACCAATCGCGGCGGTCTGCGCGGACCGTCATTCGCCGGCAGCGGCGCTTTGGGATTGTGGCGCTCAGCACCAAGCGGTTGCAGTGGCGGGACGGCACGTAAAACCCGGTTGGCCGGCAGCGTAACAATCGCCTCCGTACCATTCCGCAACTCTGACTGCAGATCGAACTGGCCGCCATGCAACTCGATGAGGTTGGACACAATCGGCAGTCCTAAGCCGGTCCCGCCTTCCGCTGTTTCGTGGGCCAGCGACCCCTGGCCAAAGGCCTGAAGCACTTTCGGTATCTCGTCGGCGGGAATTCCGGGGCCGGTATCGCGTACACTTAAGACCTGGCGATTGTCGTCCAGCATAAGCAAAGCCAGCGTGACACATCCGCCCCGTGGCGTGAACTTGACCGCATTCGATAACAGGTTGAGCGCAATCTGGCGAAGGGCACGTTCGTCGACCCAAACCGGAGGAAGGTCCGGTTCGAAGACTTCCTCAATTTGAATGCCTTTCGTCTCGGCCCGCAGCTTCAATAAGTGATGCGCATCTTGGACGATGTCAGTTAAATAGAGCGCGTCTTCGTGCAACTGGTATCGGCCGGCTTCAATCCGAGACAAATCCAGAATTTCATTAATCAGTGTGAGAAGGTGGGCGCCAGAAACGTGAATGCTCTCTGCATAGTCACGATATGTTTCGTTCTGCATCGGCCCAAGCACTTCTTTGCTCATAACTTCAGAGAACCCGAGGATCGCGTTCAGCGGTGTGCGCAACTCGTGGCTCATCGTGGCCAGGAACTTTGATTTCGCCAGGTTGGCGGCCTCGGCCCGTCCCCTTGCTTGGTCTGAAATCGATTTAGCTTCCTCCAGGTCTGCGATCAGGAGATCCTTCTGCGCGCGAAACGCCAACATCGCCCGCGATGTACCGTTCAGCCCGCGCGCCAGAAAAAGGAAATACAAGTGCACACCAATCGCCATCGTGGCGAGCGCCATGTAAAACAAATCCCACTGGAGGACCAGACGCATGACAATTGCCAACGTCATCGGCAATGTGCCGACGTACAACACAGAAATCAGTGTTGCGGCAAACGTCATGCGAATCGCGAGCACGACAATCAGGGCCGCAAATAAGAACACGTGGCTGGACAGAATTTGACCGGGAACGGTCGACACCTGGCTGTCGACGCCAATGAGCGCAAATCCTGCGAGAGAAACACCACAGAGCGCCTCCGACAGAACCAGCCGCCGCCGCCACATTGTCAAATCGACCTGATCTTCAGGCAGCTTGACGAATTCGCGGCACTGCTGGAGGAGGATCGCTTTCGCAATCAGGACAATAAGCACCCAACACAACGCCTGCCACGGCGGCGCCCACATCAGCGACGCGAGCGCGAGGATGACGGCCAGAACCGGTATCGTGCTCTGCGCCGCAAGCTCGTTGCGCACGAATAGGGATATCAGATCGTAGTTGAGATCCGGGTCCGTTGTATCGCCTTGTGTCAGCCGAAATCGGACCTTTTTCAGTCGGTCACGGGCGCAGTTCGCGGCTGTTCTCCGACCTGTCAGACCGTTCGTGGCTGTCGCGGTTTCGCTCATGTCACTCGCAACAGATTGCGTCCAGGGGGAGCCCTGGCCTGCCTGTGGGGCGTCGGCAAGTCTCTTTGGAACTTGCTACGGGGATCACTCTTGAGGAAATTCCCTAACGAGCCGTTGTCTTTCGTCCGTAGCGTGTTTTCAATCGGTGTTTTGTCGGTGACAGGTTTCTGAATCGCTTGCGAATATAATCAACGCTGAAACAAATTGATGCGCGAAACTCTGACAGCAGAGCTGCGGCACCTCTAGCGGTACTGTGGACTGCCGTCGCCGGGCCTGCCTTGACCCGGTTCAACGAAAGAAAGACTGGCGGATGCAACTTACGGTAATCGGCTCAGGTGATGCATTTAGTTCTGGCGGCCGGCTCCACCCCTGTTTTCACGTCAGTTTTGGCACAACCAAGCTCTTGATCGATTGCGGGGCGACGGCGTTGATCGGATTGCGTCGGGCTGGGCTGGACCCCAATGAGATTGAGACGATCGTTTTGTCCCATCTCCATGGTGATCATTTCGCTGGGATCATTTGGCTGCTCTTATACGGTCAGCATCCGGGCCAACGCCAATCGCCGTTGACGATTTACGGTCCTGTTGGGACAGAGCAGCGCATACGACAGGCTTACGACGTGCTCTACCCCGGGGCGGCCGACGTGCCATCCAGGTTTCCGGTGAGTTATGTAACCTTTGACGTCAACAGTGAGATCGGCTTGCTGGGCGGACGCATGCGTACGTACGCAGCGCAACATCCGTCTGGAGCGCCGTCAACCATGTTGCGATTTGAGATTGCCGATAAGGTCCTTGCGTACTCTGGCGATACGGAGTGGTCGGACGATTTGTTGCCGTGCGCGGAGCAGGCAGACCTCTTTATTACAGAGTGCTTTTCGCGTGAGAAGCCAATTCGGTACCATCTCGACTGGCCAACATTGGCGCGCAACGTCCCGCACTTGACTGCGCGTCGCATTCTCTTGACTCACATGTCCCAATCGATGCTGGACAATCCGCCGGAGCCGACAGACCCTCGTGTCTCGTTTGCGGACGATGGACAGGTCATTGTTATTTGACAAAATCTGAGGATAATTCGGAGTGGCCCGGGCCGGTTTCGCGGACGCAAACTGATCTTCAGGCGTTGAGCAAAGCTATTCGCGCGTGCACGCAGTGCCGCGATACGCCCGACGGCCCACCGCTTCCCCATGAACCAAGGCCGGTCCTGCAGATCTCTCCGAACCCGGTTCTTGCAATCTGCAGCCAGGCCCCGGGCATGCGAGCCCATACAACGGGAACACCGTTTGATGACCCGTCCGGCGTGCGCCTGCGGGCATGGATGAGCGTGTCGACGGCAGAATTCTACGATGCATCGCGGATCGCGATTGTGCCGATGGGGTTTTGTTTTCCCGGGTATGACAGCAAGGGTGGCGATCGTCCGCCGCGCAAGGAATGCGCCAGACTTTGGCGCGCGCAGCTGCTGGCAAGTATTCAAGCACCGCGCATTCTGCTGTTGATCGGGCACCATGCCCAACGGTGGCATCTCGGGCGGTCGGCTGAGCGTACGCTAACAGCGACAGTTGCCGCGTGGCGGCGATATGCAACATCCAATCGAGGGCCACGCGTTTTTGTCCTGCCCCATCCATCCTGGCGGAACAATGCGTGGATCAAGAAGCATCCTTGGTTTGAGGCCGAGTTGCTGCCCGAACTCCGGCATGCCGTGCGATCTGCATTGGAGCAGTGATCATTGGTGCCAGGGCTTTGTTCCAATCAAACCGATTGACCCGTCACCGCTTTCCGCAGCATCCTGACCAGCCACTGAGCCCGAACGCGGGATGATAAGCGATGACACTAGATGCGATGGACCTGAAAATCCTCGCAATCCTTCAGGAGGACTGTACGCGGCCGGTTGCCGATATCGGCAAGGCCGTTGGCCTATCGACGACTCCATGCTGGCGCCGAATCCAGAAAATGGAGGAGTCGGGCATCATTCGTGGCCGTGTCGCGCTGATCGATCCGGACGCCATCGATGTCGGTGTTAATGTATTCGTCTTCATCAAGACGGACCAGCACAGCATGGACTGGCTGGATCGTTTTCATGCGGCCGTTTCTGAGTTTCCCGAAGTGATTGGCTTTTACCGCATGAGCGGCGAAGTGGACTACCTGCTGCGTGTGGTGGTTCCGGATATCGCTGCCTATGACGCATTCTACAAACGTCTGATTTCCAAAGTTGAGATTTCGAACGTGACCTCAACGTTTGCCATGGAGGAATTGAAAGCGACGACCAAACTCCCGCTCGATTACGCTAAAAGGCGGATCGCACATAACAAGCGTCGATCAGGGGACGGCTAACCGTGGAATCGACAGTGCGCTACGGCGTCAGCTCTCCGGACCAATTGCGGTCGATGAGCGGTCGCGCGTTTCTTGAAGCCATTGCAGCCGGTGATCTGCCGCAACCTCCGATTTGTGAGACAATCGGCTTTCGGCTTGTCGAAGTAGGCGACGGACGGGCCGTGTTTGTCGGCGCCACCGGTCAGCACGTGATGAATCCAATCGGCTCGGTCCATGGCGGTTTCGCCGCGACGCTGCTGGATTCCTGCATGGCGTGTGCTGTGCAAACCATCGTCCCGCAAGGTCAGGTTTATACAACTCTCGAGATTAAGGTGAACATGGTCCGCGCTTTGACCGATGAGACAGGTCAGGTCAAGGCCGTCGGAGACGTGGTACATGCGGGCCGCAGAATCGCGACATCCGAGGGCCGCCTCGTCGATGACGACGGCAAGCTCTATGCGCACGGCACAACAACCTGTCTCATCATGGATGCCCCCTGACCATGAACAGGCGCCGGGTGCTCCGCGGGATTGGCGCAGCCGCAGGCACAGTGCCAATGTCCGCTGCAATCGGCGGCCTGCACTCCGTCGCTGCGGCACCGCGCAAAAAACTGGAGCTACCACCGTGGGCCTATGGCCGGAGCAGCGTTGCAGCTGACACGGTGCTGATGTTCCGCGGCAACGGCCCGCACACGTTTTATGGCACAGGGCCGATCTCGGAGAGTGCGCCGGAGGTTCGTTGGCGATTTCGCACGTCCGTCATTCACAACACCGTACGCGGCACACCGATGATTTGGGCCGGCACAGGGTGGACCGGCACTGCAGTCAAGCTCGGTGACTATGTCTTCGTCGGTTCCGTTGGCGGGTACGTCTACGCTCTTGACGCGCAGCAGGGGACGCTCAAGTGGCGGCTGCGCGGCGGCGGCATGTTCAAAGGCTCGCTC